>CAZGCW010000025.1:0-27377 GCA_964524295.1 uncultured Pseudomonadales bacterium
GTGAAAAATGGCTTTATTCTCTTGCCACCGATGTCTGTGGTTATCTGGTTGAGGCATTGTCGGGATTGCCTTTAGATGAGTATTTTCAGAAAAATATTTTTGATCCTCTTGATATGGCTGACACCGCTTTTCAGGTAGCACCTGAAAAGCAAGACCGCTTTGCGGCCAATTATCAGCGGCGCAACGATAAAACATTGAAGTTGATTGATGATCCTGAACATAGCACCTATAACGACACGCCTGATTTTTTGTCGGGCGGTGGCGGCCTGACCGGCACGACCAGAGACTATTACAGATTCTGTGAGATGCTCCGTGGAGGAGGTCAGTTAGATGGAGTCAGGGTCATTGGATCAAGGACATTAAAGTTGATGACCATGAATCATCTCCCTGGGGGATGCGATTTAACCCAGATGGCCCTGGGTAGTTTTTCCGAAACCGCTTATGAAGGGGTTGGTTTTGGACTTGGCTTTGCCATGACGCTGGGAAGAGTGGCATCGGGGCAGGTTGCTTCAGGTGATTATTACTGGGGTGGTGCTGCATCGACTATTTTCTGGGTTGATCCTCGTGAGGATATTATTGTCGTCTTCATGACCCAGTTAATGCCGTCAGCGACATTTAATTTTCGTGGCCAGTTGAAGAACATCATTTATGGGGCAATTGAGGATCCGCTCCTGGATTGAATCGAAGAATAAAAGCGGCAGGGTAAAACAGGTGTATACTCATTTTTAGACACATATAAATCAGCCTTCATTGTGAAGGACTGCAGCATCAGAACAGGAGCAGATGGTCATGGATTCTTTTAATACGATTCGATATGAGGGTGTTACCAATGGGGTTGCCAGAATTGTTTTAGCCAGGGAGGCGGCACGAAATGCGCAGGATAAGGCCATGCTCTATGAATTGAACGAAGCTTTTGATTTAGCGGCTCAGGATGATTCTGCCAACGTGATTGTATTGGCAGCCGATGGTCCGCATTTCTCCTCGGGTCATGATTTACGTGATCGCTCAAAGATGTCGGATTTTAAGACGGTGGGTACCTGGGGTGGATTCGGCCTGCCGGGTTCGGAAGGTTCCATGGCGATAGAGGAAGAGATTTACCTCGGATTCTGCTGGCGGTGGCGGAACCTACCTAAACCGACCATTGCAGAAGTGCAGGGGAAGGTGATTGCCGGTGGTCTGATGTTGATTTGGGTGTGTGATTTGATCATTGCCAGCGAAGATGCGGCTTTTTCTGATCCTGTGGTTGCGTTTGGTGTGAATGGCGTTGAGTATTTTGCCCATCCTTGGGAAGTGGGGGTTCGTAAAGCCAAGGAAATGCTATTTACCGGAGAAGCCATTACCGCTGAACAGGCTAAATCTTTTGGTATGGTTAATCATGTAGTTCCGCGCGCTGAACTGACTGACTTTACCACGGAGATGGCCGAGCATATTGCTGAGCGGCCCAGTATGGGGCTGAAGCTCGCCAAGCAATCAGTGAACCAGATGCAGGATAGCCAAGGTTTGTGGCCAGCTTTACAAGCAGCGATGTCGCTTCAGCAACTCGGGCATGCCAACAATCACCAGATTCATGGCATGGGTGTTGATCCAAAAGGAGCGGAAATTATCCGCGCCCAGGCCAAAAAGTCCTGAGTATCGGTTAGTTAACCTGGGCCGGTGGCGAGTTTTTGTTAAAGGCCTAGGCGAGTCGCCTTGAAACTCTACCGGTTGTGGTAGATGAGCCAGGTTGTCATTGAGCGGAGGACAGTGTTAGTCTTTTTTGGTTCGGTAATCTCCGAATTGGGAATCTCGTGAGCTTAGGGCATCGGTTAGCCCGGCAGCCAATTCTTTAAAGTGGGCCTGGGTTGATTCAGTATGGAATGCCAGTGCCTGAATTTCGGTACCGGAACGAATAGCAGCTCGCATCCCCATCAATTCCAGTTGTCGGTGTACCGCTCTTTTATTCATCTGTTGCAGGTCGGGGGGTACTTTGGCGACGCGCTGGGCGATTTCTATGACTTTTTCTTCCAGGTCTTCTGCAGCAAAAGCACGATTAGCAAAACCCTGTTCAGCTGCCTCGACGCCGGAGATGGCATCCCCGGTTAACATCATTTCCATGGCATTTCGAAGGCCTAACAAGTGGGGAAAGAACTGATTATCAGGTGGGCTCATCGATCGTACTACGGGATAGCCTATTTTTGCATCACCAGCGACGTAGACCAGGTCGCAGGAGGTTGCCAGCTCGGTCCCGCCGGCCAGACAATAGCCGTGTACCTGTGCTATGACGGGTTTAGCCAGGTCCCAGACGCCGAAAAAACCATCAACAACATGACGGGGCCAGTTACCGTCTCCGCCAGCCGTATGAAAGGGTTGGTCACTGCGGTTATTTGCTTTGAGGTCGTAACCTGCACAAAAAGCCTTCCCCGCTCCGCGAATAATAGTGACCCGGATCTCCGGGTTTTTATCGTTATGCTGCAGCGTGCCATAGAGCTCTGTACGAAGGGTGTTATTGAGGGCATTTCTTGATTCAGGCCGATTAAGGGTAATCCTGGATACGTGATCTGCAGGCTGATCGACAATGATGTGTTTGAATTCAGTCATGGTTCAGACCTCGTCTTGTGAGTTCCTGTTGGAATCGTATGGTATCCGATTCGAGTGGTGGTGCCAGTTTTGCTTCGTCAAGCGTGCCTAAAGCATGGTCGCGCATTTTAACACCATCATAGGTTATCCATTTTTCCGGTTTGACTTCCAGAACGATACGCATGGGTGAATCGAGCATCTTTGCAAAGGCTTGTACTTCATCAGCATGATCTCTGAGTGCACTGGCAAGCTCAGGATAGAACCAGTCTTTAGTGGCTTGATCCTCATGGAGGGTACAGGTCCCTTTGATAGTAACGGTTTTGCTTCGACCCAGAGAGGTCCCGGTGGAGGTGATGACGATAGACGTCTTGGGGTTTCGACGAATAGCCGAAACGCGGTGCCTATGCGCGCCCGCAGTCAGCCAGATACGACCGTTTCGCCAGATATAGGACATAATCACACCCATTGGCCATTCGTCCTTGGTGCACCAGTTAAAAACACACTCCTTTTGCTCTAGCAGTAGTGTGTCCCGGTCGTCATCGTCGAGTTGATAAATAGAAACTCTTTCGTGATCTTCTGCTTTGTCCATTAAATATTTGCTCCGCTCAAAGAAGTGTCAGGGCTTTAAATGTCGTCGTAAGCATACACTCCAGATGGTTCTCCTGCAGCCAGCAGTCTTGGCAGTTTTAATCGGTTTTTGGGAATAGGCCAGGCAGGTCTTTATCAGGAGTTGCGATCAGGCGCTCCACCCATTCATGAAAACGCTGTCCGCCGCCTTCATTACGGCCGAACATGACATGATCTTTCCCCCCGGACTCGAGTGCTGTCTGCTGCTTGATGCCAGTGGCATAGTCTTCCTGCTCAACAACGTACTTGAGGAATTCGAACTGGGATTTGGCCGCCTCAGCTTGCTCCTCGGTGGGGGTCTTTTCCATTAAATAATGTTGGATAGTGTACGAGGTTGACGGTGTTTCACCAGGAAACAGCTGTGACAGCATGATGCTTCGGCCGCCCCCATCAAAACTGGCGATAGAGATGTGCGGAAAGATAGTCCATACGCCATTTAAGAGTTGATTGACAGGCCATTGCGATTCGTCGAGCTGTTCGTATTGTGATAGTGAGCTATCGGGACCCGCCACTCTCTGGTGTGGCCCCCAGCTATAATAATTTGCCTTATTAGGGTAGTCAGATCCGAATGTGTCTTTGTGGAGTATAGGGAGATGGTAAAGATCCAGATAGCCATCATAAGCTATTTTCCAATTGGGACCTTTGATGGTTTGATGGGCGAAATGATGCCAATTAGCGAAATCAAAATGCGCCAGCATTTCATCGTAGTTGCATAAGAAATCTTGAATAGAAAGGGATGAATTCTGGTCGAGAATGACCCAGATCAGTCCTGCTTTTTCAAGACAGGGTAACTCAATCAGGCTGTGGCATTGTTTGTCGAGTTCGCCGAATTCCTTATTTGAATAGATACTAGTGAGTTGGCCTTCTGTATCATACGACCAGGCGTGATAAGGACAGGTAAACCGATGCGTATTACCCCGTCCTTCAGCCATGATCTGGGCACCCCGGTGACTGCACATGTTAAAGAAGGCCTTGACTTGGCCATTCTTTGTGCGGCATAGCAGGATGGGTACGGTCGCGGCTGTCATCGCTTTCCAGTCACCGGGCTTTGGTAACTCTGCGGTGGAGGCCATCAGCAGGGGCAACCGTCTGAAGATTTGCTTCATTTCCAATTGCCAACGATCTTTATCGAAGTAGTTCTCGGCAGGAACTAGGGAAATGCTTTCGGTTTGATCGATGGTTCCGGCTCTGGCATGCGCGAGATTAGCTTTTGCTATTTCGATTAGCTTAGTCTTGGACATTTTAATCTCCATTGAAAAAAACTATCAAACCATAATTGACCTGACGCTATTATGGTGAGTTAATTAAACCGTCAAGGTTGACGGTTTTAACTTAACAAAAACAGGGCGGGGATGTACATGCTAAATGACTTATTTGATCTGACAGGTGAAACGGCCGTTGTCACAGGCGCGGGACGAGGGATTGGTGAAGGCATCGCAAAAGTGTTAGCTGCAGCCGGTGCCAGCGTAATCTGCGCCGCGAGACGGGCTGATGAAATACAGCGAGTGGCGGATGAAATAAATGCCGCTGGTGGTACAGCTAAATGTTGTGCTACCGATGTAACAGATTTGGATGCAGTCAATCGGCTGGCGAAATTTGCTTGTGATGAAACCGGGGGCTTGCACATGTGGGTGAACAATGCAGGCGGCTCGCCAGTACAGAAACCTTTGCATCTGCTTGATCAGGAGGAATGGGATCGAACACTTGCTCTGAATTTAACGGCGGTCTGGCAATGTACGCAAGTGGCAGCCGAGACAATGGCAGAAGGTCGGATACTCAATATTTCCTCCCTGGCGGCAGAAGACGTTATTGCTGGCAGTGGGCATTACTCTGCTGCTAAAGCCGGAGTCAATATGCTGACCAAGACATTTGCTCAGGAGCTTGGACCGAGAATTCGAGTTAACTGTATTATGCCGGGTGCGGTTCCAACCGAGATAATGATGCAGGCATTAAAACTTAAAGAAGAGGATCTGCCTAACTTAGACAAAATGCTCAGGTTGCCTGCGGGTCGGTTGGGTACACCACAGGACCTGGGTGCTGCAGCTTTGTTTTTGTTGTCTCCCGCTTCTGCCTGGGTCACCGGGCAAAATATTCGAGTTTCAGGAGGACCCTAGTGAAAAATCGTAAGGTAGTGTTAACAGGCAGGCCTGAAGGCCAAATCACAGCGTCAGATATGAGTCTTGTTGAAGAGGATGTTGGTGAACTCGCCGATGGGTTGGTGCGGGTCCAGGTTGAGCATTTGTCTATTGATGCCTTTATCCGGACTACCTTCGATGAAGCTGCTTTTCACGGCACGGCAGAACTGGGGAATGCTGTCATTGCATTGGGTACCGGCAGGGTGCTGGATAGTCAGTTTGAAGGCTTGCAGCAGGGTGATGCTGTATTTGGGCCGGTTTGCGCCCAGGAAGTGGCTGTGCTGCCGGGTGTGATGTTACAGAAACTGGAAGACAGCCAGTTGCCGGCAAGATGCTATCTCGGCGTGCTTGGTTTGACAACTGGGATGACCGCCTATGCAGGTATGATGAAGGTAGCAAAAGTAAAGGCAGATGATGTCGTTGTCGTATCCGCAGCGGCTGGAGCAGTGGGTTCTTGTGCCTGTCAGATTGCAAAGCTGCAGGGTGCGACTGTGATAGGCATAGCCGGTGGTGAAGACAAAGGTCGGTTCCTTAGGGAAGAGATAGGCTGTGATTCAACGATTGATTATAAAAAGGGCGAGGTGGGTGATCAATTGATGGCGTTGGCGCCTGATGGAGTGGATGTGTTTTTTGACAATGTTGGCGGAAAAATACTTGACGATGTGCTGGCTAATATCAGCGTTGGTGCTCGCGTTATTATTTGCGGTGCGATCTCTCAGTATGAACGCGTTGGCGAAGTCAATGGTCCTTCCAACTACCTGAAGCTGGCAGAGAGGAACGCATCTATGACCGGTTTTACCGTCAATTACTTCGATCAGGACTTTCCGGAAATGCAAGAAAACCTGAGCCAATGGGTTATAGACGGTAGTTTGCGATTGCCTGAGCATATTGAAGAGGGTATCGACCAGTTTCCCAAGGCACTCATGATGCTGTTTTCAGGCGGACACCAGGGTAAACTCATGGTTGCACCATGACGGATTCTTTCAGCCAAGTGACAGATCGATGAGTACTTTACACTGACTGGTGGGTGTCCTTAATTTCTCGAAAAAAGCGGGTACTTCAGTCAGACTAATGACATCGGTGACCATAGGTGTGGCACTGATACGGCCTGCTAGCATCATGTCGATGGTGAATTCGAAATCCTCCTTGTCGTAGCCGACAGCCCATTTAATCGCGAGTTCTTTACTGAAAGCCACCAGCGGGACAATGGTATCCGGATTGTCACAGACTCCGATGCCCATAATCAGGCCGCCTTTAGGTGCCCTCATGATACATTCCTGAATCAATCCGGTCGCACCAACACACTCGAACTGGACATCAGGTGCATTACCCGTTAGTGCTATGAACTGCTCACCAACATCTGAGCTAGGATCCGTAAATTGACTAAATCCTAATGTTCTGGCCATTTCCAGGCGGGTCGGCGACATTTCACTGAGCACAACATTGCGAGCACCGAAAAAGTTACACCATAAGGCGCAGGTCAGGCCGATGGGGCCGGCGCCAATAACCAGGATGTCTTTACCGCTGACGGAACCGGCTTGTTTGACAGAATGAAGTCCTACCGCGAGTGGTTCGACCAGCGCACCGTCGCTATCGCTGATTTCTTCAGGAAGCTTGACTACAAGGTCGTAGCCAACTTTGACGTATTCACTGTATGCACCCGTGATCTGGCCTAGCCCGATGGTCTTATCTTCGATGAAAGGCAGTGAAGTCACTCTGTCACCTAGGGCGAAGTTTTTGCCTTCCAGGTCCTCACCAATAGCGACGATTTCACCGGAGAACTCGTGCCCGAAAATGGTCTCGGGAGGCGCCATGAATGGGCCTTCTCGAGATGCATGGATATCAGTACCACAAATTCCACAATGACTGACCTTAACCAACATTTCTGTTTTACTCAGAGCGGGCGCTGGGACCTCCTCTAGTGTGAGTGCTTTGCCTGGTTCATGAAAAACGACGGCTTTCATCAGATTGATTCTCCATAAATGTAAGGGTTCAGGATAACCTCTTCAGCGTCTCCCAGGTCAGAGGTGGTGGAGTAAATATCTTCTCCGATGATTTTCCCGTCGGCAGAGAATGGCCAGAAGGTGACGGTGCGGCCTTCGGTGGCATAGAAGCAATTTGCCTTTGCATCGGTATTACCCATTGCCTGCAGCATCTCCCCAGTAAAAGGGATTTGTATTTTCCCTTCGGTCACGAGAGTATCGTCTCCAATTACAATTCGCTCGATAGTGTACTGAAATTGATTTGAACCGGAACTGATAAGGCCGCTATAGAATGCCTTTAAAGCCGTCGCGCCCTTTGCCCCCGAATCGGTTGTCCCAGACCAGTTGTGAAAAACCGGTTCTGGTATCATTGTAGCCATGAGCTCTTCCAATGCACCGCCACACTCGGCCTGCATATGCTGTTTGAGCTGACTCAACATTTGGACCCGCCACGGGTCTTGCTCATCCTCGAGCAGGTTATCAATCAGTTTCCAGTTCAAACGACTGTCTAGGGTATTCATGAATTACTCACATCGATCAAATTCGATATTCAGGCCAATGGGTCCATGTAACAGCAAGCTAGGCTGAAAAGTCAATTCGGGCTCTCCTTCGGGCAAACGGATATGAGTGATTCGCCGAAGAATGTTTTGGAAACTGATGATGAGTTCTTGTCTTGCTAAAGGCGCACCCAGGCAATGATGTACGCCTTGTCCAAAAGCAATTTGTGTTTTCAGGTTTTCTCGTGTCACATCGAAATCATCTGGCTGTTCGAATTGATGGCCGTCGCGGTTTGCTGAGCCGAATTTAATCATCATGGTAGCCCCTTTAGGGATATTAACACCGGCCAGTTGGGTATCTTCCAGACAGATTCGCCACATTTGGTTTGTTGGTGTCGACAACCGGAGCATTTCCTCTACCATGTTGGGTATCAACTCTGGCCGCTGTTGAACAATTTTAAGTTGGTCGGGGTGTTTCGCCAGCAGATACATGCCTTCCGCAAAAGTACTGGTGGTGGTTTCGTTACCGGCTACCAGCAACTGAGAAATAACCGATAGGCATTCCGCCATATCCATGGGTGTTTCACCATCGGCACTTGAATTGACAATATCGGACAGCACATCACCTGTCGGTTTTAGTTTTCTAGCTTCGATCTTATCAGCAAAATAGTGTTGAAAATCGACCACCAGTTCAGCGCATCGGAGCGCTTCTTCTCGAGTCTGGCCAACAGAAAACGAAGCAACATTGGCATCAGACCATTGTTTGAATAGCTCCATATCCGACAGTGGTACGCCCAGGATATAGGCGATCATGCGAACAGGCATGGGAACGGCGAATGACTCCATCCAATCACACTTACCTTTTGAAATGAACTGATCGATTAAGTCATTGGCAACGTCATGGATGTAAGGTTGGATCTTGGCGACGCTGCTAACAGAGAAAGGTTTTTGACAGAGCGAGCGATAGCGTCGTTGCTGAGGAGGGTCCGCGGTTAACATGGTGTCAACTCTGGGCCAGCCTTTTTTCAGTATGGCGATCATCTCTGGGTCTGGAGTCGTATCCACACCACTTTGAATCATTGAGAACCGGTTAGAGAAGCGTTTTTCATTCTTGGCAACTTCAACCACGAGATCGTAGTTGGAAATGAAATAGACGCCTGTGTTTGGACATAAATAGACCGAATTGAGTTCGCGCAGGGCTTGATTAAAGTCGTAAGGGCATGCCAGTACTTCGGGGTCAAACGGATTGATGCTATCCAGGGCATAGGTCATGGGGTAGGCCTCGCTAATTTAGTTTTAATCCAGGTGGAAAACTTCATGAAAGGGATCAGATAGGGAAGGATCTTCAATGTTTTTTCAACTTCCCAATCGGCCAAAGCGGCATCCAGGCGCGAATACATCGCATGGAAAAGGGGTGCCGCACGCTCAGAGCTTTGATCGATATCATCCATGCTCATTGAAAACATTAACAGCGTCACAACCAGATTCAGTTTGTACTCGTTGAGCATTGATTTATAACTGTAATTGGTGATGCCATTTTTAACGAGTTGTTGATGGTAAAGCTGTAGTAAGTGGTGCTCTGTGTTACGGCGTTGTTCTATAGAGATGCTTTGCGTCATCCAGCGAGCAATATCAGTCATGGGTTGACCAATACCCGCGCATTGCCAGTCGATGACTTTGAACTCGCCTTTGTTGTTTCTTGGGAAGAAAATATTATCGCTTCGAAGGTCTCCGTGAACCAGCGTAAAGGGAAACGGGGGTGGTGGTTCCATTCTAAAAAGAGGCCTTAGCATGGGTATGAGTCGCTGCATCTCAGGATAGGCCGCAAAGCGTTGGGTTTCTTCTGCCTGGTGCACACTGTTAAGGAAGAGATCCAAGGTTTCTGAGATGGGCTGTGCCCCAACCAGTGACTGTGTCCATGATGCCTCGAGTAGAGACTCGCTATTCCACCAGTAGCTATGCAGTCCAGCAAATTCGATAATGACCCTTTCTGATTCGGATTCTGAGTTTCCCTCCACTTGATCGGTTGGCGTTGCGGGCGCCAGATCTTCCAGCAGTAGTACAAAGTGATTACTTACCGGGTCGTATTCGTTTGTAAAGCATGCGGGGATGTCTATGCCAGGTGCTGACTGAAAGTCACGGTAGAATCCGATTTCTCTACCGTAGTAATTCATTTTCGCTGCCAGGTCGCGGGTTTCAGGTTTCGGCGAAGCAAACTTCGCAATTATTGATTCAGGGAGATCGGCCTGGAGCGTTTGATAGCTGAGTTGGATGCGCACCAGTTGGCCCATGAAGCCTTGGCCGATGCCAATTGTTTCCAGCGTATAACCGTCCAGGATAGTTTCCGGGTAGGTCTGGCTCAACTGGCCTTGTAGCCAGTCAAGAGACAGTTCATCTGTGCAAGTAGGGAAATCAGGCATTTTGGGACTGGGCCTGCGGTATCCCTTCAGAAAGCAGATGTGAAGGTAGGTGTTGGTAATCGTTCAGTCTTATGATTTCTGGTTTTGAACTGAGTTTTATTTCTGTTATAGCTGCGTTATGCATCAGATATTGGTAGCCAAACAAAGGCTTAGTGCCGATCAGGGCTGCCATTGCGTGACATATTGCGGCCCCATGGCTGACTAGAATGAGGTTGTCCGTAGGATGATTCTGGCGCAATCGAGTAATGGTTTGCGTGAGGCGGTCTGATATGACAGCAGGGGACTCACCGTTATGGCCCGAGAAGTGATCATCAGCGATGGCTCTTTCAGCATAACGGTGTTCCCTTAGGGCTTGATAGCTTACTCCTTCCCAGTCGCCTAGATGACATTCAATCAATCCTGGTTCTGACGCCATAGGCAGGTTTGTTCGTTCGTTAATCAGTTTGGCGGTACTCATCGCACGTGAGAGTGGGCTGGTATAAATTCGGTGATAAGGGATAGGCCAGTCAAGTAATCGATCGCCTACAGAGCGGGCCTGCTCCATTCCCCTTTGATTGAGTAAAGAGTCGCTTTGACCGTGAGCGATGTGGGCTTGGTTGGCCACGGTTTCACCATGCCTGATAAACAGGATGTGCTGATCAGTCATGAGCCTTGCGCCTCCCAATAAGGTGATCGTAATTTTCGCTTATTGATTTTACCCATCGTATTTCGGCCAAGATCGTCAACGAAATCGACGCTTCTGGGGCATTTGAAGTGAGACAGTCTGGCCCGGCAGAAGGCGATAATCTCATCCTCGTAGGCTTGTTCAGTGTGGCTGTCAAGGATAACCAGCGCTTTTAATTCTTCTCCCATCTCTGCATGGGGAATACTGATACAGGCGACATCGAGTATCTGGGGGTGTTGTATCAAAATCTGTTCAGCTTCTGCTGGGTAAATATTAACACCCCCAGACACGATCATATCGCTGAAACGATCAGTGATATAAACGTAGTTTTCTTCATCCATATAGGCGATTTCGCCGAGCGTAAAAACGCCTGGTGCAATATGGGCTGCAGCAGATTTTTCAGGATCATTGTGGTAAATAACGCCCCTTCCTGTGGCATCCTTGAAATAAAGTCGCCCTTCTGTATTAGGGGGCACCTCGTTATCATCATCGTCGAGAATAATCGCTGTAAAAGGCGGTATTGACCGACCGACTGATCCAGGGTGGTTCAGCCATTCTTCCGAGGAAATGACACAGGTAGTACCGACCTCACTGGCACCATAGGCATCTAAAAACACCGGTCCCCACCAATCGATCATAGCTTGTTTAATGTCGACTGGGCATTTTGAGCCGGTGTGACTCACTTGGATCATTGAGGAAACATCGTATTTAGTTTTGATCTCTTCAGGTAACGCCAGTAACCGGACGAAATGAGTCGGTACCATAATAGACGAGGTTGTTTGGTATGTTGTAATCGCGTCGAGTGTTTTTTCAGCGTCAAATTTAGTCAGAATGACAGATGGCGTCCCGGCTGCTAGCAGGCGGGCTCCACTCAGTGGCCCGGTATGATACATGGGACCCACCACCAGGTGTGGGCCTTGATTTGCCAGCGGGTTCGCTTTCAGGTTGTCTAAATGTTCGGCTATGGTATTGCCCCCTGCAAACATGGTGGGGGGCAAATGGGTTCCTTTGGGCCTGCCAGTCGTTCCTGACGTATAGAGTAGATTCGGTCTCGGTTTAACACGGTCATCAGGTTCTTGACTGGAACTATTAGCAAGCCAGGTTCGCCAGTCCAGGGCATGCTGATCGCTTTCACAGCGCCAGCCAATGACCGTGTTGACAGCTGACTTATCTGCAGCCAGCAGGCCACGCGAGCAGGTTTCGGGACCGACAAAGAGCAGCCTGACATCAGCATCATTGAGAATATAAGCGACTTCTTCGGCGCTGAGATGAAAATTGATAGGCACCACGGAAGCACCACTGATGAGACCGGCTAAATTAGCCAGGGCGGTTTCAACTGCATTTTCTGCAAATACGGCAATTCTCCTGTCTTCACCCAGGTCAAGTCGTTGCAAAGCATTGGCCGCACGATTCAGGATGTCATTGATGTCCCCCCAAGTAAGTGCCTGTCGCGGATCTCTTAAGGCGATTTCAGAGGGTCGATCAGAGGCCAGCTGGCTGGCAAAAGCAGTCATATCAAGCGACCTCTTCGGGAATATGTCTAACGTTAACGGGGATAGCACTCATGCGAGGCATACCAGAGATCTTATCGAATGTCCTATCGTCATCAACCAGGCGGTTGGTGCTAGCGCCTTTGTTCCTTACATCGCCAAAATTATCGGGTAGATCACCCCAGGCATGCGCCATGGAAATAACGCCGGGCTTGATATCTTTAGCGCCTTCAACAACACCGATCAGTGACCCTGCCGCTGCCTGAACTTCAATTAAATCCCCTGATTGAATGCCCAGGCTACCGAGATCTTCAGGGTTCATGTAGGCGGGGTTGGTTGTACCCTTTTCCTGCAAAGGTTTGAGCTGCTGGCCTGACGAATTAAAAACATGTTTTAGGCGTCGGCTAATGAGGAGGTGAGTATACTCTGCTCCTGCATCGGTGATCTTTCCTGATTGCCAGTAGGTCTCTTCTGCGACCTCAGTGAGCTGTTCGGAAATACCGGCTGGCATCAGTTGTAAGAGTGCACCCTGGTCCCCTTGTCCAGGTTCAACAATGACTTGGATCTCATCAAAGATAGCCCCTTTACCTTTTGCGGCGATCTCTTTTAAAGGAACTCTTGATCCTGGGGTTAACCTTTCCAGGACTTCGTATTTGCTGGGTCGGTTTTCAATGGACAAGGGTCCCCCCGGTAGTTCCATGGGAATACCCGAGCGTTTTGAAAGCTCCCAGTAGATTTCCCATTCTTCTCGGCTTTGTTCGTTTTTTGGCAGGATTGCACGGGTATAGTGAGAATAGGGCTGGTCGTACCAGGTATCAGTCAGCATGGTTATATCGTCTCGTTCCAGGCTCAAGGTAGGCGCGATGATATAGTCAGCCAGTTTTGCAGTTGCCGATTTGTAGAGATCGACGCAGACCAGGAGGTCTAGTTTTTCCATTGCTTTTTTTGTCTTATCCTGGTCAGGGAACGCCACGATAGGATTGCCGCCCAGGCAAATCAGGGCTTTAATCTGGCCTTTGCCTTCTAGAAGAATTTCATCATTCAAGGTTGCGGTTGGCATTTCGCCGATAATCTGGCCCAGGTCGCGTACCCGAGCTTTGGGGCCATGATGAAAAGCAGGTTGAGCCTCCAGAACTTCCGCGCGCCTGGGTCTGGGTGGTTGAAGCAGCCCTGGATTCGGGACTCGTTCGCCGGTTTTATTGACTCTGCCACAGATAGAATTTAGGCATAACACCAGGTGTTCCGTGAGAATTGCCCGGGGGGCCATATTTGGCCCGGTTCCAGTGACCGCGACGCCTCTTTTTGCTGTTGCAAATATCCGTGCAGCGCTGATGATGTCGTCAGCCGCGATGTTGCACCTGGCGGCGGCATATTCAGGAGTAAAGGGTGCTACTAATTGTTTGAGTTGCTCCAGATCCTGAAGGTGATGGGAACAGAATTCGTGGTCATATAATTCGTGTTTGAAAATAAAGTTGATGATGGCAGACAGCAACGTTGGGTCCTCAGCAGGATTAACCTGGAGATGGAGGGTCGCTCGATTGGCCACTTCTGTTTTGCGTGGGTCAATGACAATGACCTTCATACCCTTTTTTATTTCTGCCCTCAGTCGGGCGTAGGGACTAAACGGGGGCGGTCCGCCAAAGGGTGTGTACTGAGAGACAACGGGATTATTGCCTACCATCATACAAACGTCAGCACCGGTAAAAGCATGTGTTCCACCACCCCAGGTACCAAATTGTGATGCAGCGATACGCCGCGCGGGTTGGTCAATTGTGACCGAAGTGTAGTAGGAGGTTGAGCCCACGCTGGCATGCCAGGCTTTTGCCAAATGTAAAGCGGCAGAATTCTGATATCCGTATGAGCCGACATAGGTGGCCACTGACCTGGGTCCATATTGCTTGATCAGGTGAGTTACTTTGGCTGCGATCTCGTCCATGGCATCATTGATATCGATGACCTGGAAGTCTCCATCATCTTGCCGCTTCAGCGTATTTTTGACTCGCTTGGGTGTGCTGTACTGCGCGGGTAGTTGCCGGCCTTTAATACAGGTATAGCCGCCGTAAACAGGATCGTCTGTATCTCCTCTCACTGCTATGGGTTGACCATCTTCAACATCCACTTCGATAGCACAGTAGGCATGACAGAATCGGCAAAAAGTTTTGTGGGTATTTATTGTCATAGTTTGGGTACCCCTGCCTGTGGCTGTTCAATCAAACCCCGTTGTTTTTGTTGTAGGTACCCGGTTAGGCCACCTAACTCGAGTTACAGGAAATTGGGGGTAGTAACACGGTTTGCTTTTAGTTTTAGTTATCAGTTTTGGTTGTTAGTATTTTTTTCGTTCCAAACAATCTCTGTTTTTATTTGCTCCAGTTAGGATGTTAATTTAGAAAAACAATCATGGCTGATTGTTTAATGTATCAGTTCTTAAACCCTTTGGGGAGTCGTCAGTACTAAAATAGTCGATTCAGTTTGACCGAGGGGTTGTAGCCTGTGGCCACGGGTTTCACTGATACGAAGAACCGGGTGCAGTACTTTCAACTGAAGAAGCCATTGCAGGTCAACAAGGGGACTTGTCTGTGAGGTTAGTATTTTCGGTCATGATGCCGGGGGTTAGGCAATCGCCGGGTAAAAAATAGGGTAGTCTCTGGTTCAATGCAACAGAGGTACCCACGTCAACCCGGTGTGGTCGGGATTAGCTGGGATAGATAGAATTGGACGTCTTACAGTTGACGTTACAAAACGTCAGAAGGGTTGGTTCCGGCGGGTGTCATCTGTTTGGATGTTGAAATGAGTGGAAACCAGAAATGATAGATGTTGCGTGATTCAACGAGAACTAGGCGAAATGGTTATCAACTTCGGAGTGTGGGCAATCTCGATGGATTTGATTTTGGTGGGAATCCCTAGAGATGATTGATGGGTTACTCAGCGTATTGGAGATGCAGCAGGAATATGCATTCTGGATCATCTTTCTAGTGGCTTTTGCTGAAGCCTGCCCTGGTTTAGGGTTGTTTGTTTCTGGGGCGGTGTTACTTTCTGTTTCATCGGTTTTTTATACGAGTCATATTGAGTCCTTACCGCTCATCATGGTGACCGCATTCGTTGGCGCATTTTTATCAGATCAACTGGGTTTTTTTATGGGTCGGTTGTTAGGTCCAAAACTGAGAACCTCTGAGTTTATGTTGAAACGGCAGGTGATCTCAGACAAGGCAGCTGCAGGGCTGTACCGGTATGGCGATTTTGCCGTGGTGATAGGCAGATTGTTAACCATGGTGAGGAGTATCATACCCTTACTACTGGGTATGACCGAGATGCCGCTGAAACGTTTTCTACTCCTGGATTTTTTAGCCTGCTTGATATGGAGTATGGGGTTAGGCGGTTTGATCCTGGGCCTGGATTCCTTGGCTGAAATTATAGTCGGGTGAAAACAGTGTAAACTGCTGGCTGATCAAAGAGTAAAATTAACTGGAGATAGTATGGACAAAATTTCCCCTTTGGATCTCAGGAGCTTACTTCAAGGAGATGAAGAGCTGGCACTGATAGACGTACGTGAACAGGGAAAATTTTCGGAATCACATTTGTTGTTTGCGGCCTGTATACCATTGAGTCGTCTGGAATTGCTCGTCGGTGACCTTATACCGCGTAGAGATACTCGAATTGTTATTGTTGATGATTCGACCCAGGATGAGACAGGTGCGCGTGCCACCGCTCGATTAACCGATTTGGGTTACCGGCAGGTTATGATACTGGAAGGCGGGGTAGCGGCTTGGCAGTCGGCGAATTTGGAACTTTTCTCCGGCGTTAATGTGCCCAGCAAAGCCTTCGGTGAGTTCGTTGAGCATCATTACGATACACCGCATCTGGCCGCTGCTGAGGTAAAAGAGATGTTAGATAATGGCAGCAATATGGTGGTCGTTGATTCCAGGCCATTTGACGAATATAACAATATGAATATCCCGACTGCGACTGATATGCCAGGAGCAGAACTGGCTTACCGTATTCATGACATTGCCCCGGATCCAGAGACCATGGTTGTTGTAAATTGTGCAGGACGTACACGTTCGATCATCGGTGCGCAGAGCCTGATTAATGCCGGAATCCCCAACCGAGTTGCAGCCCTAAAGGACGGCACTATGGGTTGGCATCTAGCAGGATTCGAGTTGGAACGGGGCGCTACCCGGCAGGCAGAAAAACCCAGCAGAACAGGCTTAGAGAAGGCGCTGGCTGCAGCAGAAAGGGTATCGAAGCGATTTGGCGTGTCTACAGTTACGGCTGAGGAAGTCAAGGGCTGGTTGCAGGATCAGGGCCGCACCACCTATCTACTGGATGTGCGTTCACCTGCAGAGTATCTTCAGGGCCACCTGCCGGAGTATGTTAATGCCCCGGGTGGTCAGCTTGTCCAGGCAACGGATGAGTACGTCCCTGTCAAGAACGCTTACCTTGTGCTTGCCGACGATGTGGGCGTTCGAGCCACCATGACAGCCTCATGGCTAATTCAGATGGGCTGGCAACATGTTTTTGTGCTTGAAGGCGGAACGGGTTCTGACAGGCTGGAATCCGGAGCCAGGCAGCCCACATTGCTAGGCGATATGAGAGAAGCCACAGTCACGACAGCCACGTTGGCAGCCACGCTCGATACCGTTATTGTCATTGATCTCTCGTTGAGTACTGAGTATGAAAATGAGCATATCCCCGGCGCATTATGGTGTGTTCGGGCACGCCTGCATGAGGTGATTAAAGATCTACCAGAAAGTAGCACGATTGTGTTGACCTCAAATGATGGATTGCTTGCCAGGGTGGCATTGACAGAAGCTCAGGCTCTGGGTAAGTGGGATGTGCAGGCTTTAATGGGTGGAAATCGGCAGTGGGTGTCGGAGCATCGAATGACAGTTTCAGGCCTTGAGCATATCAAAGGGGAAACTAATGATGTCTGGTATAAACCCTACGAACATCGTAGTGCCCAGGAGAAATTCATGCGTGATTACCTGACCTGGGAGGTGGCGCTTGTCGAACAGATTGAGCGTGACGCGACCACGCAGTTTCGAGTTTTCTGATAGACCGAAGCGCTCTCTGTAATGGAATTGCCATCGGTCGCAGCAGATAGCATAATTCTTGGCCTACCGTCTGGAGAACTGAAATGGCCTACTCATTAGAGGATTTTTGCATTGATGCCCGAGAAATTCTGCTTGAAAGTGATAATGCCAAGGGCAGGGACGTGGTCAGGCAGAAGCTTGAATTGCTTTTGGGTGACACTGATTTCTGTGCTGCTTATCTCGGCCCCGACAGTGGACAGGGTATGAAACAGGTTTTTGAGGACCCGGAACTGCACTTTTGCGTATTGACCTACAATATGACCAAGCCGCGGACTTCACCCCCCCACGATCACGGTAATTCATGGGCGATCTATGGACAAACTTCACACTATACCGATATGACAATCTGGTCGACTGTTGGCGATAGCCCGGATGATGGCGAACTTGAGCCAGTCAGGACTTTTCGTTTGCAGCCCGGTCAGGCGGGCCTGTTTGATGTTGGTGAGATCCATTCAATTGACTATCCCACTGACGCTAAGTTTGTGCGGGTGACTGGCGTAGATATGGCGCTAGAGAGCCGACGGGTATTCGATGTTGAAAAAGGCTCTGTGCGAAATATTGAACAGGTAGGAACGAATAGTTCCAACTGATTTAGTCCAGAGTCCCGGGTTTGTAAATCGATCAAGCCATCTGAGACGTAAACGTCGTTAAGTCAAAGTAGTCGCGCCAGGCGATAATTTTAGAGTCCTCAATCTCGAAAGTGCCCATAACGGGTAGCGACAATAGCTTGTCATTGGCGAGGGTGAAATTATCAATTCGCTCGGTTAAGACAATATTGCCGTTGCTGGCCATGTTGAGCATGACCCAGTCGACGGCCTTTGGTTGCATGCCGGTGATGAACGCTGCAGCGGCTTGTTTACCCTGGATTTTTTCCATTGGAATGTTGTGATACACCACATCTTCATGCAGGGCATCTGTAACAGCCTGCCAATCCAAGTGATTCCAGCTATGGATAAATTCAGTCACGATTTGTTCTGGTGACATGGGTCGTTCTCCTTATCGAATGGAAAGAAGCAGCGTCACAGACGATACTGTTTATCTACGGTTTTGCCACCAATCGGCGATTCCAATAGGGTAGAGTTTCTGCGCCCTTCGCATGGACTCATTCGTATCATCTGATAGTGGCTCGTCGATGGTTGGATTAAGAGGGTTTGCATCTGAAACAGGGTCCAAATACTCGAGTTGGATCGATTTTATGACTGATCCAAAATCGTGTCCCTCGTGGTAGTCTGAATTCTGGTGCAGATAGAAGGCCCATTTGTCGGTGAAGGACAAGAGGCAATAATAAAAATTTTCCTTTTGACCTTTGTAGTACTCGTAGCGGAGTACGCCCTTTTCCTCGTTAAGGGTGTGTTCCACCATATCAGCCATGATGTTCTCGAAAACCGCTTCCTGACCGGTTTCTATTTCGATATGCGCTAATATAGTCGTCATCTTTGTATTAATTCTCCTTGATAAGGGCCCTGTACTAAGCTGTGGTACAGGCTTGAATTGCTATCTGTTAGTGGGGTAATCGTCCCATGTGCTGTCCGCCAGATACATCGATCAGTTGGCCTGTAATAAAGGGTGACTTCTCATCATCGGCCAGCCATAGCGCAGTTTCGGCTATATCGTTGGGGTTACCCATCCTGGCGAGTGGAATATGCGGGATAAATCGCTTCTCGGTGGCATCATCCTGGAACATAGCATCGGTCATGTCAGTTTGGATGAGTCCGGCTGCAATTGAATTGAAGCGGATGTTTTGGGCACCATATTCAACTGCAGCAACCCGGATGGCAAAATCAATGCCTGACCTGGCGGCAGCATAGACAGCAAGGGCCGGACCCGGAAGGCGCGCGGTTAAAGACGATATGGTCATAACCGAACCACCCTTGTCCATGTGTTCAGCTGCATAACGCATAAACAGCAGAGCACCGGTAAAGCTGGTGTCGAGGGTGGGTTGGATCAGGTCTTTTGTTAACATTGATATGGGCGCTGCGGCCAGGCCACCGGCACTATTAATAGCGATGTCAACTCTGCCGGTTTCAGCATGGGCTGTTTCGAACAGGGTTTTTATCTGAGCTTCATCACTGATATCACACGCGACGGCCAGGCCGTTCAGTTCAGTAGCTAGGTTTTTGAGGGGTTCAAGACGCCGACCGGAGACGACGACCGTGCAGCCATTTTCCGCCAGCTTTCGAGCGATAGCGACACCAAAATTATGGGTTCCCGAAGCCCCAATAATGACCGCTGTTTTGTTCTCAAGACTCATTGATGATCCTTTTTGTGTTTGTTCCTTCATTTAGGTGGTTAAACAAGGTAGTTAAACAAAGTGGTTAAACCAACTATGTCTGGCTTAGGTATTCATTCAAGAGATGATGAAAGTGGCGGATTTTTGTTTCCTGGTATCGAGAGAAGGTGACTTCTTCATTTTGCGCCGCTTCCAGGCCAATTTGTACGTTCGGTAGGTTCATAGAATCCTGATTAAAGACTCTCGCCAACATGCCCAGTTCTTCCGCATCTGTCCAGTCCTGCTCCTCAGTTAACCAGTGGATTTTTGCCGGTGCGGGACGCGCTCCCTTAAAGGGGGATAGGAAATACACTTCCATGACACTTTTTCTGTGATCGTCCTGGTACGGTCGGAATCGATATTGGATACGGTTAAACGGCGACCAGGGGTGGAAGTTGGGGAATACGGTGTAATAAATACTATCGACTAACTCGGCGTCTGATACTTCTCGGCCGGTTAGATCGTTCGCTGTCTGTCGAGACCCAGCCGCTGAAGTGCCTCGCGCGGTCATACCCTCAGGGATCTCGACGATAGGAGGTGCATCCATTCTTCGATCAGACATGGCATCGAACATGGCCTGTTCATCCGGGTTATAGCTAAGGTGTGGGCTGGGGGTACCGTTAGGTGTCACAGCCCTGGATATATTACCCCATACATCGTACTGCGAATTTTCGTCTCCGATTCCGGGTAGCATCTGCGGATGCGTCATGATGACATGATAAGCCTCCATAAAAGCTTCTTGTACTACCTTCCAGTTTGTTGCCATGATTTTGGCTACATGCGCTTGGATGTAGCAATTTTCGGGTTGCCAGATTTTGAAATGGTCTGGTAGCACGCCAAGGAAGTCATGCAGTGGTTCGGCGTTCTCATCCATGTTGATGAAAACCCAGCCGCCCCAGGTGCCAACTTTGGCTGAGGGAAGGCCGAATTCCTCATCTACGATATCCGGGAAATCCCATCTCGATGGAATGTGCTTCAAGCTACCATCTAGGTTCCAGGTGAAACCATGAAATGGGCACGTGAATTGAAACACCCGTCCATCTCTGTCTCGCAGGCGTCTGCCCCGGTGCAAACAGGCATTGTGATGTGCCTTGATACCGTCCTCCGTCCGAATGACAATGATTGAATACTTACCTATCTCGTAGATGATATGGTCTCCCTCTCGAGGGATTTCTTCTTCTCTACAAGCCATCTGCCAGACTTTTGGCCAGAGTTTAGTCATTTCCAGATCATGAAATTCTCTTGTGGTAAATTGAGAAACAGCAACCTTGGTAGTAGGCAGGTTGATCGGACTCACCATTTTGAGTACATCGGGTGCTTGAACTCGATCACTTGCGATCAAATCCTGGTAACTGATGCCAGTCGAGTGCGCTGTAATATCGAGACGGTCTTCGGAACCCATATTCAGATTCTCCTATTTGTTTTTCTTGATCAGTGCTTGGGCGTGACGATTGGCCGTGGGGTCGGTTTGTTTACCCCCGAGCCAACCCAG
Source organism: uncultured Pseudomonadales bacterium (assembly GCA_964524295.1). Lineage (GTDB taxonomy): Bacteria > Pseudomonadota > Gammaproteobacteria > Pseudomonadales > Azotimanducaceae > UBA9926. The sequence continues at coordinate 21,223 of CAZGCW010000025.1, forward strand.
CAGGTGCAGATCAGCGTGGGTTAATTCCCCTGATTCATACGCGCCATCTGCGTGAAAAAAGCCGATCTGGTCGTTTTCAGTGACTTTGATAAGACCATCAGCTTGTAGTTCATATACTCCACCGGTTAACGCATGTTTTAGGCTGGGCATGGGACTTTCCTTATAAAACAGTCAACGTTGATTGTTTTTATCATGACTTGAGCATGATTGCTACTTCACTCTAATGTCCGGATAGTTTTTTGACAACTCCTGCAAAAGCATCCATCACGTCCTCGCCCACAGTAATGTAGGAAATACCATATTGTTCTCGCCGTCTGTTCAATTCTTCGCAGAGGGTCTCTTCACTGCCAAACAAGGCATGGGGATGCTGTCGCATTTCTGTTTCGGATAAGTTAAACATCTGTGAAAAATTGTCCAGAATAGGTTCTGGGTGATCGGTGACAAAGGTAAAGTAGGCTCCGATTTCCAGTTCAATCTGGTCAAAGCGGGCTCCGGCGCCGGCTTTAACCCAGTCGAGTTTTTTCTGCGTCTCTGCTGCTGTCGAGGTTGCAATACCATCTGGGCCGATGACACCCCCCCTGTTATTGAAGTTAAAACTGACAATGTCACCCTCTCGACCGGCTAACTTGAGAATTTTTGGCGATCCACCTCCGATCATAATAGGGGGGTAGGGTTTGCTGATAGGTTTCGGCAGGCCGTCAAACTCGTGCCAGGATAAGGTTGTATTGTCGATATCGACGGGCTTTGCAGAGGCATAGGCTTTGACCCCAGCAATGACATCCTCTAGGCGGTTGATGCGGGTACCGGGTGAATCCATTTGCAGACCTAAAGCCTGGTATTCATCCGCTAGCCAGCCAGCGCCGAGCCCTAACTCCAGTCGTCCACCGGACAATAAATCGATGGTCATTGCTTCCTTGGCTAAGGTAACGGGAAGGCGATAATCGACGCAAAATACCCGGCAGCCGATTTTAATATCGGTAGTGACTGCAGCAGCATAGGCCATTGCCGGAACGGCAGCCAGGCCCTGTATAGGATGATTGGTTCGGGTCAGTGCCGGTCCTGGGCCAATAATGTGATCTGCCAGATGAAAGGCGCTATAACCCAATTGTTCGGCTCGTTTTACCTTCTCCGCCCAGTCAGGGCCGGATTCAGCATTAAAGCTTTGAACAGCAAAGCGAAACGGCCTGCTCATTTTGGATGTCCGGCACAGTACGCCAGTCCCCGCCTTAACAATTCGTAATACTGGGGCTTATCCCAGGAACCTTTTTCTATATTGGGGTAATAAGGGACCATCGGCTGCATGTCGTAGTGGCCTCTGCAGTGCCCGAGATTAAGGTAGAGCACCTCGCCTTCGCCGACCGAATTAATGTAATAGACGGGTCTTTGTTCATCATCTGGCCAGTCTTCATTGACAAAGCCATCCGCTTTTCCAGTGAAGTGCGTATGCAGCAGCTGCTTTATATCTCCATGAATTTTGCACAGGTAGAGTTCATCGTCGGTTTCAAACTCGCCGATATCGCTGACCAAGGGGTGGTTGTTATCTGATACCTCGACTCGGAATAGTTGGATCGGAGGATGAGCTAAGAATTGACTGCCCAGCGTCTGCATGAATACGGGTGCTTTGTCGGGGGTATCCACCTTTCCGCTGGCCAGGAACTCAAGGATTGAGTTAGTCCCATGAAGTGCAAACCATTTCTTCCCTGAAGCCACATATTCGCGCAGTGCAATCTGCTGTTCCTCGGTTGGTACTAGGTTACAGGTGTAGGAGATTAGGAAGTCGGAATTATGAATGGCTTCCAGGTCACTATAGTCACTGGCTACTGTCGTTCGAATTAGCTCATTCTCAGACAGTAGTTTCAGTAATTCCAATCTCGCATAATCAATATCATGATAATCCCCAGCTGCGACCAGATAGGCTCTTATTGCATTCTCAGCCATGCGTTTCTCCGCTTTAGTATTGGATCCGTTTGGTCATGCCACCATCGATAACGACGTTAGTCCCGGTGGTGAACCCGCCCAGCGGGCTGATCAGTAAGGCAGCTTGAGCCGCTATTTCCTCAGCGGTTCCCAATCTACCCAGTGGGATCTGCGCCAGGGTGGAATCATAGAATGCAGTCATATTTGTCTTGATCATGTCCCAGGAGCCACCTTCAATAAACACGGGCCCCGGGCTGATGGCATTAACGCGGACGCCATTGGCTCCCAGTTCCTGCGACAGGGCACCGGAATAGTTAAGCAGGCCTGCTTTCATGGCATTGTAAGGGCCTGCATTCATGAAATGCTCTAACGCTGCTGTGGTGGAAATCATGACCACGCTGGGGTTGCTGGAATTGGCAAAAAACGGCTTACAGGCCTCAACGCCGTGGACTGCTGAGAGGATGTTGTAGTTGAATTGGGAGATCCAGCCATCATCACCTTTGCCGTTAGAGCCACTGACGTTTGAAACAAAAGCATCGATACCGCCAAGGGCTTCACCGGCTTCGGCAATCCAGGCTGTAAATGCATCGGCATCAGCGACGTCTAGGGCCTGGGCAGCGACTTTAACCCCTTTAGCAGCGATGCTCTCCTGGGCTGCCGCAACATCATCTGGGTTGCGAGCACACAGGGCAATGTTGCAGCCTTCATCGGAAAGTGTTTCGGCGATGGCTCTGCCGATTCCTTTTGTACCCCCGGTAATCAGCACATTGTGTCCTTTCAATTGTAAATCCATCATATACTCCTTTGGTTGTTACTAAAGATCATGCTTGTCTCATTACCCCTCCGTCAACTACCAGTCCATGACCGGTAATGAAAGAGGCATCCTTGGACAGCAAAAAATTAATTGCGTTGGCAATATCCTCAGGCTGGCCGAGGCGCTTGAGTGGTGATTTGTTTATCCAGAATTCACTGAATTGCGGGTCGGCGTCAATCGCCGGCTGAGTGATTCCGGTGACGATTGCGCCGGGTTGAATATAGTTTGCAGTGATACCGAATTCACCCAGTTCGAGAGCCAGGGTCTTGGTTAAGCCCGCGATAGCGTGCTTGCTGCTGGTATAAGCCCCCATGGAAGTTCCTGCTAGCGTCGACATCACGGATCCAATATTGATAATTCGCCCTCTTTGACTTGTTTTCATATAAGGAATTGTGGCTTTACTGAGTTTAAACACTGCATGCAAGTTGACACTCATAATCCGATCCCATATTTCAAATTCCATTGATTCTATGGATGAGCCGCCAACCATGCCCGCATTATTGATAAGAAAATCGATCGAACCAAACTGCTCAAGTGCTGCGCTTGTAATTGTTTCCGTTGCATCGACCGCCGTAACATCAATGGCCAGTCCGAAGGCATGATCATGGCAAAGATCATCATCGGTCTGCTGGTCGACACACAGCACATTAGCGCCTTCATCCAAGAGACGCTGAGCACTGGCTCTTCCTATGCCGCTTGCTGACCCTGTGACAATCGCCGTCAGGCCTTCATGTAATCCCATATTATTGCTAGTTTGTTATTTTTGTTTGGTTAGTTAAGACTAGGGAAGGAAAAAGAGTCAGTCAAGACTGTTTTCCGGATTGCTATTTAAACTCATTCAGGAGAGGAATTAAGATGAACAGGCAATTCTTGTTGGCGGCAAGGCCTCGGGGCTGGGTAAAAGAGAGTGATTTCAAGTACCAGGAAGTTGCTGTTCCAACCTGTACTGAGGACCAGATTCTAGTCAGGACGAAATATATTTCTCTGGACCCCTCCATGAGAGGGCATATGGAAAACAGGGCGGATTACGCAGCGCCCTTGGATGTTGGTGATGTCATGAGGGCTAATGGGGTCGCCGAGGTCATGGAGTCAAAGCATACTGACTTTGAAATCGGTGACCTGGTACTGGGTTCGTTTGGCATGCAGGATTACATGAGCCTGAATCCGAACAGATTAAAGGTTAGAAAATTTGCTACCAACGAGGATCCGTTGGCGGCGATTTCAGTCTATGGTGGTACCGGTATGACAGCGTATTTTGGCCTTCTGGATCTGGCAGCGCCGCGCAAAGGCCAAGTGGTTGTAGTCAGTGGAGCTGCCGGTGCCACTGGTATGATCGCTTCGCAGATTGCCAAAATTAAAGGCTGCACCGTGATTGGTCTGGCAGGTAGTGATGCTAAATGCGAATTTTTGCGGGAGCTCGGTCTGGATGGGACGATTAATTATAAAACCGAGAATATCGGAGATAGGCTGACAGAATTGTGTCCTTCAGGCATTGACATTTATTTTGACAATGTGGGTGGTGAAATTCTTGATCTGTGTCTGGCAAGATTAGCGATGAATGCGCGTGTCGTCATTTGCGGCGGTATATCCCGATATAATCTGGAAGGGCCCATTCCGGGTCCAAAGAATTATTTCAACCTGGTTTATCGACGTGCTCGGATGGAAGGCTTTATTGTCGTGGACTATGCTGACCGATTTAAGGAAGCGACAGAGCAGCTCAGTCTATGGGTAGCCGATGGTCGTATTCGCTATAAGACACATGTAGTGGATGGCTTTGAAAACCTGCCTCGAGCTTTGATAGGCATGTTTAACGGTGAAAACTTAGGCAAGACGGTCGTTGCTTGTAACGCCTGAATCAGAGTCAGGATTTTTGTTTTTTTGCCCAGTCTAAAGCAGCCCTGCTGGCGGACCAGTCAATCGCATTCTTCAATAGCTTCTGGAAAGTCTCGTTTCCCCAGGCAATCGGATCGTCGCCTGACTGTAAATAGGTGATTGGGCTGTTTGCATAATGCTTGACCCAACCGACCAAATTACTGCCTGGGGGGTGTGCCCAATTTTGATTAGAGTTCATCTTACCTTCCTTTACGACTTTCGCGGCAGAATAAAAATTGTCTGAGGTGAAATCGAAATCGCTTCTCAGGAGCGGAATAACATCTTCCTCAAACACCTCAAATAAATAGAGCTCATCCTCTATTGAAAAGCTCGACGGTAAGCCGTCAAGGATGGGGTGCTGGGGTTCAAGTGCGGTCACTTCGTGAGTTGTATGATGGCGATAACCGCTGTCGAGAACGTCTTTGCCTCTTAGTGTTCCCGGTAGATAAAGGAACCTTCCTCCGACAATTTCTGCGTATTCAGGCCAGTTTGGCCATCCAGCAATGGCATGGTGCAAAAATAGCATGCCCTTGCCTGAATCGAGCAGGCCTAGAAATTGTGATTTAAATTCACTGGTCGGTTCTGAGAAGTCTGGGCCGCCAGGTGAAAAATGAATACCCGGCATGTCATAAAAAACGACACAGTCATAGTCAGCCATAAACTCTTTCCGGAGTAGGTGGCAAGCTGCGGGTTGTTCAACATGAGTATAGTCAACATCAAGTTCATCGAAGAGTTCGAAAAATGCTCCTCGAGAGAAAGGGTGCCCTTTTGTAACGAGTAGAATGTTCGGTCTGGTCATAGTGGAAGTGACTGCGGTAGTTAACTGCGCTAGTATCTCAGCTTTAGCCATCAGTAGTAAAATGGGAATTCAAATTTAGTGACGATACCAATCGATGAGTTAGAAGGGAACAAGTCCTGGCAAAAGACGAAAAGTGAAAACACTAAAGCGCTGATTTTAGAAGCCACACTCGACTGTTTTTTGGAGCTGGGTTACAACAATACAACGACGGAGAAAGTTGCAGCTGCCGCGGGCGTATCAAGAGGGGCCATGCTTCACCACTTCCCACAGAGATCTGAACTGATCCATGCTGCTGTTTTGTTTCTTCATAAAAAACGCTTGGATTTGTTTAATGAGCAGCTGACCAGACTCAATTTTGATGCTAAATATAGTCTCATGGAAGAAGGTATCGACACCTTCTGGGAACAGCTCAAGTCACCTCTCTTTACGATATTTTATGAATTGCAGATGGCGGCTAGAACTGATCCTGAGCTTGAATCAGTGCTTAGGCCGGCGACTGCTGAATATCAGAAGTCCTGGCGAAGTATAGCTGAAAAGATTTTCCCGGATTTAGCACTATCGGAAAGATTCAATCTGGCCAACCGGGTCACCGTATTCTTATTGGAAGGGATGGCGATGGACCGATCCTCCATGAGTCACCGCAGGAATGTCGAAATCGCAGATGAGGTGGTCAGTTGGCTGAAAAAGTCATTAAGAGAGATGCTGGCAGATGTGGAAGGCATCGATAGGGAGTCGGCGAGAAAGCGGTCTGGT
>CAZGCW010000026.1:0-26924 GCA_964524295.1 uncultured Pseudomonadales bacterium
GCCCTTCTATTAATTCTTAGCCCTTTGTTCCAATCAATGGTTCCAATCAATGGTTTCAATCAATGGTTTCAACAAAACTTTACCGCCTTAATCCCTAAGTCGTACTCGCCCTGCAGGTCAGTACTTCCCCTTTCCTTATTCAGATCTTTACATTAAAGCATCCAGAAGGCGATCATTCTACCTGCTAGGAGCAATAAATGCTCTAGTTTGAACACTTCAGTTTACATTGTGCTCGTTGATCCAATGGGATAGTTCGGCCCGCATAGGTTCCAAGTGCGCAGAATAATGCTGCCACTGCTCCACTGCATCAGTATAAATTGGTTGTCTAACCTGTTCAGAACTGGCGGTACGGATCGCGCGACGCGTTTCATGAAAAGACAAACAAGCTTCCTCAAAGGGCAGCCCGCAATAATCAAGAATACGCCGAACTTCGGTCTCGACATCGGCAATAACCGCCTCATACTTAACTCGCAGCACCTTACCAGGAAGAACCTCGTCCCAATGCGCCATCAAGCGAGCATAATCACTGAAGTAACGCGCGATATTGGTCTGTCCATAAGTGAAGGTCTGACCTGCCGCAAACAACTGCTTAAAGCCACTGAAACAAGTCGCCAAGGGATGTCGCCGGGCATCAATAATCTTTGCATTGGGCAGTATGAGGCTAATCAGCGCCACGTGTTGAAAATTATTGGGCATTTTATCAATGAAGAAAGGCGCCGTCCCCCTTTGGATACGCGTCGACTCAATATACTCCTGGCCCAGTTCCAGGCATTGCCCAGGGGTTAAATCAGCAAGAACAGCTGGATAAAGAGATTGATCATCACGATTGCGTTTACCACCCAGGCGTCTCGCAATGGCGACCATTTCCCGAAGCTCTGACGTTCCATCAACCATAGAATGACTCGCCAGGATCTGTTCCAGCAGGGTCGAACCCGAGCGCGGCAAGCCGACGATAAAAATAGGGTCGGCAGCCAGATGGCCGTAGGATTGTTTTGCCGCGAACAAAGGCGGGTTAACATGCTTAATCAAGGCATCCGTCTCTTCGGTGGTCCGCTGCGCCTGATAGCCTTCCTGCTCACGCTTCCTGTCGTTTCCGAGCGTGTAATAACGAAACGATTCTGTGTAATCACCACGATCTTCCAGCGCTTTACCCAGAGCAAAACACAAATGAAAATAATCGCTGCTACTCGTATCACCCTCTGCTATAAGCGCACGCATCCGATCCACTTCTTCCTGCTCAAAAAGAAAGGTCTTGAGGTTAGCCAAATTCCAATAGGCTTCACCCATACTCTCTTTCACTGCAATAGCGCGGCGATAAGCGGCAATCGCCTCTTTCTGACGACCGACTGTTTTCAAGGCATGACCAAAGCTATTCTGAAGTTGAGCGTGCTGCGGAAAACGCCCGGTCAAAAACTCGTAACGCTTCACAGCTGCCTCATAATGACCCACCATCACTTCAATCGAGGCCGCCAAAATGCTGTGCGACAGATTCTGCGGGTCGACCTTTTCAAGGTAATCAATCTCAGCAAGAGCTTGTTCATATTTCTGCGCCTGGCCCAGAGCATTGGCATAAGTATTCCGAGCCAGGTGAAAATCCGGCGCTATACGCAAGCAATCCTCTAACAAAATCTCAGGGTCTTTCTTGATACCAAGCTTAATGCCGATTTCTGCCAACAACCGAATGACGGTCACATCCTCTGGAAACCGTTGCAGGTAATCCCGACAAATACCTTCAGCCATGCCAAAACGTTCCTGTTGGACAAGATCTAGAGCTTGAATGATTGCGGGATGGGTATGGGTCACTGCCATGGCCTGATGAAAGGCTTCGGCGGCTTCGGCTGCCTCCCCTTCGCCATGGAGTGACTCACCTAAAAGTTTCCAGCTCGCAGCCAGCTTGGGATCAATTCGCACTGCCTCTCGCAAGGCAACGATGGCATCGTCGATTCGTCCAACCGCATGCAGGGCCTGACCCAACTCCTGTTGTATCACGGCGACGTCGCGCGTCCCTTTAGCCAGGTTCTGGAGCAATTCAACGGCCTCTTCATGGCGACCCAGATGACGCAGGATCACGGCCTTGAGATAGTGGCTCTTGGCATCCCTGGAATGCACGTCCAGGATCGCTTCGACCTGCTCAAGGGCAAGCGCAAACTCTCTTGATTGAATCAGTTGCTGAACGTGTCCAAATGCTGCCTGGTAGTTGCCCGTTTCAGTTTCAGTCATTGGCTATCAATTACTCACACTTATGAATAGCCCTGAGTTTCTCATGTTTACGGCGGAGACAACAAACACAGGGACAGAAAGAGCGTTACTCATCCCGGACGCGGACCTGGGTTTTAACCTATCAATTTAACTCACAGTTGGCATCAGCGGCTCACCTCATTCACTGTCTATAGCGCGGGGTCTATGGATTGATGACCCGACCGGTACTTGACCGATCTTGCATAGATATGATCTATTCTCCACTGAAGAAAATGTTTATTATCTTTTTATTAGCTTTGCACGAACGCACTGCCATTTAGCTAAGTCAATAGGGGAAAGCTGAGCCAATATCGAAAAACCCTGCAGGTAATGCAGGTAAGGAAAAACTCAGCTGAAGCATTGGCAACAACGGATGCTCTATAGAAGCAACTGAAATAAAGGCCGATATAATGTTCCAACAGCACGGGATTTTATACTGGTATCACCGATAACAAGGGTATCGCCATCCCGGAAATTGCATTGAAACCAAACAAAGCCTCTGATACAACCCAAAGCCAAGCCGAATGGAAATCAACCGCCTGTATTTTGTGCACACTCAATTGTGGTATCAAAGTGCAACTCAGTGCAGATGGCCAGTCTATTGCCAGGACTAAAGGGGATGAAAACCACCCTGCTTCCAAGGGTTACGTTTGCAACAAAGCCTCTCGCCTTAACTATTACCAAAATCGCGCCGACCGACTATTAACCCCTATGCGCCGAAATCAAGCCGGTGGTTACGATGCCATTGATTGGCAAACAGCCATAGACGACATTGCCATGAAGATGACCCACATCCGCGACACCCAGGGTGGTGATAAGATTTTCTACTATGGCGGAGGCGGGCAAGGCAATCACCTGCCCGGAGCCTATAGCGGTGCTACCCAAGCCGCACTAGGCATAAAATATCGGTCTAATGCACTGGCCCAGGAAAAAACCGGCGAATTCTGGGTTGCCACGCGAATGTTTGGTCGCTGGCCCCATGGCGATTTCGACCATGCCGAGGTGGCGATCTTTCTCGGCAAAAATCCCTGGCAAGCCCACGGCATTCAGCGTGCCCGCGCAACCTTGCGCGAGATAGCCAAAGATCCTCGACGAACCCTGATTGTGATTGACCCCAAATTCACCGAAACAGCGAATCTGGCGGACATTCACCTGGCCGTCAAACCAGCCAGAGATGCCTGGTTACTTGCCGGCATGATCGCCACAATCGTGCAGGAAGAGCTTGCCGATAATAACTGGCTGGAACAGAACGCACAGGGGTTAAACGCGGTTATCGATGCCTTTATACAAACAGATATCAGTGACTGCGCTGAAAAAGCCGGCATCGAAGAACACATGATACGCTCAACCGCCAGACTTATTGCCAAGGCGGACAGTGTTGCTGTATTAGAGGACCTGGGCGTGCAGATGAATCGGCATTCCACCCTGGTCAGCTATCTACAACGTCTCCTCTGGGTTCTGACAGGAAACTTTGCCAAACCAGGAACTCACTATACTGCCAATGGTCTTGGTTCCTTTGGCAATGGACACGAAGCAGGCGTCAGCCCAGTTGTTGGCGCACGTATCATTTCCGGACTGGTTCCCAGCAACGTCATTGCCGAGGAAGTACTCGCGGATCACCCAAACCACTATCGCGGGATGATCATAGAATCAGCCAACCCGGTACATTCATTAGCGGATAGCATGCAGTGGCGGGAGGCAATGCGGAAACTTGACTGCAGTGTCGTCATTGATGTCGCCATGACCGAAACAGCGCGACAGGCAGACTATGTCTTACCTGCCACCAGCCAATATGAAAAAGCTGAGGCCACTTTTTTTAATTTTGAATTCCCGGACAACTACTTTCATATCCGTAAACCTACTTTTAAAGCCCCAGAGGGTCCATTGGATGAAGGCGAAATCCACATGCGACTGCTACAGGCCATGGCTATCCTGCCGGAAGGGATTGAGGATGACCTGAAGAACACCCTGTCCACCTCAGGTCGAACTGGTTTTCGGCAAGCCTTCTTAACCAAGCTGGCCGAAAATCCGCTAATAGCCCGGTTGGCGGCGGTTTTACTCTATCGAACGTTAGGCCCTGCATTACCCGATGGAATGCAGAATGCGGCAGCGCTATGGGCAGTTTGTCACCAATATGCATCCACTAATGAAGGCAATCTGCGAGCGCTCGGATTATCCGCTCAAAGCGATGCGCTGGGAGATGAACTATTTGATCATCTGCTGGCTGAAAACAGTGGTGCCGTGGTAAGCACGGAGACCTGGCCTGATGTCTGGGCACGCGTTCCTGGCCGCAAGGTTCAATTAGCATTGACGGATCTACTATCAGATGCCAGCAACTTAAACTCCGAACGCCCTGAAGAAACATCAACAGATTTCCCGTTTCTATTATCTGCAGGAGAACGCCGTGCCTTCACTGCCAATACCATTATCCGTAATCCGGACTGGCGCCGAAAAGACCGGGACGGTGCCCTGTTCATCAATCCAGAAGATGCCGCTCGGCTGAATTTAGGCGAAGGCTCTACTGCCCGGCTATCGACGGGTACCGGCTCACTTGAAGTCGTGGTCGAATTAAATAATCGAATGCAACGAGGCCACATTTCGCTGCCGAATGGAGCCGGATTGGATTATCCTGACGAGACGGGCGCCCTGCAGCAGACCGGTGTTTCCCCTAACGAGCTTACATCAGCTTCGTTACGAGATGCCTATGCTGGTACACCATGGCATAAGTCAGTCCCAGCGCAGTTAGAGCCCATCGATTAATCTGTGTGATTCCACTGACATACGAGCCGGGCCATAGATCAGAGAAGGAAAGCCGAATTCCCACCTCCTAATCACTGACTTTTTTGGTCATCCTTGGCAAAAGCGATGGCCGTTTTTATCCTAAGCGAAAAACCGCTATTGACGCCCATGAAACTAAAACACCCTAAATGCTCACGTCCAGCGAAGTGGCTAAAACGATCTACTCGGTAAAAAAACCGCCATCAGGGTGTAGAATTTCACCACTGAAATAACTTGCTTCATCGCTGCACAGAAACAATGCCGCATTGGCTATTTCTAGGGGCTCACCACGCCTTCCCATGGGGATCATCTGCGTAAAGGCAGCCGCTTCTTCCTGGTTCATCAAATCAATAACTGCTGTCATATGCGTGTTGATAAAGCCAGGCCCAATACTGTTGACGCGGATACCGACTGGACCCAGCATTCTGGCCGCTTTTTTGGTCAGCATCCAAACGCCGGCCTTGGACGCCGTGTACGGAACCGGTCCAGCATCCGGGTGCTTAGCTGCAATACTGGCCAGGGTTACGATGGCACCCTGGGTCCCGGCATCCAGCATCCTTCTGGCACACGCCTGCATTCCCAACAACGTTCCTTTCAGATTGACGGCGATTACCTTATCAAACTCATCTGGATTCCCTTCTACAAAATCCCACCCAGGCCGTTCCAGATAATCTACACGCGAAGAGACAATATTTTTAATGTCGGGTTCGATATCCCCGGAAACATAGTTTGCGTGGCTGATCCCAGCGGCGGTGACAAGACAATCCAGACTGCCAAATTTTTCCACGGCGAGTTGCGCCATACGCTCATTATCCTCAACGCGGGTGACATCCACATCAACTGATAGCGCCCGTCCGCCCGCACTGACGATCATAGAAACGGTTTCCGCCGCTTTCTCTTCCTGAATATCGGCAACGACCACGGCAGCCCCTTCTTCCGAAAATCGCATTGCTGTGGCGCGACCAATACCATTGCCCCCACCGGTAATCACAGCGACCTTATTTGCCAGCCGTCCTTCTCTCATACAAGCCTCCCATGCCCTATCAGGGCCCTAACATCAGTGATAAACCAATTCAGGGTTAATATAGCAAACCGTAAATAAAATACCGTATTCAAAATGAGTTACCTGAATGAACACTCACAGCTTATCAAACTCTCAATTTCTAAGTGGCACTGGCTAGCTTGAAAAGATCGTCGTCGTTTCAGGACACAACGAAATTCTGCAATAACAGTCTGGATCAACAACAGGAGTTTCGGCCTTGACTTGATCGACATGGCGCCAACCGGATTCATAGTAGAAACATTCATAGTAGAAACATCCATAGTAGAAACAATGTTAATCAATTAGCCGTGTGAGGCGGATAATTTCTAAAATGGCCATTGGGCAAGCATGGTATCTAGGCAAGATCGGCCCCCTCTGGTAACCAACTTGCAGAGTACACTCCGATGCGGTTGCGGCTGACACTAGCCAACCCGAGTCACGACCCCCAACTATACCAAACAATCCGTGGGTTCCTTTGGCCATGGTGACCCTCAATGGCCAGAGGGCATGGCTTTTACGGCCGGGATTCAGCGTGCACGAATGCAAATACGAATCTAAATTAACGATAGCGCTGTCGACGTTTCCAGCGTTCCAAATCTGAAAAACTGGTTTCGACTGAATCCAGTGCGTCGGCATGTTGTTCCGCCATCGACAAGGTTGTGAACTGAGCCGCCCCTGCTGAAATAGAATTCTGCACCATGGCGCGCACATCATCCCGGGTCAGGTTCTGCAATTCAGTAATGGTATCAGCCCGCCGACTCCAGTTAGCCTGCTTCTCGAATGCCAGCGCAAAGTAGCGGGCTGCTCGTTCGCCAATCGACTTGTCTTTCTCCTCAAATTCCGCCTTCACTGCCGCTCGTATTTCCTCAAACTTAGCATCAGACAACTGGTCCAACTGATCGAGCAAGCCATCCAGGAATGTCTCCGAGCGATGCCTGAGCTCATCCGCGGAATAATCAGCTGACTGGATCAAAAAACGGACATAAAGCTCGTCCTTGTGATCGCTCATGAAACTAGCCACGATATATCCGAGCTGTTGCCGCGTACGCATTTCAGAATAGTAGGGCTCGCCAATGAAATTATCCAGCACCGACGACACGGCTCGATTCTTCGGCGTGGCATCACCTAACAGAAAACCCTGGATATACGCTGAATTATTGACCAGCAAAGTATTCGCAGCGACCACCCGCGTATCGTCTAAAACCAAAACGCGGGTATCATAAACATCACGAGACCGCACTGGTTTCAGATTCAGCGTATCAACCACCTGTCGAGCCGCTTTCATTGCATCTGACTGCGACACGTTGCCATAGGCAACCATTTCCACATTACCTTTGTAGAACAACGTTTTCGAAAAACGCTGCACATCTTCAAGACTGATTCCCTCGGCTGCGGTTAATTTTTGTGCCGGCGTAAAGTAGTTTTCATAGAAATACTGACGCTCCAACTCGAAGGTCTGCCGGTAGGCATCCGAATAAACTGCATTCTTCCAAGTTCTTAGCTTGCGTTCCTTGAGAGCGTCGAAACGCTCCGCTGATAAATTAATCGCGGTCATTTGCGACAGCACAGTTTCCAAAAAGCTATTCGCTGACTGGCTATATCCTGAGACGCTGATACGAATCCCTTTGCTGCTATCAATGATGGCGACACTCAGACCGGCAACCGCGGCCGCATATTGTTGCTCATTGAGCATTTCATTAACTGCTGATGTGTATAAGTCACGCATGACGACAGCATTCAACCCGCCCATCTTTTCAGATTGGCGCAACCGAATCTGGTAGCTAACTCGCGGTCGCTCAAAGGTTGTATCCTGCGCGTAGTACAATTGCAGGCCTGGCTCATCAATGACCTTGACTGGCCTGAGCGCCAGCAGGTCTACCTGGGTCGGAATGAACCGATTAGGCGCTGGTAAAGTCAGGCTGGCCAGTTCGACTGGCTTTTCCAGCGAGGCTAGTAATTCTGGTGCAAATGACTGGTAACTGTAATCTATGCCAAAGTACTTTTCCTTTTGGTCAGTCGGCACCCCTTTCATCTCGAGCATCGCAATCATATTGTCTGCCCGAAGTGCATCGAGTATGTCGAAATAGAGCTCGGGGGAGGCCTGCTCCCAAAGGTAATCCGCTCTTTCAGCATCTTCCAGCGAATATTCCCTGACATTATTGGCAAGCCCAACGGCTCGGCCCGCCCCTTCGCCCTTGTCGGAATACAACTCTTGAAGCCGTGCCACAGTAGCACGTTCATCAAACAGGTAATCCGGAAAATCTGATTTACGCAACAGATCAATATAGGCAAAGGTTGCCTGCATTACCTGTTGCCAGTTCTCCACACCATTGGGGGTTAGTTGGACTTCGATTCCGAACAAACTGTAGTCCTTACTCGCAGAATAGCCTCCGCCACTTAAACCCGTCGCCAGCCCGACTTGCTTTAGATAGGACAACAAGCTGCCTTCACCTTCGTAGCCTAGCAGGAAGCCCACCAGCGCATCAGGCTTACTGCGGTATAGAGCACGGGTACCCTGAGTGGGGAAAGTCAGGCTTAAGGTACGCCTATCAGTCACCGGCTCGACCAGCACAATGCCCGGGGGTCTAGACGGCGCTACAAGATCCGCAGTGAAATCAGCCTCGGCGCGCTGACCGCTTCGGATCACTGAAAAATACTGACGGGCCCATGCCTCCTGCTGATCAAGACTGGCATTAGAGGTGAGCGATAACGCCATCAACTCAGCACTGTAATAGCGGTCGAAAAACGCCATGAATTCGGCCCGCTCAATGCCAGTCAAGGTTTCCAGATTACCGATGGAGAAGTGGTTTTCTGGATGATCCTCCCGCACCATCGTACGGAGCATCTGCTGCCCTCTCCAATTGTCATTCTGTAGATTTTTTTCGAATTCAGAATCAACTGCATTCATTTCACGCTCTGTGAATTCGGCACTGAACAGCGGCGAGACAAAAAACTGCGCAAAACGATCCAGCGCACCTTCAAAAGCCTGGTGACTGATTTCAAGGTGATAGTTCGTGTGATCTCCGGAGGTATAGGCGTTATTGTAACCTCCATTAGTACGAAGATAATTGGAATAGTCAGCCTCGTCCGGATACTTCTCAGTACCCAGAAACAGCATATGCTCGAGGAAATGCGCCAGCCCCGCACGGCCTTCTGGATCCATATAGGAACCGACACCGACGACCAGTGAGGCAGACGACTTATTCAGATCCGGATCAGACAGCAAGATGACTCGAAGACCATTATCGAGCACCAGGCGTCGATACTCAGATCGATCAGTGCTGGCCCTTTCGGGTAATTGGGACAGATCGGCGAAGGCATTATCACTGACCGCCAGAAAGAAAACCACCATTAACAGGTTACAAAGAAAAGTCATTGAAAATCTCGCTTGCGGCAATCAGACAGATTACCAGTATGTGTTTTTATGTCCTGTCATACCTGGGGTTGCAAATCCAGGATTTTAAAGCCAGGGTTTTGGATGCCTGGCATTATACACCGCCTATTTGCCGGATTACCAAAGTATCTCATCCAGACCGATCGCGCCCAGCCTGGCGGCCTGCTTTGATGCCCAGCAAGGCCAAATAACACGACCAACACTTCGAAGGCATCCGCAGCCTGTTGAGGTATGGTCTCGAATAGTGATCGCCTGGCTAAGGGACTCATTGAGCAAAACCAACTGTCCCCAGGTCGAGTCTCATTAAAACTACCTACGCACACTCGATAGGTGCTATGCCTGAATTAAGCGAGCCGCCTTCAACCATCGCCTCTGTCGAACAAGCTTTTTAGTTTGTTGATGCCATCAACTGCGGCATCACCCAATTTCTTCCGTAACTTTTCTTTTGCTACCTGTTTAGCAATGTCAGCGAACGCATCACTGACGGCACTTGCAACCTGCGAAGTCAACTGTGTTGCGATAGCCACGCCGACTTCAGTCGGTGTCAACCCCTTACTGGCCGAACCGATGTCCCTGAGCTTAAATCCTGGCAAGGACACGTTGTGATTTCCCAGGCTATCACTTCGTAATTCAAGACGACCATCGGCAAAGCTGATCTGCTGAATAGCCAGTTTTACTTCATCGGCACTATTTTCTGATACGCCGTCTGTAGCGTCAGACTGGGGCAGTCCATCAAGTAAAGCCTGGATATTACTGTTAGAGCCTATTTGCTCTGCCAGCACCTGGGCACCGCTGACCGAAATCTCGTCAATAACATAAACGGGTCCTGTTATACTTGAAATATCAATAACGACCTTAATGGCTTCCATTGCAAACAAATTACCTTCGGAAAAACCATCTGGATTAGCAATGGTTAAGTCAGCCAGTGTTGCCGCGCCGCCTTGCAGGTCAATCTTTACCTCACCGACGCTCACATCGGTACCCATCACCTCAGAACCGACCTTTTCTATGACCTCTTTGACTAATCCATCCAAATTTTGCAACAGATACACACCGACACCCACTGCAGCTAGAATCAGAACCAGGACCACACCACCAATAATTTTTCCCACTACCCCACCTCATCGGCTAACAAACAGGTACAGGATAACAGTGTAACCAACATACTAAAATGCCATAAGCCCATGACGCGAGCTACGGCCCTAGCCATTCTGACCGTAGGGCATGACTCCAACCAAACGAAGATTGACCCAGATTTTACCGCTGCCCACAATAATCGGCGTATCATCACCTGGAAATCTCAAGGGCGGTAGCGTACCCGCTATTTCTGAGACCATCGACATTCAGCCCGCCAAAACCCCATTTTCTAACTCTAACGACAAGAACAACCGCTCTATCATTCGAGATCGAGTGCAATTCGCGCGCCTATTGGGAGCAACAAAACAACAAACTTCTTCGCGACCCGCACGCACTTGGATCGCCGGCCTGTTTGTTGTTAGGCTCTGTAGAACGCCATCAACTTAAACTTCGGTCAAGAGGAGACACGATGAAAAACCAAGGCCTCTCATTTTTATTACTACTGCTGACAGCCTGTTCTGCCGATTTTGTCCCGTTTGCAGGGGGCGCGCTGAATGGTAATTTAGTGCCCGCCCCCAACGACTGGACTGAGGTCACTACTGCAGAGGTAATCCAACTCGAAACTAATCCAACTCAGCCATATTCGGTGAAATTATGGATTATAGGGCAGGGTCAACACCTGTATGTGCATGCCGGCGCAAACAGAACAGCCTGGGTCGAACATATCGAAAATGACCCTCGGGTAAAATTACTTATTGGCGAAAATCTCTATGAGCTGTTGGCTGAGCGCGTCACCGATGCCAACGATTTTAAAACCTTCAGCGATGTCTATGAGGAGAAGTATGGCAGGCGGCCGCAAAACGAAAATGTCAAAGAGGCGTACCTGTTTCACCTCTTTTCGAGAAGTTAGGGGTTACCAGAATGCGAGTCTATGGTGTTGATCATTCGCCCTGGGTCCAGGCCGTGTTACTCGGCTTGCACGACAAAAACACTGCCTACACACTCACCACGGTCCCGCCTGCTGCTTTATTCCTGCATTCCGGCGTCATGATGCCTGCGGCACAAACCGATGCGACCTCCTGGCTCCTCGAGTCAGCAGATATCCTCCAGCAGATCGGTTTCGACACAGTGTCTACACCAGATCAGCAAGCGATTAATGGTGCCTGGCGAGGCGTTTTACATCGAACCGACAACGCCTTGGTTTTCTTTAAAGGGTTCAGCCGAGTCCGCGATCCATCAGAGGGACTATTAACACGGCTTGGTCACCACTTCCTGAAAAGTTTTATCGCCTTCTACATGTTCTTGTTGATTCGAACACTGGTATTAATAAAGGGGCCTGGCGACCCTGAAAACTATGGCGAGCAATTCCTCTACTTCGAACACAGACTCACCGAAGCTGGACCCTTTCTCGGCGGCTCGTCAACTACTACAGCAGACCTCATGTTGTTCGGCGTCATTCAGTGTCACTGCAGCATTCCAGTAGCGCCGTTAAAAGCGTTAAAAAATGATCCAAGACTGGACAAAGTAAGAGCCTGGATCACGCTCATGCAACTTCGCTTTGCTGATTACAAGCATCTTTACTCAGGTGATTTCTTTAGCCCAGCGGTCAAAACCGCTGAACCTGCTACCATCGCTGACCAAATCGCCTTCTGGCTAGGCACTTTGACCATGTTTATTTTATTCCCGATTACGGTTCCACTGGTTGCTGTTCTTGCCGTGAAGGTCAGGCGTCCATCAGCTAACTGAATTGACCCTGCTAACCGCTGGATTGCCGATAGCGCTTGTAGCATAATCCAGCGCCTTTTCATGCGCTTTGTACTATTGGAAACTGATGTATGTGGTTTAAAAATATTCGACTTTACTGCTTCACGAAACCCTTTGAATTATCCGCTGACGATCTGGAGCACAAACTCAGCCAGCAGCGTTTTCGGCCCTGCGGAAGCCATGCAAAATACAGTTATGGTTGGACCAGTCCGCTTGGTCGAGAAAGTGAAATGTTGACTCATGTGGTGGGCGATTACATCATGATCTGCGGCCAGCGAGAGGATAAGATCCTGCCTGCCTCGGTCATTAACGAAGCACTGGAAGAGCAGGTAAGCCAGTTACAGGACCGTCAAGACCGGAAAATCTATCGCAAAGAAAAAATGCAGTTGAAGGACGATGTCATAGCGACTCTGTTACCCAGAGCCTTCACCCGAACCCAACAAATCCATGCTTACATCGCAGTAAAAGAGAATCTCCTGATCATTAATACCGTCAGTGCTTCTCGTGCGGAAGAGCTGTTGAACTTCCTTCGGGGTACGATCGAATCGCTGCCAGTTAGCTTACCTAACGTCCAGCGCACACCGAGTGACGTCCTGACCCGTTGGCTAGTCAAGCAGGACCCCGAAAATCAATTCGATATTGATCAAGACTGTGAACTCTATAACCCCTTGGATGGGAGCAATGTCATTCGCTGTAAGTCACAGGATCTCTACACAGAAGAGATTCAAGCCCATCTCAGCGCTGGCAAGCAAGTTAAAAATCTAGGCATTACCTGGAATGGGGTTCTCAACTGCCTTATCACCGACGAGCTAACCATTAAAAAGTTAAAGTTTGAAGGCATCATCACAGATCAATCCAAAGACCGCGAAGCTGACTCTATCGCCGAACAATTTGATCAGGACTTCGCCATCATGACGTTAGAACTGAAAGGCTTCTTTGCTGCCTTAATTGAATGCTTTGGCGGTTTCCAAGACTAAGCCGGCGCCTAAAATTCATCATTACCAGGCAAAAAAACAGTCCAGATAGCTGGTTGCGTATCTATGCGCCATCTTCCGATGGCTCAACTTGGACCAAGCCCAATACCCTAAAGACTAGCTTTGTCAGAGCCTATTTACTCTCCGTCTTACCTGGCACTCACTGGAAACCAAGATCGAACAACGTAAAAACAATAAAGTCCCGGGCTTGGCCTGGATTAAGGGTTAACGTGCTTGCACAATCGTGCCTCAGTCCCGATGGCTTGGTTGCCTTCCCCTGCCTGCAATCAGTGGCCTCGTAGTTAGGGTTGGCGCCGCAAAAAAGGCAATGAAAGAACGCCGGCTAACTGTTTTTTAACCCAGGCAACCCATGGCTCTATGCGATAGGGTAGCGCTAGCATCGCCGGCGTAGATACCAGAGTAAGAATCGAAGCAAAAGCCATACCAGAGACTATCGCCTGAGACAGTGGCACCCACATCGCCGATAGTGGGCTACCATAGCTAATCGTTCGATTCAGCATATCGATGCTGAAGTTCATTGCCAGTGGCAATAGCCCAAAAATGGTGGTCAGTGTGGTCAACATCACCGGCCTCAATCTCTGTGTTCCCGTGCGCAATATCAGTTGAATATAGTCTTCACCCGGTTGGCTTTTTCGCAGGTGGTTAAAGGTATCAATCAGAACAATATTATTATTCACCACGATTCCCGCCAACGCCACGATGCCAATACCCGTTAGTAATGAGCTAAACGGACGATCCGTTATTAAAAGCCCCAGCAGGACACCTGCGGTCGACATGACTACGGCGAATAAAATCAATGCTGACTGATAGAAGCTATTAAACTGAGTCACCAGCAAGACAAACATCAGCAGCAGCGACAATCCAAATGCAATCAACGTAAAAGCCTGCGATTCCTGCTGTTCTTCATTTGCTCCTCGAAAGGCAATCGTCAGTTCGGGGTCGAAAGACTGAGTTTCCAGCCAGGATTGCATTTCCTTTACTTTATCGTCAGCCAGGACACCCGGCATGACATTGGCCCGAATAAATTCAACAGGGATGCCGTTATTTCTTTGAAAAGTATCAACGTTGGCCACCGGTCGGCGGTCCACAAAATTAGAAATGGGAACCATTCCATATTGAGTCGAGACCTTAAGGGCATCAATCGAACCGATTCCTCGATACTCTTCCGGGTAGCGAACCCGTATATCAACCGCGTCGTCGGCTCGGTCAGGTCGGTACTCACCAATCTTGATTCCAGCCGTAACCAACTGGACTACTAAGCCGACCGAACTGACATCGGCCCCGAACAGCGCCGCTTGGGCTCTATCGACCTCGAGTTGCCATTCAAGACCCGGCAGCGATTGGGTATCTTCAAGATCACGCAAACCCGCAACGCTTTCCATATAAGCCCTGACTTGAGTCATGGCTGGCTCAAGCAATCCACGTTGGTAGGACGTAAACTGCACTTCTATAGGCTTGCCTTGGGGTGGCCCATTTTGCATTTCCCTTATTTCAATGCTGAACCCAGCGAGTTGACTGGCCTTAACTCTGATTTCCTCAAAAATCTCAGTCGCAGTCCGGACCCGATCATTCTCATCCAGCAGTTCGATAAAGATCGATCCAATTTTATCTGCAACCCCTCGTGACGGCCCACCCGGTAGGCTAGTCCAGGTATTAATGGCCGCAATCCCGTCAACGTTAACCACAATATCCTCAACTTCTTCGACCAGAGCATTAATTTCAACGGGCGACATATTTCCTCTGGATTTCACATTCAGGAATGCAAACTGGGGTTCGGCATCTGAATAAAAAATAACGCCTTTGCCATATTCACTATAAGCAATAAAACTTGCCACGAGGATACCCAAGGTAACGAAAAGGGTTATCCAGGGAGCACTGCTACACCACCACAATAGCTTGGCATAACCGCCAATCACGCCCGGTACCGAGCGCGGGTCACCTTTTTCCATGACAGTCAGATTATTCCGAAACTGACTCTGCTGCGCTCCGACTCGACCTATAATCGCACCGACAGCAGGGCCAAAAAAAAGAGAATAAATGAGGCTGCCAGCAAGCACAGCAAAAACAGTAATCGGCAGGTAGCGCATAAATTTACCCACCATCCCTGGCCAGAACATCAACGGTAAGAAAGCAGCCAGGGTAGTAGCAATAGAGGCCGCGACAGGCCAGAACATCCTTTTCGCTGCGGTCGAATAGGCCAACCGGCGCTCATCGCCATAGAGCATTCTTCGATCTGCATATTCTGTTACGACTATAGACCCGTCTATCAGCATTCCCAGGGCCAACAACATGCCAAACATCACCATAAAGTTATAAGTGAAGCCAATGACATAAAGTATGGTTACGGCAAAAAGTAAAGACATAGGAATTCCCAGACCCACGATCAAACCCGACCGCAGACCCATCGCTGCAACCACAATAATCATGACCAGGGCAAGCGCAGTCAGGATGTTACCTTGAAGCTCGTTAACCTGTTTCAAGGCAAACGGGGCCTGATCCTGCGTGTAAAAAATATCAATCTTGCCAGGCAATTCCGCACGCATGTCTTCGACTATCGCCTTCACTGCACGCACCGTGTCGATGATATTGGCGTCACCCCTTTTCACGATATTGAGTGATATTGCCCGTCGACCATTCACACGGGCATAACTGGTGCGATCCTTAAAACTACGGCGAATGGTGGCTATGTCGCTCAGCGTAACCACCGCTTCAGCACTACTTTTCACCGGCAGATCATATAAGTCACTGGCATTTTCAATAATACTGGGGACTTTCAATGAAAATCGGCCTTCACCTGTGTCCAAGCTCCCTGCAGGGACCAGCCGATTGTTTCGAGCGAGTGTCCCAATCAGATCTTCGCCAGAGATCTCATATGCCTCGAGCGCTATCGGGTTGATAATCGCCTCCAGAACTTCCTCTCGATGGCCCTGAAGATCCGCAGTCAGCACATCTGGAATGCCCTCGATGGCATTTCGAATGTCAAGAGCCGCTTGATACAACATTCGCTCCGGCACCTCATCACCAACAAAATTAACCTGTAACACCGGGAAATCCATCGTGGTTTCTTCATTGATAACCGGCTCTTCGGCCGTGTTGGGCAGTTCGACACGAGCTCGGTCTATCGCTTGCTGAATATCGATCGAAGCCTCATCAACATCACGGTCAGCATCGAACTCGACTAAGACAATGCCGTAGTTCTCGGTCGCATACGAAGTCATTTCCTCTATTCCTTCGATGCTGCGCAATTCAATCTCGATGGGCATTATCAACAAGCGTTCGGCATCTTCAGGCGAGATGCCCTCGTTAAACACCATAACCTGAAAAAAAGGAATGGTGATATTTGGGTCGCTTTCAATTGAAATCGACCGAAGACTTGCAATTCCGGCTATAAAAACCATCACCATTAGCAACACGGAAGTTCGCGTCCGGTTCACAACCGCATCAATCAGCGCATTCATGAATCACGTTCAGTGGTTGTCAACGATACTCTTGCCTGCGGCGAAAATTGCTGAGGGACGACCTCCTCACCTGAAACAACGGATTGTTGACCCACAATAATAAGATCGACAATATCCGGCAAACCTGAAACCCAGATACCATCATGGTCATCACCGATGATCTCAACCGGATAAAATGTCACCACATTGCCTGATGTCACGGCACGCATACCACTGCGACCGGCATCATCCAAGACCAGCAAACCAGCCGAAACCTTGTGTGCTCGAACTTGTTCAATTGGAATCCGAATATCGGCTGTAATCCCCTCTGGTACGGCCAGGTCAGAATTATCGATTTGAATTTCTATCGGGTAAGTGCGCGTGCCTGACTGTGCTGTCTTGGCCACAAAGGTCACTTGGCCTTGCACTGTTGAGCCATCAATCAGTTGCGCGGAGGCATTAAGCCCAGGCTTCAATCCATCCAGATCACGCTCTGTCACCTCGCCCGTAAGTAACATGGGATTAAGGTCAACTAACGTGACACAGGAGGAACCCGGAGACACATATTCGCCCAGTTCCATATGAATATCTTCGATGACCCCAGCAAATGGCGCTCTAATAACGAGCCGTTTTTTACTCAGATGGCTTCTTTGTAAACTTGCTTGTGCTGCCATCAATCTGGCCTTGGCCTGGGCTATATTGATCCCGGACTGCAACCCTTTACTTTCTAGCTTCAGACTTGCGTCATAATCAAGCTGGGCCTGGTCACGCGCTGCAGTGGCTTCCTGAATACTGGCGTTTCGATCCTCCACTGAAATTCTACAAAGAATCCGACCGGCACTGACTTGCTCTCCCCGCTCTACTGGACGATCAGCAACAAGCCCGCTTGTTTGCGACTGGACGACGATCGACCGCTTGGCCCGGGTCTTGCCGCGGACAACCCGTTCTCGATACTGGAGGCTGGCATGGCTTGTGATAATACGAACCCGGGTGGCTGGACTTTCTTCAGCCATAGCACTACGCCTTTGATTCAATTCCTTGATATTCTTAGTTGGCGGCAGCGGCGTCTCCACCAAGAGTCCGGAGCCTATCCAGAGCAGAAACAGAATCGCAATCAGTAATGCTGTTAGGTATGTTGAGCGCATGCCAGCGAATGTACAGGTTTGCGGGGAATTATCCAATCGAAATAAGATAAAGCGATGGTTTTCCAAGTTGGGCTGAGGCTCGCCAGACCACTTAACCTATTACCAGATGGAAATTATAGTTTGATCGGGGCTACCATGTTAAGACTGGATTATATAACCTTTAACTCTTTTGCAACGCGGGTATCGACCGCTTTTGCCAAGAGCACGAACGACAACATCGATAACACAGTTCAATAAGTGAGACCTCGTGATCTGGACCATTCTCAACCCCCTGACCATCGCCATACTAAACTCACCCGTGCACTTCCTGCTGAGTCACAGCCTCCTGTTACTGAAATTCAATGGGGTTAAATCCGGCAAACCTTATGTTATACCCGTGAGCTATATCGCTACCAGTGATAACCAAGTGTGCTGCGTAACCGACCGACCCAATATCTGGTGGAGGAATCTAAAAAACCTGAATGAACTCCAGCTCGTGTTTAAAGGCAGGTCAATGAAGAGTACTTTGACCATTGAATTTCAAAATAATGCGGCGATCGCGGACAAGTTGAATGCCATCTGCAGCCACAGCCGAATCGATGGATTTTTTGCAGGCGTAGGTTACCAAAACGGGAAGCCGATTAGGCCAGAAATAGACAAGGCAGCCACACGGATGACACTGATTGAGTTAAACATCGGCGATGCCTAGCCTGTGCGTTTTAACTCATGGCCAGAATCAACACCGCTAGAAAATAATCTTAAGGGCAGACTAGCGATCCACAACCTCAATTCTACTGACCTTACCCCACATTATTCCTTCCTGCTCCATTCAAACAAATGCCTATGCTGCTCTGGTACCTGGTTAAATTCTTCATCAGAAATGACGAGTGGCTTCTGCTTTTTATAGTTAACGACATCTCTAAACCAGCCACTGTGGTAAATATTGTAAATAATAGGCCGCACAGTATTAGAGTTATTAGCCAGGCCTTGGTGTATGAGACGATAATCCATTAACAGGCAATCGCCCAGTTCGGTATTAAAATCGGCACTGTTTTCCGGTTTGACTTCTCTTACACGACGTGCCGACAAGTGTGTCCCAGGCCAAACTCGAGTACAACCAGTTGCATCATTGATAGGAACCAGCGGGGTCACAACCGTGATGGCATAGGGAGGCGAGGCACTAAGTGGATGCTCTTTATGTGGATAAAAACGGGCACTGTGGTAAATATTAGGGTGATCACGATGAATATGCTGGTGTTTCGACCCTGGCAAGGAAACCACCGCACCCATGGATCCCATGATGCAGTTACTACCCAGCAGAGAAACGATCAGTTTTAGAATATTGGGATTCGCATAAAAATATTCGGAATTAAATGATCCTTTGACATCGACTGTGACCATGGTTCGCTTATCGCCTACTTTGAGCGCGTCGGAAAAGTCACCTGGTTTGAAATAGCCCTGGTAACGTTCATTAAACTCCTGCTGCAGTTGCAGGATAAATTGGGCATCAAATACATTTTTAAGTAAGACACAACCGTCATTGAGGTAGCATCTAAGGGCGCGGTTCAGAGTTTTCTTAAGCTGGGCAGAATCACTTAGGTCAAATGCTGGAAGAAATTTTGATGACATCAGGTGTTCTTACCGAGAATAGATGAATTCATAAATTACGCGTCTGGCTCATTATAAACAAAGCGCAACAGAGAGGCTGACACAAATTCGCATACTATCGCCCGCTGGCGCCCATCCAAGACAATCGGCTTAATTCAACTTTATCAACCGGGGTAGCCACTAACAATTTCGATTGCTACGCCCACTTTCAGTAGGCCTTTAGGCGTGTCTACAACACCTCAGATCACGGCTTCTAAACGAAAAGTCTCTATGTGAAATGCTCAGCCTGCCAGAACCTGGTCTGACATCCCTTCTGGCGCCGACGCCAGTTTATCTATTCGCCCTGGGAACCCCTTGAAGTGCGGGATACCCTGTTCGTAATCAAGAAACTCAGGGTCATCGGGACATAAAACTGCATCGCTAGAGATGAAAGCACCAGCCAGTTGCGCGGTACCCCGCATTTCTGGATACCACCAGCCATGGGGCACACGAACATGGCCTTCTTTCATGGATGCCTGTACGGAAATCTTAGCCGCTACCTCTCCCGTTGCTGTCTTCAAGCTGGCCCAATCGCCATCGACAACCCCCTCTTTGGCTGCATCGGCGGGATGCATAAACAGTTTCGGTGTCGGCATACGTTTGCGCAGTGAATCCACTTGCCTCTGACCGGTCTGGAAAAAAGCATCCTCTCTTACCCCAGTAAACACATGGTATGGAAACGCCTCACTGACTGCCGGGCCTTCTCTATAATAAGGTAATGGATCAAAACCCAGGTCTTCAAGAACCGAGGACTTAAGCTCAACCTTACCCGATGGGGTTGCAAACCCAGTCTCTTCGTATTTTCGGAATTTAGGCGGTTCTACATACATAAAGTTTTCACTTGCAAACTCCGCAAAAGTCTTCCCCGAGGGGGCCAGCCGATAGTCGAGCACTTCCTCGACTGTTTGCCATGGGAACAAATTACCAAAACCCATCCGATGGGCCAGGTCTCGCCAGAACTTAAAAGTACTGCAGGATTCTTCTGGAGGCTCGACGATCTTCTGGGATAGCGTCAAACCGAGACGCCAGCTCCAACTATCTGCAATGTGATTACGTTCACTGAATGCATCCCCAGGCAGAATATAGTCTGCCAACATCGCAGTCGGGGTCATAAAGTGTTCCTGCACGACGATCAGTTCCTGATTCATCATGCCTTTAAGAATCTGGTGCTGATTCGGGTAACTCATCAGCGCGTTATTACCCAGCACAAAAAAAGCTTTCACCGCATAAGGCTGTTCAGTCACCATCGCCCGGAAGGTCGCGCTCGGATTGGCCATGTAACACCCCATAACAATATCCGCATACCGATAACCATGCACCTTCTCAGTCGCATCTCCCAATTTATCCTGCGCTCGATAGGTATAGGCTGGATGTAAATCCGAGCCCAACTGCTTATCACGTTGTTCCTGCTTGAGCATTTCGTGATTACTCATCTGCGATTCTGAAAGGTACGCCGGATTAAAACCACCAATAAGTTCACCACCTGGCACGTCAAGATTACCTGTCAGCGCCCGCAATATGCTGTGCAATCGGATAGCTGATGTCGAAGAAATCTGCATATCGGTGATGGGTGTCCATGGAATCACCGCTGAGTCCGCAGTGGCGTAAGCTCGGGCTGCCTCGGCAATCAACTCGGGCGCTACCCCGGTAATCTCCGCAACGCGCTCCAGGGGATACTCATTAACCCGCGCGCAGAGTTCCTCAAAGCCCGTGGTATGTTCAGCGACAAAGGTTTTATCGTACAACGCTTCATTGATGATGACGTTCAGCCAGCCCAAGCACATAGCGGCATCGGTACCTGAACGCAGACGCAGATGCAAATCCGCTTTCTCCGCTTGATCAGAAACACGTGGATCTAAAACAATGAGTTTAGCCCCGCTTGCCTGAGCCGCATTAATCGCGTTAAAAATGGGCGTCCAGCTATGTTTCCTTGGATTATGACCGAACAGAACAATACATTGGGTATTACCGATATCAGCACCAACAAACCAGCCATAGGTAAGTTTATTCACGGCCGCAGTATTACCCGCACAAAGCGAGACCCCACTAATATAATTAGGGCTTCCCAGGGCATTCATGAAACGCCGATCCATGCCATGGGTCGACTGGGTATTCCAGCCCGAAGTAGAAACTGCGAGAGATTCAGGACCATGCTTGGCGACCACACCTTCTAATTTTTCCGCGATCTCATCCATCGCCTGTTCATAGGAAATTTCCTCCCATTGATCCGCGCCCCGATCACCGACTCTTTTAAGCGGCCTACGAATCCGGTCTTTATGATTATGCAGATCAGGCGCTGCCACACCTTTGAAACAAATATTTTTAGCCAGCGCCGGATGATCATGAGCCCTGACGCTGACCAATTTACCATCTTTAGCCTCTGATCGAAGCTGACAACCGATGTCACAGATGGTGCAAACACTGTAACCTGACCTTTCTGTTTGGATCGCTTCAGACATGTTATTCCCCTTCAAAATTCTAATGGCTAGCTAGAATAAAGCACACTTCTTCACTGATCGCCAGAGAGGTTCCTATCCTAGACAGCTTATGACAGGGGGCGCGGCTCAAGCCTGGCCGAGGTTCAATTCACTTTCATGGCGTAACCAACTTTTGGGAGGCACCCGAAATGCAGGTTAAATGGTCATCAAAAAACGGCACAAAGATCAAATCCAGATATATTTGACAACGTTGTCATAATTGACGATGCTAGACTATCGACCATTGCACAGCATCATGAGGATCTATGGAGATTGAGAGTCAAAACCAGCTTCGGTTCCGCGAGCGCGTTGGGTATGGTCTTGGCGACACAGCCTCTAACTTCTTTTTTCAGACCTTCAACATATTTTTGCTGTATTACTACACTGATGTGTTCGGCCTATCAGCTGCGGCTGTCGGCACCATGTTTTTCGTGACCAAACTTTGGGATGCGGTCAATGACCCTCTCATGGGCGTCATCGCCGATCGAACCCAGACAAGATTTGGAAAATTCAGGCCCTATATTTTGTGGATGGCCATCCCTTATGGCGCGATGGGCTATCTGATGTTTGCCGGCCCAGAATTTGATGATACCGGCAGGCTGATTTACGCCTGGGTCACTTACTCACTCATGATGATGCTTTATACGGCCATTAATGTACCCTATTCGGCACTGATGGGAGTAATGACACCGCTTTCCTCAGAACGAACCATCTTATCCTCCTTTCGCTTTGTCGGCGCCTTTGGCGGTACCCTGCTGATTTCAATGCTCGTCAGGCCGATGGTCCAGTATTTCGGGGTTGAGGATGAAGCCGATGGATTCCGCACCACTATGGCAATCTTTGCGGTTGTATCCATTGGCCTATTCTGGACGACTTTTGCACTAACTCGTGAACGGGTGGTCTCTCCGCCGGAGGAAACCGTCAGTGTCAGAAACGACCTTAAAATCCTGATTAAAACCAAGCCTTGGATCGTCTTGTTTTTTGCTGGCATCCTGACTCTGGCCAGCGTCGCCCTGAAGAGCGCCGTTACTATTCACTATTTCAAATATTACGTCTTAGATGACAACAGCGCGTTTATCTGGATTTTCGACAAAACGACTTTTTTCATGACCCTAAATGCGGTTGCACTCATCCTGGGCGTCTGCTGTACAAAATTCCTGAACGATCGCTTCGAGAAAAAACTGTTGCTCATCGCACTTTCCCTCGGCAGCGCCCTAGCAGGCGCCGCTTTGTTCTTTGTCCCGCCTGACCAATACTGGACCATGTTAGCCGTAAGTTGTATGGGTGCCATCATTGCTGGCCCAACCGCGCCCTTAGTCTGGGCGATGTATGGCGATGTGGCCGACTACAGCGAATGGCGCTTCAACCGGCGCATGACCGGTTTAGTATTTTCAGCCTCAATGTTCGCCCAGAAATTTGGCCTGACGATCGGCGCTGGTCTATCAGGTTGGCTACTGGCGTATTTTGGTTATATGGCAAACATGTCGCAGAACGAAGATTCTCTTATGGGCATCCGACTGTTGTTTACCTTTATTCCAGCCGCTGTCGCTTTATTAAATGTCCTGGTTCTGACTTTCTATAATCTCACGGACAAGCAGGTGGCTGAAATAGAACAGGCACTACAACAAAGGACACAATCTGTTGGTGACTGACAGGCTGTACCTGGTTGCTCAGCATTATCAGCGTTCTCCAGGTTTAAATCAGAGTGCTGACGCTCGCGCTTTTGCTCTATCATCAGTTACCCCTCGACTGTACCGCCCTCACCTTTGACGACCGATCTATATCTGCGTGTCGTCAACTTCTATACCAACCGAATCAGCCCACTGGCCCGTAAACCTTCAAACTAGCCACTTAGCGCCTCAAGATCATGGCATGATGGATGCCTGGTCAGCGAGCCCGCTTCATCACTTCTATAGCGACTGAGATGGCTCGGCTTTGATGACAATACCGGAAAATGTCGACCCCACCAACCTTAGGAAAATAAAGGCAACCTGCCCAATCGTCGCAATCAACGCAGAAATATACAATCCGTACTGGCGTTCACTGGCGATTCCAATGAGTACCAGAATCAAGCAAACCTGGATCAGAATTTCCATACTCAAGGCAACCCCAACGGCGAGATTATCAGGCGGAAAGGAACCTTTTACCGGAATGTAGGAGGTCACGAAACTGCTTATAACGAAGTAGATCAGAAGCAGAAACAATGCCGCGCTGATCTGCCAGGCAATGGACTCATCCAGGCCAAAGCCGGCCACCGCGACGGGGATCAAGGCGGCCATAACCACAACCACGCTCATGCCAATGACCAGGCGCAAACGAAGCAGGTCATGGGCCACGGCGCCATCCACCCGCCGTCTAGCGAACAAAGTTACCAGGGCAGCAAACCCGGCAAATGTCGCTGATACTTCCGCAATCGTTAGCAGCGCATCGCTATGCGAAAGCATTATTCTTGTTCCTCTGTGATGGGAACGACTTCAATAGCAACCTCGTTTGACCTCATAAACCCGGGCATAAATGGCGGATCATACCTGGCCCAGATTGGCTCACCCTTAGCGCGCCAGGAACTGATGTTCTCAAGCAACGATAATAACTTCGCTTCATACTTACGATATCGCTTTTCTGACCAGTTGCCTCTGTAGCCAAGCACCGCCATATATCTTATTGGCACTGTCTCGAATTCAACCCGAACATCATCCGGTTCAGGCAATTCATCAAGACCATACTCAGAAGGCATGCTGAAGGTAACCCAGAATTGTTCACCCTCTTCATCCTGAAGTTCCGGTGTTAAAACCACTGGCGCTGTCATGGCTATTTTCTGATCGAGATCATTATCCCCAAATATATACCCAGCGAGCCTCCGAAAACCCTCATTACCTGCTTCCTTGAAAGAGTTACCGACCCGTGTCCTCGCTACGATGTGCTGCTCATACCGACGAATCTGCAAATCGCCTATTTCTTCAGTTAATTCAAAACCAGGTTGTTCAATTGCCACCACTACCTCGACCGGTCCCAGTGTTGCCAAGATTAAGACTACGACAGACCACCCTCTTGTATACGAATTTTTCACTTGCTCTCCAAGCCTCTATTTCATCCTACTCGACCAAGTTATTCGTACACTCGGACAATTCGGATCACTATCAGGTAATAAATCCTACCCTGTTGGCCTATGCGAAAATGGATTTAGCTACACAGTCATCCAAAAAAGTGTACCCTGCGTACAACAGGGTAATGACGGCAAAGACCCATTACCCAATGAACATTCGTTTTAACCCCGGGAAGCCAGCCAAACTGATGAGCACACACCTTAAATGGGACAGCTATCTAGAAAAGGTCGGCGCGAAAAAGGATAGGGAAGCTTTCACTGCCCTTTTTAACCACTTTTCCCCGCTACTGAAGTCCTTCCTGATGAAAAGCGGTGGACAAGATCCTGAAACCGTTGAGGAACTCGTCCAGGAAACCTGGATTAAAGTCTGGCGAAAAGCACCCCACTTCTCCCGCAAATACGGTTCGGCCAGCACTTGGATCTATACCATCGCCAGGAATACACGGATCGACGCCATCAGAACCCAGATAAGGCAGAACCCTGATAGGCTAAATGCGGAAGAAATCTATGCTGATAACCATAACGAGGCACCCTCCAGTACATTAGTTCACCTGAGAAACAAACGTTTCGTGAGCGAGGAACTACGCAAATTACCCGCCGAACAGTCTGAGGTACTCGCCTTGATGTACTTCTCCGGAAAGTCTGGCCAACAGGTAGCTGACACCCTCAATCTGCCGCTGGGGACTGTAAAATCACGGATAAGACTGGCACTGGCAAAGATGAAGCTGGCATTGCCGGGCAGCCTAGCGGAAAGACACACTGGAGAAACCGAACATGATTAACAACCATCCGGATACTGATCTGTTAGCAGAGTATACAGCGGGGGCCTTAGCCCTGGCACCCTCCATTTCCGTCACAACCCATCTTGAGTTCTGTCATGCTTGCAAAGGTGTTGTTGAAGCCCTCAAACACCTCGGTGGTGAAATGCTTGAACAGGCTGAAGCCATACCCGTGTCTGATGCGCTCCTGGAAAAGATTTTTGCGTGTATTGAGGGTTCAAATACCAGTGAAGATGCCCCCCCCACAATGCCAAATACCACTGACGACGTTGCCGGTTCAATTCCCTCTTACCTGCAAAAGTTCTTACCCGAAGGAGACCTACGCTGGAAGTTCCTTTCACCATCGGTGAAAGTCGCACCCATCAGTGTTGGGGAGAAAGTTCATGAGCTAGCCCTGCATAAAATCAAAATCGGTGGCAAAGTACCGGAACACAATCACCTTGGCCAAGAAATAACAGTGGTGCTAAAAGGCAGCTTTTCTGACGAAAATGGCGTCTATCAGCAGGGCGATTTCA
Source organism: uncultured Pseudomonadales bacterium (assembly GCA_964524295.1). Lineage (GTDB taxonomy): Bacteria > Pseudomonadota > Gammaproteobacteria > Pseudomonadales > Azotimanducaceae > UBA9926. Next base: position 26,371 of record CAZGCW010000026.1, read on the forward strand.
TCGTCAGGGAAACCGGAGAAATACATCAACCCATTGCCGCAACCCATGAAGAGTGCATCTGCCTGTCTGTGCTGGCAGCCCCGTTCGAGCTAACTGGCCTGAAAGGTTTGTTGAATCCATTTCTGAGTTTTTCCCCCAGTTAATGCACGATGGCTAGAAAAATAAAGTCACGGTTTCATGACTAATCCAATTTAACTGCAACTACGTAAAAACAAACACCACGACTAAATTACCGGAGTTATCCATGAGTGCCAATGCCAAGTCCTTCACACCACCGCCCCAAGGTACAGCCCAGCTCTTTACAGCAGCGGAACAGGTCAGGCAGGCGCTCATCAAGCAAGGCCTGGAAACGCCAATGATCAAGACTGACTTAACGAGAGATGAAAAGCACGATCGTATCGTTAAGGCCATGACCGATGTCATGACTACGCTCGGCCTTGATTTATCGGATGACAGCCTATGTGAGACACCCAAGCGAATTGCCCGAATGTATCTGGATGAGATATTCAACGGTCTAGATTACAGCAATTTCCCAAAAATAACGGTCATTGACA
>CAZGCW010000027.1:0-26507 GCA_964524295.1 uncultured Pseudomonadales bacterium
ATTAGGTTGGGCTTTTGAATAGGTTCATTTTCAACACGCTCTCGCACCACAGTACTTTTCAATACGCCTTGCTTCAAAACATCTAAATGCCTGCTTAATTCGACTCATCAGGATTGTTCATGAAGCCGTTTTCGTCTCGTAACTCAGGATTAGAAACGCTGGCTCTACCCTCTCCGAAGGGTGCATCCCGTTCAGTCAGGGCTGCTTTAAGACCTTCGGTTGTAATCTGTTTGAAGACATCTCGAGCCGCTCGGGTAGTGTGTGCCCGGGCATCATTCTCAGCAGCGAGACGTTGAAGTGTCTGGGCTCCCATTAACTCCATACCAAGGTTGATGGTTCGTTTATTGGCAGAAAGCATTTCAGCATCAATGTGGCATAAGCGATCTGCCAGGCCGTTTACTTCGGCTTCGAGAAATTGTTCAGGGACGGCTTTTAGAACCAGGCCAATTTTCGCAGCATCCGTTCCGCTGACCGTGTCTCCAGTGAGCAGCAAGCGCTTAGCCCATTGTGGGCCGCAGTGATATAACCACATTTGGTTGGGGGCAGCTCCCATATTGCGCAGGGCCGGGAATCCAATATTTGCGTTATCGGCAGAAATAAGGATGTCGCAGTAGAGCGCCAGATCCGTCCCACCTGCCAGGCAATGACCGTGGATCTGGGCAATGGATGGTTTATGCATTTCCCATAGGGTTTTCAGGCTGCGCTGAAATCTTTCTATCATCCAGCTGTCATCATCAATGCCTCGACCCTGCCTTCGCTCCACCGAGTCATGGCTGGAATTACGGGTTGGAGTCAGGTCATAGCCTGCACAGAATGAACTCCCTGATCCCGATAGAATGACGCAATGAACTGCTTTGTTATCGTCTGCCTCCCACAGGGCATCACGAAGTTCTTCGACCAGATCGATTGACAGCGCATTCCTTTTTTCAGGTCGGTTTAGTTTGATTCGTGCCCTACCACGATCGATTTCATAGGTAATATGCTTAAAATTTGCAGTGTTCAAGTAAACTCCCTTATTAGCGCAGGCTAACCAGTGTACATTAATTCGGAGGCGGGTGGCTGTGCCAGAGGTTAATTGGATCGGGGCTGTTTCCCTGACACTATTGGCCACCGGCAGGTGTAGGGCAGATTTCGAAGGATCATGGGTTGGGATGGACGAGGGCCCGAGCCGTGTAGTTTAATCAGATACAGCATGATCTTAGGACGGAGCAAGCTATGGAAAATTCATCACCGTTGCGAACCATACAGGAAACGGAAATCAATGCATTCAATCGCGATGGTGCCGTGTTATTAAAATCTGTTTTAGATGAATCCTGGATAAGGTTATTGCACGATGGCCTTGAGTGGGCGCATGACCACCCTGACGGCATGTCGGCGGGCGTTGCCATGCCATTGCGTATTGACCAGTTTCCAGCAAGTCATTCGTCTGAATTGAAGACGTTAATGGAGCACTCGCCTATCGCAGAAATTGTCGGCAGAGTATTGCAGTCTCCCGTCAGGTTTTATATGGATCAGATGTTTTACAAGCCCGCAGGTATGATCGCACCGAGTGCCTGGCATCAGGATACCTGCTATTACAATGTCGAAGGACATCAGTTAGTACGGGCCTGGGTGAGCGTGGATCCGGTGCCTCGGGATGTCAGCCTTGAAATCTTGCGCGGATCCCATTTATGGAATGTAACCTATCGTCCGCCGGTGGGTATGGATCCGGCTTCAAACCCTGAGGCAGTAGCGGAGCTTGAAGCCGCCTTTGATGATGGCAAAATACTCATTGGCCGGGAAGCTCATCAGCAATGGACTTATTTTGATTCGTTCATGGATCCGAGTTTACCTTCATTACCTAATGTTGAAGCGAATCGTGATTCCTTTGATATCCTGGGTTGGGACGACTACGAACCGGGTGATGTGATTTTGTTTCATGGCCATGCCGTGCATTCGGCAAGAGGTGGCGTTAATCTGCCTCATCCGAGACGATCTCACGCCTCCTTATGGGCAGGATCGGATGTTCGCTATCTAAGGCGGCGCAGTCAGGCCATTCCAGACCCCTATGCACTTTATGACTACGCTCCGGAGGATGGCCAGCCGCTCAGTGATTTCCCAGAGGTGTTTCCGCTAGGCTGGTCTCCAACCGCATCTTGAGATGAGCTCATCGGTCCGATTGCATTTAAAACGAAACGGGTGGTCAGGAATAAATAGGTTTCACGCTGAGGCAGTTGTGAACGGCTATCTACCTCCTTAGTGATTTCCTGTAGCGGGTTTCCTGTAGCGGGTTTCCTCTAATAGTTGATTTTGGATAAAAGGCGCTGGTTTGAGCCGATTGTCAGCCCACGACTGCTATTTTAAGTGCCGGTCAGGGAGAACTGATTCAGCGTAGAGCAGATGCTAGGCTGGATTTTTCGAGTCATAGTTTAAGTCGTCGTGTTGTTAATAATAGACCCGGTCAGAAAGCAGGCCTAGTTCGTTTAGACGAATTAAGCCGGTAAATTGAGTCGCGCTGTTTGGCATGAAAAATGAGGTCAAGATCGACTCGATTTGGTAAAGTTGTGTGCTGGATAGGCACAAAAGCCGCCCGATCAGGAAGGCGAATTGGCAGGCACTTTGCCGAATAGGTCGCGGTAGTTGAGTCGTGCTGCGACTGACCTTATGCTTATTAGAATTCTACATGCTGGTGAAAGGACCTATGCTGGGAAATAGCGCCGAAGCAGACGATATTCAATCAATAGTGGAACAGTACCAGGGGTTGCCTGGTGCTTTACTACCGCTATTGCATGCAGTGCAGGCTCGGCAGGGTTATGTGTCCTCTTCGTGGGTTCCAGTTATAGCCGATGGGCTGAATCTGTCGCGAGCCGAAGTCCATGGTGTAATCAGTTTCTATCCGGATTTTCATCGCCATCCCAGGGGTCATCACGTTGTCCAAGTTTGCCGTGCTGAGGCCTGTCAGGCCATGGGGTCGAGGAAGCTGGAAGATCATGCCAAGCAGGTTCTGGGGGTCGATTTCGGGGAAACAACCGAGGATGGCAAGTTTACGCTTGAGCCCGTTTATTGCTTGGGTAATTGTGCGTGCGCTCCGAGTGTGCGCGTGGATAACCAGATTTTTGGGCAGGTTGATGAGGCGCTTTTTGATCAGGTGATTGCACAAGCGGATCAAATTGACGGGACTATCATGGGCAGCGTCATCGAAGAATCATCTTCGTATCGTTTCTATTTGGCTCGAGACACCAGTGCGCTGGCGGTTCATGCCGAAGCTGTTGCACAGCGATTACAAGAGACTGCCGACGGACTGGCATTGGAAATTGATCTGCTGCGCACCGGTTCCCGAGGGCTGTTTTATCTGGAACCGCTGCTGGAAGTCGATATCAACGAACAGCGGATTGGATTTGGGCCTGTAACGCCAGCAGATGTGGATAGTATTTTAAGTGCTCTCGATACAGACCCGAGTCGTCACCCCTTGCATTTAGGCCGTGTCGACGACCTAGATTATCTGAGTCAGCAACAGCGCGTGACTTTTGCCCGGGCTGGCTTGGGCGATCCGGTTTGCCTCGACAATTACCAGAATTTGTCTGGCTTCGATGGACTCCGCAAGGCACTGCTGATGACACAGCAAGATATCATCGATCAGATAGCGGAATCCGGGTTGCGTGGAAGAGGCGGTGCTGCCTTTCCAGCGGGTATTAAAATGCAGACCGTGCTCGATACTGCCAGCGAGCAGAAGTATGTCGTCTGTAATGCAGATGAAGGAGATTCGGGTACATTTGCTGATCGACTGCTAATGGAGTCCGACCCGTATCAACTGATTGAAGGTATGATTATTGCTGGTTTAGCGGTGGGTGCCAACCAGGGTTATATTTACCTGCGTTCAGAATACCCTCTTGCTCATCAATCCCTGAATTTGGCCATCGAACAGGCGCTAGACGCGGGTTTCCTGGGCAGCGACATTCTCGGTTCATCGAAGGAATTTCATCTTGAAGTGCGGTTGGGAGCCGGTGCCTATATTTGCGGTGAAGAGACCGCCATGCTGGATAGCTTGGAGGGTAAAAGAGGAATGGTACGAGTTAAACCGCCTGTGCCTGCTATTCAGGGATTGTTCGAACAACCAACGGTTGTTAACAATGTGCTGACCCTCGCGGCTATGTCGTCGATTCTCCGGGAAGGCAGCGAAGCCTATCAGAGCATGGGTTCTGGTCGGTCCAGAGGGACATTGGTTGTTCAGTTGGCGGGCAACATAAAAAGGGGGGGGCTTGTTGAGGTACCTTTTGGGTTGACTTTGCGTGCGCTTGTAGAAACCTATGGTCAGGGCACGGCGACTGGAAGAGCCATGCGGGCCATTCAGGTCGGGGGACCGTTGGGCGCGTTTCTGCCTGAAAGCCAATGGGATACGCCGCTGGACTATGAAGCCTTTACAGAGATCAATGCCATGATAGGTCATGGCGGGGTTGTTGTATTTGATGATACCGTCAATATGGCGGAACAGGCTCGGTTCTCCATGGAGGTCTGTGCCGTGGAGTCGTGCGGTAAATGCACGCCATGCCGCATTGGTTCGACCCGCGGTATGGAAGTCATTGACCGGATAACCTCTGGCCAGGCACGCCAGGAAAATATGATTGTGCTGCGGGACCTTTGTGACACCATGGAAGCGGGCTCTCTATGTGCGATGGGTGGGATGACTCCGTTCCCAGTGCGCAGTGCCATCGACTATTTTCCTGAAGACTTTGCTGGTGACCGTGCATGAGGAGTTTACAATGCTGAATTTTTACCAACCCCAGCCTGATCAGGGCACGCCGGAAAAGATAACTGGCAATCAAGTTACCTTGCAGATTGATGGCGTCGAAGTAACGGTCCCTGAAGGGACCTCAGTGATGCGAGCCGCATCGCAGGGTCGTGTTAAGATCCCGAGATTATGTGCGACTGAACAGTTAGAGGCGTTTGGTTCGTGTCGCGTCTGCCTGGTTGAAATAGAAGGTCGCAAAGGCTTTCCTGCTTCCTGCACCACACCTGTAGAGGCGGGTATGCAGGTCAAAACGCAGTCCGATCAGTTGGCGAAGCTGCGGCGTAATGTGATGGAACTCTATATCTCAGATCATCCTCTGGACTGCCTGACCTGTCCCACTAATGGCGATTGTGAGCTACAGGATACAGCAGGTGAGCTGGGGCTACGCGAAGTTCGGTACGGTTATAGTGGTGCCAACCACCTGGATGCAGATAAAGACACGACCAATCCCTATTTCACTTTTGATGCTTCTAAATGTATTGTCTGTTCTCGCTGCGTCAGGGCTTGTGAGGAAGTCCAGGGTACTTTTGCCTTAACCGTAGAAGGGCGCGGCTTTGATTCGGTTATTAGTGCCGGTCAAGGTGAGGATTTCATGGCATCAGAATGCGTGTCCTGCGGGGCCTGCGTTGATGCTTGCCCCACAGCGACCCTGACAGAAAAAAGTATCATCGATTTCGGTAAACCAGAACATAGCGTGGTAACAACCTGCGCCTATTGTGGTGTGGGTTGTTCCTTTCAGGCTGAAATGAAAGGCGAGCAGGTCGTTCGAATGACCCCGCATAAGCAGGGTAAAGCGAACCAAGGGCATGCCTGCGTGAAGGGTCGATTTGCCTTTGGTTATGTGACGCACCAAGATCGCATTACCCAGCCCATGATTCGAAATAGTCTTGATGAGCCTTGGACCTCGGTTTCATGGGACGAAGCGGTGCAATTTGCAGCCCAACGTTTTAAAAAGATACAAGCAACCCATGGTAAAAATAGTATCGGTGCTATTTCGTCTTCCCGCTGTACGAATGAGGAAGTCTACCTGGTTCAGAAGATGGTTCGGACCGGGTTTGGAAATAATAATATTGACACCTGCGCCAGGGTCTGTCATTCCCCGACAGGCTTTGGACTGAAAACCACCCTTGGAGAATCTGCTGGAACCCAGACATTTGCCTCGGTGGATGAAGCCGATGTGGTCATTGTGATGGGAGCTAACCCAACGGATGCCCATCCCGTATTCGCGTCACGATTAAAGCGTCGGTTGCGGGCCGGTGCTAAGTTAATTGTCATCGATCCCCGAAAGATTGAGTTAGTCAGTTCGCCTCATACTCAGGCAGAATATCATCTGCCGGTTCGTCCTGGGACGAATGTCACCGTGCTCAACGCGCTGGCCCATGTCATCGTCAGCGAAGGGCATCATTCAGAAGACTATATAAGAGAGCGCGGTGACCCTGACGCTTTCGAAAAGTGGCGGGATTTTATCCTTCGTGAAAAACATGCTCCTGAAAATACGGCTGATATTACGGGTATCGAGCCTGCTGACCTGCGCAAGGCTGCTCGGTTATACGCTGGAGCAGATAATGCCGCTATCTTTTATGGACTGGGTGTGACTGAACATAGCCAGGGTTCAACTGCGGTGATGGCGATAGCCAATCTGGCGATGTTGACGGGCAACCTGGGCCGTGAAGGGGTGGGTGTGAACCCGTTGAGAGGCCAGAATAATGTTCAGGGTTCCTGTGATATGGGCTCTTTTCCCCATGAACTACCGGGCTATCGACATATTTCAGATGCGCAGACACGACAGTTGTTTGAAGATGAGTGGCAAGTCAGTCTTGATTCTGAGCCCGGTTTACGCATTCCGAATATGTTCGATGCCGCCCTGGATGGCGATTTCAAGGGGCTGTATTGCCAGGGGGAGGATATAGCGCAATCTGATCCTAATACCCAACACGTTGAAGCGGCTTTAATGGCGCTAGAATGTCTGGTTGTCCAGGACATTTTCCTGAACGAAACGGCTAAATTTGCTCATGTGTTTTTGCCCGGTGCGACCTTTCTTGAGAAAGATGGCACGTTTACTAATGCGGAACGCCGAATTTCCAGGGTGCGAAAAGCGATTGCGCCGCTCAGTGGTAAGGCAGATTGGCAAGCCACTATGGCCTTTGCAAATGCGCTGGGCTGTAATATGACTTATGGGCATCCCTCAGAGATAATGGCGGAGATAGCCAGGTTAACGCCAACCTTTACTGGTGTGAATTACGACAAGTTAGATCGACTCGGAAGTGTTCAGTGGCCCTGCAATGATCTAGCACCGGAAGGAACGCCGATCATGCATGTGAATGAATTTGTTCGCGGCAAGGGCTTCTTTGCGATCACTGAATATGTGCCAACCGATGAGCGGGCAAACAGAAAGTTCCCGTTATTGTTAACCACTGGCCGAATTCTCTCGCAGTATAATGTCGGTGCCCAGACACGGCGAACAGATAACAGTCAGTGGCATCCCGAGGATATAGTGGAGATACACCCTCATGATGCGGAAGAAAGAGGTATTGTCCAGGGAGACTGGATTGGGATTCGGTCTCGGGTGGGTGAAACTGTGCTGCATGCAGAGGTGACTGAGCGAGTTGCCCCCGGGGTGATCTACACAACCTTCCATCATCCGGTTTCCGGAGCCAATGTGATTACCACTGAAAATAGTGATTGGGCTACGAATTGTCCTGAATATAAAGTCACTGCGGTGCAAGTGAGTAAAGTCAGTCAGCCGTCCAGCTGGCAGAAACGACAGGAAAGCTACCACAATGAGCAGCTTCAGTTGCTGGAAAAAGCACTACTGTGATGCACGATCCAGACAGTGCGAAGTCGCTCTCAAGACAGGTATGGCAAGCAGGTGAAGTTGTTTCCGGGTTAGATCAAGTCGCGGTAGAAATGCCCGTTGCAATGGTCTACAACGGTATTTCCCATGCAGTAATGATGGCATCGCCAAGTGACCTGGAAGACTTTGCCGTTGGCTTCAGTGTGAGTGAGGGTATTCTGGAGTCGGGCGATCAGTTGCTGGATTGCGAAGAAACCAGGACAGCAAAAGGTATTGAACTTTCGTTGACGATTACCGAGGGGCGATTTTCTCGTCTTAAGCAGCGGCGACGCAGCCTGGTAGGGGCAACCGGTTGTGGTATTTGTGGGATAGAATCCCTGGATCAAGCCATACAGCAAGTCAACATAGTAGAGTCGGACATCCAGTTGACTCATGTCGCAGTGCAGTGCGCCTTGGTGGCGCTGAGCGAGCGGCAGGAGTTACAAAAGCAGACAGGCGCAGTTCACGCCGCTGCCTGGTGTAGTCGTGAGGGAACGCTTTTGCTGGTCCGAGAGGACGTGGGCCGGCATAACGCTCTGGATAAACTGCTTGGAGCCCGGATCAGGAATTATAAAGCGGTTGGCCCGGGGTTTGCGCTGGTCACCAGTCGAGCCAGTTATGAAATGGTGTTTAAGGCTGCAAGCGCCAATATACCTTTGTTGGCATCGGTTTCAGCACCAACCTCACTGGCAATAGAATTGGCCAATCAATGCGGTTTGACCCTGGTAGCCTTTACAAGGCCAGGACGACACGTCATCTATGCCGGAGCCAATCGCCTGCAGGATTGAAATTAACAATCAGGATTAACCAAAAAAGTAGACCGATGACGAAAACCAGTACAACGCGCCTTTTGGCAATGATTAATCAGATCGTCCTAAACATGAGTGCGAGTGGATGTGATGATGAGATAGCTGAACAGGTGGCTCAACATCTTGAGAAATTTTGGTCAGCCAAACTGAAAACCGCAGTCATCGAGCATTACATCGCGGGGCAAAGCCAGCTTTCCCCGATTATTGGCAAAGCCATTCACAATCTTCATCAGGCGCAACAGACGAAATCAGCCCTGGATGGGTAAATTAACCCAATCCTAGATGGGGTTTTCCCTGGGTGGCTGTGCTATGTCCTGCCAGATCTGTTCGATCATTGACTTGATCTGTAGGCTCTCCTGCCATCGATCACTGAGTTCCTGCTGTGCGCTATCTGTAATCGCGTAGGGAGGTGGGCCGAGTTCTACCAGAAATCGCAGCGTTTCGTTTTGTCCATTGCGTGCTGACCAACCGCTCATGCCCTGTCGCCACCACGTCAGATATTGATCCAGCCAGAGTTTATGTTGAGGAAAGTTAATGGCAATTTGGATCTGCTCGTTATTGGACACCCTACCTTGGAATGAGTCCGATCGCTCTAATATCAGATCCATGTATTGAGCATTCTGCTTGCTGATGGGTAATGGAAATTCACGGTCGACAACGAAGTGCGATAGATCCGCACACAAGCGTAATCCAGGAACTTCCTGCAAAACTTGTAAGGTATAAAAAAGATCGTTCAAGGTGCCGTTTCGATGAGTTTCCATCAGTATCGGCATGGGGTAATCAGCAGCGATCGCGAGCCATGATCTGAGCATTGATGCAGCATCACTGGGCTGTAATGGCATGACGCCGCCGATAATATTAACCTGACTGGCATTCAGGCTGGCTGCCAGGTCAAGCAAGGGTTTTAATTCTTCTGATTTGTTCGGGAAAGCGTTAATCATGCAGCCGAGTTGATGACGATCAAATAGGGGTTTTAACGCCTGGCTCTCGGCGATCTGGGTAATTCCTGGGTCGAGACAAACGCCGTTAAAACCGGCTTCAGCTATTTGACTGAAATGTTGTTCCGGCGGTTGTTCGGGTTTGCCTGGCGCCCGCTGCTGCATGCCCCATAAAGATTGGTAAATCTCTAGTTTTTGCAAAACCAGCCCTAGAAGGAGGTGAGGAATGAAGCCGCATTCCCGCCGGTTAACTGTGCTTGTTGAGCTGCTTTCAGGAATGCTTTGCCGGATACCACTTCAAGCCCAGGTGCATCATGAAATATACGGTAGGTGCGATAACGATGGTACATAACCAGTTGTGGCCATAGTTTGATTATATTTTCCGAAGAATCGCCAAATAGTTTTTTATGTAGGGCCGGCAATTCATACCAGGGGGTGGTGGGTCGGGCATGATGCGCATTGTGATAACCAAAATTCAGGACAAGCAGGTTAAGGAAAGGATAGCGCCACGAAATCATAGGACTGAAGGTGTGTTCCTGCTCCCAGATCAGGTCTCCTTTATGCTCGGAAACTTCTTCAGAATAGAGCCTTAAATGATAGGGATAGTCGTGTTCCAGGCCATCTACGAAACGTAAAGTGATGATCATGATCATGTACGAGATAATGTAACCGAGTAGTGCCATAGGGAACCAGACAGCCAATAAAACTAATAAGGAAGCTCGAACCAGTATGACCATCAGGTTACGGCGTCTCTGTGAACGTCGTTGTGGAATAACAAATGAACTAAACACCATGAGGGTATGCATGATTATGTCGTGGGCAGGGATATAGAACCATTCGCACAAGATGGTTAATTTGTATATGCGGGGGTGGTTCCGAAAAAAGGCCTCATAGTCAAACCAGACTACGTCGTCATTGTCGACGTGATGACGGAAGTGTTTGTAGCGAATGTCCTCTTGGGTCCCATAACAGGATCCACAAAGCCAACCAAGCATGCTGCCAAGCAGGGCGTTATGCCCGTTTGATCTGAACAGGGTGTTATGGGCGCACTCATGGATTAAATAGGCGCCTATAATCAAACCGTGAGCGAGCAGCAGTAAGCCCGGGAAGAAACCGGGCCAGCCATAAAATATCAGCAGGATCCAACCGAGTGTATAAGTGGTTAGACTATATGTGATTGCGGCAAGGTGTAAACGAGCACCTTTTTTGGACTTAAATAGCATGATCTGGCTTCTACTCTATTGACCAATCTCGCATCATTATGAACCTGCTCAACTTAGATACTTTAACGCATAAAGAGGTAAGGTTAAATATTGTATTAGTGTGCTGGATTGACCCCGGCTCTGGTTTATCCTGATCAGGTTATTTTGATTGTTTGGATAGGAATTCCCAGATGGCTAACAAGCCGGGGTTCCCAGCATCGTTTCTCGGCCAGGTGTGGCCACCTCGCCACGAACAGGTCACAATCGATGCAGAACTGGCGCAGTTTGCATGTTCTACACATTGCCAGTCAAGATAACCGTCTGCAACCGTAGGATAGGGGGTGCTGCCATTTCTCGCACAGTGCTGTGCTTCTGCCCAGACTGATGCGGTGGTGGTGGCCGAATCGTAGATCATGCCATCGGCGCTTTGCTTGCCAAAGCCGTTCACAATCTGGTCTAACTGGCCAACGATTTGAAATAAAGATACCTTCGTCTCAGGTCCACAGGAAAACCCTCTCGCGGCAAAGCCGTGGACCGGGATCACAGCTGCCAGTTTATCCTGCAGCCCGCAGGCAAGCCCTGCAGCAGATTGGGCACCCTGGCTGAAACCCGTTAGGAATCGGCGCTTTTCGTCTATGCTGTAGCGTATCTGGAGAAGATCAATCAGGTTGCGCAGAAATAACAGATCGTCGGCGCAGCTCGTTCCCCAATGGCACTGGCGTTGTTGTTCGTCGTCCGGACAATTGTCGAAATCGTCGTAGGCGTAGGAGGGCGTTACGCAAGTGGGTCCCTTAGGTCCCTCATCAGAACGTGAACCCAGGTCGTTAAAAGAGGTTATGCCGCTGCCGGGGGATGATTCAGTTGCATTGGGGAAGACACCGATATAACCGTTTTGATTGATGCTGGTAAACATGTCCGCGGTCTGGTGCTGGAAGTCTGACCCAGACCCGGTGTAACCATGTAAGCCGATGATGAGTGGGTAGCGTGAGTTGCACTGATAGTGTTCGGGCAGATGCAGGACATAGGAGCGATCAATGTTTCCCGAGCGGATCAATAGGGTTGTATCCTGTCCTATAACTGCGCCGAATAGGGGGCAGGATGCTTTGCTAGAGTCCGGGGGCTGTCCAGCTTTGATGGCCTTGGTGCATAAACAGGTGCTGAGTAACAAGGTGGTTAGGTAGACGAGTTGAGGGTATGTTTTCAAAATCAGGCAAGGTCCTGTATGTGTGCGGGGTCCGGTACGAGCTTAAAGGAAGGTTTGCTGGCGGGTTTCCTCAATGAGTTAGAATTTAGCAGCCGAGTTAATTGGTTTCAATTGCTACCAATCAGGGTCCGGTTACTGTTTCGCCGGGCAAGATGGATTCATCAAGATGGCAGCGTAGAATCACTAATGTAGTTGAGAGCCGAACGTTTACTTACTGTGTTTCTAGGATATGATGGGTTGCGTTCACATGATCCTCAAAAATTATGGCTTAACCCAGAAGTAATTAAAGAGTGAATAAAGGAGAGAGGAGACAAGACAATAGTTAGCACAGTCTCTGAATGTATATGGAACCTAGAGATAAGTTTAATCAGCATTTGATGCATCCATGGGCTAACCTCCCGGCCCTGGGTGAGGACGACTCGACACCACAGATTTGCCGGGCCGAAGGCGTGTACCTATACGATAACAACGATCATCAGTTACTGGATGGCCCCGGGGGTATGTGGTGCATGCAGGTGGGTTATGGTCGGAGTGAAATTGCAGAAGCGGTTTCTAAGCAGATCATGGAGTTGGGTTATGCCAGTACTTTTTCAGTTTTCCATCCACGAGAGACGGAACTCGCGCAAAAAATTGCTAGCGTGACACCGGGTGATCTAAACCGTATTTTTTTTACCACGGGCGGATCCACCGCAGTCGATGCTGCTCTGCGCTTATGCCAGTTGGCCAATAATATAAAGGGCAAACCGCATCGGAAACATATCCTATGCAGGCATAAGGGTTATCACGGTAGCACCTACCTGGCAGCGTCCGTGTGCGGCAAGGAGCGGGACAAGTCAGTCATGGACATCCAGACAGACAATATACATTTTCTAACCGCACCTTCTCTGTCCCAAGACCCGCTTGGCAGATCAGAGGCAGAGTTCTGTGATTTTCTTATTGCAGAACTTGAAATGACCATCTCAAGCGTAGGCGCTGATCATATTATGTGCTTTATTGCTGAACCCGTGCTGGGCTCAGGTGGCGTGATTGTTCCGCCGGAAGGTTATAATAGGCGTTGCTGGGAGGTCGCTAAGCAGCATGGTATTTTATACATCGCTGATGAGGTTGTTACCGGCTTTGGTCGGCTGGGCCATTGGTTTGCCTCTGAGGCTGTTTTTGGTGTGCGCCCTGACATCATCACTTTCGCCAAAGGTGTTACCTCAGGTTATGTGCCTCTGGGCGGGTTCGCGGTATCAGATGCTTTTATGGACGAAATTTCGCTCGACAACGCAAATGGTAATATATTCTCGACCGGCTTCACCTGGTCTGCAAATCCTGTCTCCTGTGCTGCGGGCCTTGCCGTCTGGGATATCATTGAAAAGGAAAAACTGCTTGAGCATGTGCGAGAAGTCGGTCCCTACTTTCAGGAGAAATTAAGGACCTTGCTCGGAATGCCCCTGGTGAAGGAGGTTCGTGGTACCGGGTTGATGGCAGCAATTGAACTTGAAGCACCAGAAAGCCTGGCAGGGAATTCGCTATTGGATCGTGACTACGCATTAGGTGAATTGGTTGATCACTATTGTTATCAGCTTGGATTGATCGTCCGACCACTCATTAATGTCTGCGTGTTGTCTCCGCCACTGATATTGACCCTGGAGCAGGTAGATGAACTGGTGTTTAAACTCAGGGCCGGCATTGAGGCTGCCCACAACAGTTTAAATCAATAGATAAACCCGATGGTTAAAGTGGGGCTTCAACAACTTGGTGTTCTTTTGTTTGCCTTAGTTACCGTTTTCCAGAATCCAGCTGAGGCGATTGTCTTTGTGCCTGGGCCCTGCCATTTCATGTTGCCTTCATCCAGTTTCTGTACATCTCATGGAATAAGGCGAGATCGGCTTCAACAGGCGCTAGATAGCCGTTGTGGTGAGGAAGCGCGGTAATCCCACGTTGATTCAATTCATTAACCCAACTATCTTCTGCGAGCACTTGTTTTGAGAAATCGATGGCAGGTGAAGGGTCAAAATCAAGATCCCTCATCGCTTCCGCGCTGAATAGCCACTCCGCAGTAATCCGGGTACGCTCAGCCGATAAAGGGGAAACTGATACCTGTCGGACGTAGTCTGAATGAGCGACGATATATTGGTTCGGATACAGTTCCATGAATGTATGTCCCGCGTTAGCCTCATCTTCGGAAAGGCCCTCAAAGGGCAGTGAAATCGCCTTACCAGTGGTCGTCCAGGATTCTATTCCAGGGGCGACGGCATCAGCTAGTTTTGCTCCGGGATCGATTCTGTCCGTCGCCAATGCGGCTTTATATTAGGGTACCAGTTTACACAGATCAGGGTGAATGCCTGGGCAGTGATAACACTCTAGATAATTTTCCCAGAAAATTTTCCAGTTGCAGGCGAGTTCAAACTGGTGTGTATGGCCGAGTTTCAATTTCTCAAGGGGCCAGTTATCCAATACCGTGAAGTCTGGGTCAGCCGTTTCACCGAGCTTGAGGGAACTGTTGGCATCCAGGTTGATATAGATATTGCCTGCCCAGGATTGGCACTGGACCGGGTATAAACCGAAGTGATGCTGCTCGTCAGAGATATCCAGGTTGGGTGTATTGAGTAATGCACCCTCCAGAGAATAGCTCCAGCGATGGTAAGGGCAAGTAATCCGACCCTGCTTGAAGTGGCCCTGCTGGTCTAGGCATAGCGCGGAACCGCGATGCCGACACGTGTTGTGAAAGGCGCATACCCGATCTTCCTGATTGCGGGTAACAATAATTGTTTGGTTGCCAACAGTGGTCAGCCTGTAGTCGCCCTGGTTCGAGATGCTATCTGCGCGACCGACATAGAGCCATTGGCGATACCAGATTTTATCGAGTTCTTCCTGAAAGACCGCTGGGTCTGAGTACAGCTTTGCTGGCAGTGAAGGCTGCAGTTTGGATGGATCGCTTGATTCGATATTACGAGTCTCTGTCATAGAATCATTCGCCTTAGGTGGGAAGGCTCTGGTGATGTCGTGAAACAATTGTGCTATCCAGGCAGTATGCTCGTTTTGAAATTGTTTGTCGAAATTGATTGGTCCGGGTGTTCAAGACTGGGTAGCCTCTTCTGGCACCGCTGCAATGCTTGGCATGATGGCTGGAGAAGCATTACACTGTGATGACCCAGTCATTGCCTAAAGTGATTTGATTGACTTATTTCTTACGTAGTTTTCTTAGCCGCTGGGTTTCCTTTCTTAAAAAGCCGCACCTGATTAAGTGGCTGGTGTACAGTCTACTGAGCATAAATTTTGGCTTCTACCTGGTAGAGGACTTTGGCGTTGCGACTCAGATACTCCGTGGTGGTGGTACCTGGCTGCAGTGGTCTCAAGAGTTTTCCACGACTTTGGATGTATTTGCCTGGCTCGGCTTAATTATAGTGCTCGAATTAGAGACTCATCTGCTGCCAGATGAAAGTTTTGAAAGTCCATGGGTCCGCTGGGGTCTTAATGCAGTACGGTTGCTCTGTTATGTGCTATTGATGCATACCGTAATGGCTCGCGTAGTGAGTGTCACTGACTTTATTAAAGCCGAAAGGATGCATGAGATTACCAGTCTGTGTCAGTTGGTAGAACAGGATACTATTTTTACTGAGAATAATTTTTATACCATAGTGGATGCCGATAATTGTGGGCTGTTGGCCCAGGGGGAGGAATTCCATCTTTTGGAAAAGGGTCTAGTCACAGACGCTGATGGTTATTCTCTTGAGGCGATTAGCCGCTGGATTGATCTGCAGGATGTGCTGTTGTGGTTATTGATCGTTGCGGCTATTGAATTGACACTCCACCTGCAGAGCCAGGGGGTAACGGAGGGCCGCCTACTGCTACTGGCGAATTTTTCCAAGGTTCTCTATGGCGTATTGTTTATGCATGCAGGCTTTTGGGTTTACCTGGGGCATTGGCTTTGGGCCTGGGATCAGTCACTGTGGATATTGGGTTTCTGGGTTATCGATAAGAACCTTTCCACCTGGCGTGAAGAAATCATCGATCAAAAGAGAGAATTTCAGGATCCGTTAGCCTAGCCACTAACTTGATGCCTGTCCTGATGGTTGTTAACCGGGTTGGTGATGGCGTCCAGGGCAGATCATGACGGTCGAGCACGCAAACAGGTCCTGGCCTGGGTGTTAGTCGAGTGCATCCGACCTAAATTATATTACCGCGCCCGGTGGGTTCACGGCGATGGGTATATCTCGAAGGAATAGTTCAGATCGTGTGCTGGCCAGGCCACGGGCGTAATCGTGCCCGGAATAAATGGCGTGGACTATGGCACCCGGAGCCAGGCAGTCACCAATCCGGTCAATTGACTTGATGCCTGCAGCTAAAGTCGCCTCGGGGTTGGCAGCCAATGCTTGATAAAGGGCATCTTGGGGGCTTCGCAAGCCGACGATCATCACCGAATTTGCATTCACATGCTGGGGTTTTTCAGTGAAGAGGTTAGCCAGTTGTGCACGGTCCCCTTCGTGGCTATTTAAGAGTGTCTGGGTCAAGACGCGGACACCGGCAGCTTCCAGATTCTGGTGAACAAAAGGTTGTTCATTAGTCATAATTGTCCAGGCTGATGCATGGCCGGCGGGGGTTGCATAAACGACAGGAAGTCCTTGTTTTGCCAGTGCTTCAGCGATAACACCGCCCAGGTAGTAATTGTCAAAGTCGTACACCAATACGGGGCCTTTAAGCTTTACACCCGAGGCAAGGTCATCCGGTGTAAAAACATTGGGCTGGCTCAGATCACCCACTGGTAATTCCAGCGAGGAATAGAGTGACTTCGTCCATTTTGCACCAGTGGCCAGTACGACGCGTTCATGACCCAGCTCAAGCACATCAGCATGATCGAGTTGACTGTCGGTAAAGAGATCCACATTGTTCATTTGTTTGAGGGCGTAAAGACGATAATCAATGACTCGTCTCCAGGTGCTGAGTCCAGGTAAAGCGGTCTCGAAGTTGAGTCTTCCACCCATGTGCCCGGATTGGTCAGATAGGGTGACTTCGTAGCCCTGTTTAGCTGCAATCAGTGCTGCTTCAAGGCCAGCCGGTCCGGCCCCGACGACGAGTAGTCGGTCTTTACTGGATGTTTTGATGAAATGCTCAGGGTGCCAGTTTTTGCGCCATTCTTCTCCTGCGGTTGCGTTTTGGGTGCAGCGTACTGGAACCCCATCGTGCCAGCTCGATATGCAGATATTGCAACCGATGCACTCTCTTATTTCATCCTGACGGCCTGATTTTATTTTACTGGGCAGGAAGGGATCAGCTATACCTGCTCGAGCCCCGCCGATGAGGTCCAGAATACCCCTGTTGATTTGTGACACCATGGTATCGGGTGAAGTAAACCGACCGACGCCCACTACGGGCCTGGAGGTGGTCTGCTTGACAAAATCGATGATAGGTTCATGCGAGCCTTCTTCTCTGAAACGGGAAGCACTGCAATCAGTGGGACTGGAATCCATTTTAACATCCCACAGGTCTGGGTAATCTGATAGCAATGTAACGACTTCATGTGCCTCAGATTCAAAATGGTCGCTGGGCTTCCCCCTGAGTTCTTCCAGGCTTATTCGCAACGCCACAGCACAGCTGTCACCGACCGCGTCCCGGGTAGACTCTATTAATTCGCGTACAAATCGAACTCGGTTCGCAACGTTACCCCCATAAGCATCACTGCGTCGGTTGTATTCACTGATAAGAAATTCATAGGGCAGGTATCCCATACCTGCATAAACATAGACAATATCAAACCCGGCTCGCTTTGCCCGGACTGCAGCATCAGCCTGCCAGCGAATGACATCCTGGATATCTTTGGCATCCATAATTTTCGGGCGCAGCTGGCCCATAAATCCAACATGAGTCGCCGCCCACGGAATACCAGAGGGCGAATAGGGGACGATGCGAGAGCTTCGGTTCATGACTGAAGCGCCGCCATGCCAGAGCTCAATAGCGGCTAGAGCACCATGTTCATGTATGGCATCACAGCTTAGCGCATGCGCGTGAATGTCATTGTCGTCCCACAGGCGTGCGTAAGGTAAGGGAGCGTCATCGGATGACGGGTGTATGGAGACTGCCCCGGTTGAAACGACCCCCCACCCCCCTTCTGCTTTCATGCCCCGAAAAGCAGCCCGGACGCGGGGGTTTGCTTCAGTCATACCGCTGGCATGGGGCACCTGATAGAAGCGGTTAGGCGCCACCACTGGACCGATTGGAACCTTATCAAACAAGACTTGGTAACGAGAATTCATGGCATAACCCTGGCAACAAAAACATGAATTAAACACGTTTTAGTAGTCTGGGCAATCGACCGGTCACTGTTTTGTTAGGCAGCCTCATTATTTTGATATGACAGGTGCAGATGCCGAATCTAAACTTGAGATGCCATGGCGATGACCTGCTGAACGTTAAGCCCCGAAAGAAGGGGCCATACCATCGATGGGTGTCCAGTTAGGATTGCAAACAGGGGTGGATAGGTTGGGTTATTTGAAGGGCTACCTGGAAAGCGCCTCTGTTCTACGAGGGTCTGGATGGGCGACTGTGGGTTCAACGGCAGACCACTCTGAGACGATCTACAATCTTGTTTGAACGGGTAAGCGTCTGGTTTCGGTGGAAATGGCAAGTCCCGCCTAACTATGACGCTGAGCGGTAATAATGTTTTTATTTACAAATGAGTTTTCTGGCCTAAAGTAATCTAGGCTGGAGATATAAAAGTTTTGGAGCTATGTATGTCGAAATCGACGCCTCTTAATTCCGCTGGAAAGCCGGCTCAACCGAAATTGACCCGGACCGGTGGGCAAGCAATCGTTGAAGCACTTCTTGCAAATGGAGTAACACGGGGCTTTTGTGTGCCGGGTGAGAGTTATTCAGGCATTCTGCATGCAGTTGATCAAGTAAAGGATGATTTTGATCTGGTAGTGTGTCGTCATGAGGGCGGTGCTGCATTCATGGCGCAGGCCTATGGTAGGTTGACTGGAATTCCCGGGCTGTGTTTGGTGACGCGCTCGCCAGGCGCCTGTAATGCTTTGATTGGAGTGTCGACTGCGGCGCAGGAGAGCACGCCGATGATCCTGATCATTGGTCATGTGAGCAGTGGTACAGCCGGACGTTTCCCATTCCAGGAAATGGACCCACATAGTTTATTTGGGAGTGTGGCAAAATGGGTGGGAGTGGTTGAGCGAGCCACAGATATTCCTCATTTGATCGGTCGGGCGTTGTCGATATGCACCTCGGGTCGGCCTGGACCGGTCGTGCTAGCGGTACCCGATGACATGCAGTTCACGGATATACAAACAGGGTTGGTTAGTCGAGTGAATCGGCCAGTGATGGAGCCTTCCGCCAGCACCATGGAAAAGGTAGCGCAGTTACTGTCAATGAGTAAAAAGCCATTGGCGCTGCTTGGGGGCATAGGGTGGGATCAAGCTGCTTGTGATGATTTTTCAAGGTTTGCCTCGGCCTGGGACCTGCCAGTCAGCACCACTTTTCGGCGTAATGATCTGATTGATTTTGCTCACTCGAGTTATATTGGCTCGTTTGGCCCAGGTCCCCACCCCAATTTGCTCAGCCAGGCCAGAGAGTGTGATTTGCTGCTTTTGATCGGTGCCCGATTAGGTGAGATTGAGACCGGCGGTTACGCGCATTTGTGCGACTCGGATGAGAGCCGGACGCTGATACATGGGGCGGCCCTGTCTGATGAATTCGGTGAAATGCTCCAACCTGACCTGGCCATTGTGACGGATGTAGGACCACTGAGTGCTGCTTTATCGGAGTTGCCTGCGGCCACTAATTTAGCCTACGCTGGGCAGCGCCAGGCTCTGCGCAGTAGTTACCTTGCCTACCATAAACCGGTTGATTTTGGCGATAAGCTGAACCCGGCTAATGCGGTGCAGGCGTTGCAGGAAGTACTGCCGGAGAAGACCATAATCTGTGGTGGGGCTGGTAACTACACCCATTTCATATTGCGTCACCACCAGTTCAGGGCTCAGGGGACGTTGCTTGCACCCTTGTCAGGGCCGATGGGGTATTCAGTGCCGGCCGCTATTTCCGCGGCGATCCAATATCCTGAACAGGAAGTTGTCGCCTATGTTGGTGATGGTTGTTTCTTTATGAATCCGCAGGAGTTGGTGATCGCGGCAAAACGTAATCTGAGGCTGGTTGTGGTTATGTTCAATAATGGGATCTATGGATCCATTAAAATGCACCAGGAGATAGCGGTGTCAGGTATGAGTGTGGCGGTGTCACTGGATAATCCAGATTTTCAGTTACTGACCCAGGCGATGGGTTTGAAATCAAGCCAGGTTACCAAGGCCGAAGACGTCGCCAGAGCCTATCAAAGATTGCGGACAGAAAGCGAGGGCCCCATCTTTATTGAGTTGCTCACCGATCCAGAGGTTATCAATCCCCAGTCAACATTGACGCAGATTCGTGAAAACAAAAGGAAGTGATATGACAGCGCTTGATGCTGAGAAGGCACCGACTCGCCCCATGCCGCTTCCGTTTGTGTCTGCCGGGCCAGATTATACTCCTGGGCGAGTACTCCCCCAGGCGGGCAGGAATCCCTATAAGCTATCTAATAATGAATCCCCGCTTGGTATTGGCGCCTTGGCTGCCAAGGCTGTGCGCGATGTTTCGGGTAGCCAGCATCTTTACCCGGACCCAGATGGAATCGGGTTGGCCGAGGCCATCGGCCGAATTAATGATATTGATCCTGGGCGGGTACTGGTGGGCCCGGGGTCAGAGAGTATTATCAATTGGATTATTCGTGGCTGGGCTGGTATTGATGATGAAGTGCTTTATAGTGCGCATGGCTTTCAGGCCTATCGCATTCGGGCTATGAATGCCGGGGCTCGGCCGGTGGCAGCGGCGGAGGCGAATTTTAGTGCGAACGTCGATGCCCTATTGGCCGCGGTCACCGAGCGAACCCGACTGGTTTTTCTGGCTAATCCTAATAATCCCACAGGTACCTTTATTACACCGTCTGAAATAGCTCGACTATTGGCTGGATTACGCTCGGATATTATGCTGATTATTGATGAGGCCTACTATGAATATGTGGCGGCTCCTGAGTATCAATCATTTCTGGAGATAGTTAATGATCAGACGGAGAATGTCATGGTTTTACGAACTTTCTCCAAATTCTATGGATTGGCCGGGTTGCGGGTAGGCTGGGTTTATGCACCTCGATTTGCTATTGATGCCTTGTCGCGCGTGAGGGGACCGTATGCAGTCTCCGGGGTGGCACTGGCGGCCGCCGAAGCAGCCATGGGTGATCGGGCGCATGCCCTTGCGGCCCGCAAGCATAATGACTTTTGGCTGATGTGGACTCAGGAGCAATTACGCGCACTGGGGTATGAAACAACGGAGAGTGTTTGCAACTTTGTTACCCTGAAAATACCCGGTGGCGTTGATGCTGCGACTGCATTTGACAGGAAATTGCGGGAGTTGGGTTTTATCGGCCGCCTTGCTAGTCAAAATGGGCTGCCTGATTGGTTGCGATTGACGATTGGCTCTTCCGAAGCGATGCAGGCATTGATTCCGGCGATTGCATCGTTAACTGAATCGTTGAATGAATAAATAAAAGCCTTTACAAGGGGGTAGATTGATGGATCGCGTGTTGGCACGGCTGGTGACAGCAGTGGCGCTTGTTCTGGCACAGTGTAGTGCTGGTGCTGAGAGCTTCACTATCGGGACTACTGCCCAGGGATCATCTGGCTATGCTATGGCCGGTGCGATGGCGAAAGTGGCCATGAAGGAAAGTAGATTAAGGTTGCGGGCAATGCCGCAGGGGGGACCCACCGTGACGCTGCCGCTGTTAAATCGAGGCGACCTGGACTTTTCTATCGCGGTTAATATTGTGGCTAGTTTTGGTGTTAATGGCACGGCCATGTTCACCGACATAGGGTCTCTTGATAGCCTGCGTGTGGTTGCAGCGCTGCGAGTGCTGCCCTTGGGCGTGATGGTTGCCAAGGACTCTGATATTAACCAGTTGGCTGACTTCCGGGGTCGAAACATGCCAACCAAGTTTAATACTCAGAAAGTCATGGGCTCGATGATGACAGCCATATATGAAATGGGCGGGATGACGGTCAATGATATCAAAGGCTTCCCTACGCCCACGGGTGAACGAGCAGTTGAAGATCTGATAGCCGGTCGCATTGAGGGTACGCTTTACACTATGGATGCGGGGCTGACCCAGCAGGCCCATGCCAGGATCGGTATTCGTTATATCGGGATTGATAGTAACGATAGGAATCGGGCGATTCTAGCGCGTCATGTACCGGGTGCGCTGATTGATAGGATAGAGCCTGGCGACGCCTATGCCGGTGTGGCTGAGCCTGTGAGTGTCATCATTGCCCCTTTTCTCTTAATGGCTAATAAAGAGGCGAGTCCCAGAGTGGTGCGGCAACTGTTGCAAGCCCTGCGTGAGAATAAAAAAAGCCTGGTCGCTTCGTTTTCAGGTTTCGATAGCTTTGATCCAGATAGAATGTATCAGGATGTTGGCATGCCCTATCATGACGCTGCATTAGACTATTACCGCGAGATAAGGCAGTTTAATTAGCCGCATCTAACGGCCATAGAAAAAGACAAGAGAAGGCCATGGAATCCCAGGGCATTGACAAACAGGAACTTGGCCTGGCTATGTTTTCAAACCAGTCGGCATCTCATCGTCTTGGATTGGTGCTGTGTGCTTTGATCAGTGTTGCTTCGTTGGGCTGGGCAGTCGATATTTATCGTGAACTGGGTATGTCCTTTATGAACGAGCAGTTCTTTGCCATGGTTCTCGCCATGGCACTGCCAGCAGTACTATTGATTTATCGTGCTGATCGAAGTGAACCAGGGCAGCCAGCACCGCTCCAGGATTGGCTGTTAGCGGTTGCTGGACTTGCCAATGGGTTTTATGTCGCCATCTGGTACCCGGATATTCTTGATCGATTGTATACCTCGCCTAAAGACGCCGTAATCGCAGGGTCAATCTTTATTGGCTTGGTTGCCGAAGGTCTGCGTCGCACGGCCGGTAAAGTGTTATTTTCGTTTCTTGTTTTCTTTGTCCTTTTTGGTTTCTTTAGCCATTACCTGCCAGTTAACTTTCGTGGTGAAGAAATCGCCTTTGCGCGCTATACCGAATTCCTCGGGCTAGAATCCAATGGCTTGCTCGGACTGGCGTTGAAGGTGTCAACGACCATGATTGTGGCGTTTCTTATGTTTGGCTTTGTTCTCGAGAAAGCAGGCGGGGCTGAGTTTTTCACTGACTTCTCTAAATCCCTTGTGGGGGGTAAACGGGGTGGCTCGGCAAAGATCTCGATTGTTGCCTCCAGTTTATTCGGTTCTATCTCAGGCAGTGCGGTGTCTAATGTGGTTTCAACCGGGGTGGTCACCATCCCGCTCATGCGTAAGTCAGGCTATACAAATGAGCATTCCGCCGGTGTGGAAGCGGTCGCATCCACCGGCGGTCAATTGATGCCGCCGATGATGGGAATTGCTGCTTTTCTCATGGCGGAGATCCTGCAGCTGCCTTATTCAGATATTGTTGTTGCCGCCATTATCCCGGCTCTGCTGTACTATATTGCTTTGTTTAGCCATGTTGACCTGTTGGCTGTGCGCGACAAAATTAATCCCCTTCCCCTGACGGAAAGGAGCGGTCTTATGCCGGTTTTCCGTCAGGGCTGGCTGTTTTTTGTTCCGTTTCTGGTGATTATTATTGGGCTGTTCAGGTTTAACCTGCAGCCGGAAACGGCCGCGGTCTGTGGTACCGTTTCGATTCTTCCGATTGGATATTTTTTGGGTTATGGTGGGGTCAAATTGTTCCTGCATGATGCTGTGCCAATCCTGGTGCGCACCGGTCAGTCTGCACTAGAAATAATGATGATTTCTGCCGCGGCAGGTATCATTATCGGCGTGCTTAATATTTCCGGGCTTGGTTTTGCGCTGACGCTAGAGCTGGTTTACTGGCTGGATGGAAACCTGTTGGTATTGTTACTGGTAGTTGCGTCGATGAGTATTGTATTGGGAATGGGCATGCCGACGGTGGGTGTTTATCTGTTGCTGGCGACGCTGCTGGCACCCGCCATTGTCGAATCAGGTATTCCGGCGCTGGCAGCGCATCTGTTTGTGTTCTATTTTGGCATTATGTCGCTGATCACACCGCCGATCGCCATCGCCGCATTCACCGCAGCGACGCTGGCGAGAGCGGATTCCTTTAAAACGGTTTGGGCAGCAGTACGGTTCGGTTGGGTGGCCTATCTCATCCCCTTTCTGGTGATTTCTTCACCGGTGATGATCATGGATGGGTCCTGGCCCCATGTCGCTGCATCTTTTCTGACGGCAGTAGCCGGAGTCTGGTTTGTAACCGCAAGTATTGTGGGTGTCTGGCGTGAGCCGATGACTCGAACTGTTCGAGGGGCGTTTCTCCTCGCGGGTCTGCTATTGATGGTGCCAACCGACCTGGGTCAGTTAGCCATTGTTGTTAATGTGATTGGCGTTGTTGCGGCACTGGTCATCATTGTTAGCTCGGGTTTTGGGCAGCAACGCATCGCTGCCCCTACTTTATTATGAGGTTGAAATTATGAAACGACCCAATATCCTTCTGTTTATAACCGACCAGCACCGGGCTGATCACCTGGGTTGTTATGGAAATCAACAGGTAAAAACGCCCAATATCGATGCACTAGCGTCGAGTGGGACACGTTATGATCATTTCTATGTCGCCAATCCAGTCTGTATGGCCAATCGGGCTTCGCTGATGACTGGGCGTATGCCTTCGAGTCATGGGGTTTACTCTAATGGTACGCCGCTGTCGGAACATTCCATGACTTTCGTGCATCGATTGCTGGAATCGGGTTATCACACGGCATTAATCGGTAAGTCGCACCTGCAAACGATTTCTGGCATTAAGGCAGCATGGAAACCCGATCCGGCCCTTTATCACTATGGTGATGACGGTCATGCCGTTGAGGCAGAAAACCCCAACCGGAGAGGTGAACAGTATTTAAATGAAGATCCACGATCCTGGGCAAAGCCAGGATTCAGCACAAAGACGCCTTATTACGGTTTCGAACATGTGACGATGGTGACAGGTCATGGTGATGAGACGGGTGGTGATTATGAAAACTGGTTGAACGCACAGCCGGGCGACTGGAATACGCTTCGTGGTGAGGCAAACGCGATCGCTGATTCGCAGATTGTGACACCCCAGGCCTGGCGTACCCAACTGCCAGAAGAACTTTACCCGACGGCTTATATTGCTGCGCGTACGACAGATTACCTGCAAGCCCATGCAGCAGCAGAGGATGGCCGGCCATTTTTTATTCAATGCTCTTTCCCTGATCCTCACCATCCCTTTACGCCGCCGGGTAAATACTGGCAAATGTATGATGCCAACGAAATTACCCTGCCATCCGCTTTTGGTCGGGGTGATACCCCGCTTGAGAATCACTTACATCAGCAACTTGAAGAGGGGACAGCCAAACGTAACACGCAAATGCCTTATGCGGTGAGTGAGCGAGAGGTGCGAGAGGCTATCGCACTCACCTACGGCATGATCACCATGATTGATGATCAGATTGGTAGGATCATGGCTGAACTGAAACGCCTGGGTATGGCGGAGGATACGCTGGTGATATTTACTTCTGATCATGGCGATTATATGGGTGATCGCAGCTTGATGTTAAAAGGACCACTGCATTTGAACGGATTGTTGCGTGTTCCCTTTATTTGGTTCGATCCGATGGGCGAAGGAGAGAAAGTCAGCCAAGAGCTTGGCCAAACCATTGATATCCCAGCTACCATTATGGATTATGCGAAAATTTTGCCCTATTACGGTATCCAGGGGCGTGTCCTGGCAAAACATCCCGAAGTGGATGCTCTGTTGATTGAGGACAGTCGACAGCGTGTTAACCTCGGTTTTAACCGGTTCCAGGGCCTACGTACGTTGATTACCAAGACTCATCGCTTAACCATCGGTACACCGGATGCCGGCAATGAACTGTATGATCTGATTTCGGACCCGGATGAGCGAGATAATTTGTGGTTAGACCCAGCATATCAAGAGACGCGTACCCTGATGCTGGATGCGCTGGTACGGAAGATGATTTCGATGCAGAATCCAGTACCGTTGGCGCCATTTTATGCTTGAGCATAACCGGTAGCAGCCTAATAGCAGGGGCGTGCCGCCCGGCATTTTCGACGCTAAAGACCCGCTCTGGGCCCATTCGAACGCGGCCCGGCCTCGAATAAGCCTTGTTCCTGGCAGATTTCAGGAGAGCTAATCAGAAAAAAATAGGCTATTGCCAAAACAGGATAAACCTCAACAGCCAGGCGCTGCGATGGTTCTAGACTTCACGTTATTTAAAGATTCAGAGCCTTTTGATTAGGTGAAAGCTCATAAAAGGGTGCTTTATTGATTTTCTCGAATAGAAGTCGGTGATTTTTTTCGATAGAGGAGGGTCAATGTCTGAATAGCCAATGATCGACTATTTTACAGAAATAAGGTTCCATATGACCCCGCTCAACACCCCACTTGTCGCAGTTTGTTCTGCAATAGTGATATCCATCCGCTTGCCGTAACGTCGGCTTTATCCAGGACAATGGTGACAATACCGGCCTGTGCATTGGTGACAACGGTGTATTTCTGATCGTCGATCAGCAGACGTTGGCAATAGACCCGATTGTTGCCTCCTTGCGAAGTGTCTCTGACGATGATGCTCTAGCGTATCTGCGGAACCGTCAACCGGCCCTTGAGTGCGTCATCCAATGCCTTCTGAGCGAGT
>CAZGCW010000028.1:0-25933 GCA_964524295.1 uncultured Pseudomonadales bacterium
TTAAGAAAAAGTTATCTCTGCGCGATGGCAGTCTATTGCCCGGGCTTGCCATCGGAATTCTATTTACCGGAGAATTCTTCCTGTTGTTCACCGCGCTGGACTATACAACGGTTTCACGGGTTTCCCTGTTCTTCTACACCCAGCCGTTCTGGGTTGCTTTAGGCGCACACTTTCTTATCAACGGTGAACAACTCAATCGTAACCGGGTCATGGGACTGCTGGTCGCAATTGCCGGTGTCGCGCTCTGCCTTTTCAGCGATGCCGAAACAGCCACGCAAGACACGCTGAAGGGGGATGTCATGTGCCTGGTGGCCGCTATTTTCTGGGCTATGATTGCATTGATGCCGCGGACGACGAAAATATCCCTGAGCACGCCTGAAATGCAACTGCTTTATCAATTAGCAGTATCGGGGATTATCCTCACTTCACTTGCACCGCTGCTGGAAGACCCGATTAGGAATCTCACCCCCGAAATCCTCGCCATATTCAGTTTTCAAGTCATTTTCGTCGTTTCCATCGGCTTTATCTTCTGGTTTTGGGCTATTTCTGTCTACCCTACTTCCGACATGGCATCTTTTAGTCTACTGTCTCCCCTGTTCGGTGTATTCTTCGGTTGGATTATTTTCAGCGATGAAATAACCAGAGAATTTATTGTGGCGCTATTGATGGTGATTGGTGGCATTGTACTCAGCAATAAAAAGGTAAATTCAACCAGCTGACGCGTCCGCCAGCATGAATTCAATGCAACAAGAGTCGCTACTGATCGCTACTATAAGATATACCAATGACCCTCAACAATCAGCCAGGTCCCAATTTCCATTCAACTCGAGAAGCAAGCAAAACCTGAATCATCAAAGTCAGTCCTAAAGGATTACCGCGTGGGAGAATATTAAATGCAATTAGATATTAACTATGTTCGAAGCCAGTTCCCGGCATTCTCGGAGCCTTCGCTACAGGATCAAGCTTTTTTTGAAAATGCCGGTGGATCCTATCCATGCAAGAACGTCATCGATCGACTGATTCGTTTTTACCGGCAGAGGAAAGTACAACCCTATGGACCCTCTGACCCTTCTCGTCTGGGGGGGGATGAAATGGATGAAGCAAGAACCAAACTGGCAAGCTGGATGGGCGTAGAAGAGGATGAAGTCAGCTTCGGCCCCTCAACCACACAAAATACCTACGTACTAGCGCAGGCGTTTCGGCAGCATCTGAGTCCGGGAGATGCGATCATTGTCACCAACCAGGACCACGAAGCGAATACAGGCCCGTGGCGACGTCTGGAGGATAATGGAATCGTCGTCCGTGAGTGGCAAGTAGACCCTAAAACGGGTCACCTGGATATCCAAGATCTGACCCAACTGCTGGACAACACAGTAAAACTGGTCTGCTTTCCACATTGTTCGAATATTGTTGCAGAAATTAACCCTGTCGCAGAAATAGTCAAACTAGTTCACGAAGCTGGCGCCCTGGCCTGTATTGATGGCGTGTCCTATGCTCCCCATGGACTTCCTAACCTTGCTTCATTAGATGCTGACATTTACCTGTTTTCTTCCTACAAAACATACGGACCCCATCAAGGTATCATGGTGATTCGGCGCACACTGGCGGAGGCCCTGCCTAACCAGGGTCATTACTTCAATGCAGGGTACCTGGACAAACGCTTTACACCTGCCGGCCCGGATCATGCACAGATCGCTGCCACGGCTGGGATGATTGATTATTTTGATCAATTGTATCAACACCACGCCAGTGGCCACGACAAGCCCATTGACCGCTGTGATATCGTCCACGCCCTGATGCGTGACCATGAACAAGTGCTGTTGCAACCACTGCTCGACTATTTCTCAGCCCACAATCAAGCTCGCCTGCTGGGGCCAGCAGATGCGAGTATTCGAGCACCTACCGTCACAGTCGCTTTGCCCGAACCGGCTGAACCCATCGCCACTCGACTGGCCAGCCACGGTATTATGGCGGCCGGAGGAGACTTTTATGGCGTGCGGGTGATTCAAGCTATGGGTGAAGATCCTTCCCATGGTGTACTTCGAATGAGTTTTGTCCACTACACCAGTCAAGATGAGATTGACAAACTTATCCATGTCCTGGAAAGAGAACTCTAAACCCCCTGCTAAACTGTTCCCGTGGCCACAGTTAACTGGGTGACGACTAGACTAATCGCTTAGGAACGCTGTGCAGCAGAACCTAGGGTTTGCCCAATCACCTTTAGGGATAAAAATATGACTGAAGCCATGATTGTTGCGCCACAACCGGAAGCGGCGGAAGCCGGTGCCCGTGTTTTAAAAAAAGGTGGCAATGCCATTGATGCTGCCATGACTGCGGCGCTGGTCCAGGGCGTGGTCGATCCACAAATGACGGGTATTGCTGGTTTCGGAAATTGCCAAATCTACCTCCCTGAGAAGAATGTCCACACGTGTATCGACTTCCATGGCAAGACCCCATTGCATGCAACAGAAACGATGTGGGCAGATCGCCTGATCGGCGAAACCCGTGATGGTTTTGGTTTTGTATTGCGCGATCACATCAATGACCTGGGATATCAATCAATCACAACACCGGGCAGCCTCATGGCTTACGCTCAAGCCATCGAAAACTACGGCAGCTGGGATTGGCAGGATATCTGTGCTCCAGCGATCCAGTATGCTCGCAATGGTTTTGTCATTAGACCGTGTGTCCATTCCTGGTGGACCAGTGGCGCAAGTCTGGGTCGAGTCCCGGTATCGCAACGCCTGGGATATTCGTCTACTGGCAGAAACCTTTATTTCCAGCCAGATGGATCGTTTAAGGCCATTGGCCAGAAAATCATTAACAAGGATTTGGCCAACACCCTTGAGAGAATAGCCCGAAACGGCCCTGATATCTTTTACCGAGGTGAAATCGCCGAGCAGATAGCCAGTGATATGGCAGAACAGGGTGGGCTTTTGAGCCTGCAAGACCTAGAGAATTACAACACCACAGAATATCAACCCTTGCAGAGCTCCTATCGGGGAATGGACATTGCAACAAACCGTCCACCGGGAGGCGGCATCATGTTATTGCAGATGATGAACACCCTGGAGAATTTTGATCTTGGCCGCATGGGCCATAATTCTCCTCGTTACATTCAAACCGTCTGCGAAGTCATGAAAGCTGCGACGGCTGATAAAGAAGCACACATAGGAGATCCTGCTTTTATTGATGTACCTATCAACAGGCTGATCAGTAAACAATACGCCAGGTCCCTTGCTGACAGGATTAAATCCGGCGAAAAAATGCATGTCGAACGATTCAACCCGCAAACGGAATCACCCGATACCACTCATGTTGCTGTGATCGATTCTAAAGGTACCTGCATCACCATGACGCACTCACTGGGAATGCCCTCGGGGGTCATAACCCCGGGTCTGGGCTTTATGTACAATGGCTGCATGGGCGTCTTCGATCCACGCCCGGGACGCACCGGATCAGTAGCGCCAGGGAAGAGTCGTTTCAGTTCGCTGTGCCCAACCATTGTCTTTAATCATGAGCAGCCTCGTATCGTGCTGGGAGCACCCGGAGGCACGCAAATCGCAATGGGCGTCTTGCAAGCCCTGTTGAATGTCATTGATTTTGGTATGTCCATGAGTGATGCCGTCGCTGCACCCAGATTTTCCGCAACCAGCAATGTCATTGACATCATGAACCGTATTCCGCAATACAGTGTTGAGCCGCTAGTTAGTGCAGGTTACGAAGTGATACGCTCGCCTCTATCTTTTGGAATTGCGGGGGTACACGGTATCGAATTAACTGAAACCGGCCTGCAGGGTGGCGCAGACCCCGGGATGGACGGTATGTCCCTCAGCGTCATCACGCCCTGATGGTCACCGCGACTCAATGCAAGGACCGTTCAAATACAGTCAAGGACGGCTCGAATCAAGTGCTCGCTGCCTGGCACCACCCGCCTCAATAAAAAAAGGCCCCAAACAACAGACCAGCATGAGTCCTGCCAGGATTAAAAAGGCGATTCGATAACTTCCCGTAGTATCATAGATATACCCTGCCAACGGCGAAGCGGATATAACCAACGGCAACTCCACCAGGCGGAGCACACCATTTGCAGAGCCAAACGATCGATTACCCATCGCCACCGATAACGAGAAACTACGTAGCGGACTCATGCCGGCATAGCCAAATCCATAGATTCCACCGGCGATCAAGGACATCAAAAAACCAGAACCAAACGAAAATAACAAAAGCCCAATCACATGGACAATCAGTGCGATCCAGATCGTAATCCTGGCACCCAAAGCATCCGCCATCCAACCGACAACGGGCTTGCCCGCGGCCGCGAACAACGCTGTCGTCGACAAAACATAAGCGGCCTGACTGCCTGATAGACTAATATCTTTTAAATGCCCGAACAGATGCAACATGGTGGCCGAATAGACGCAACCCATGGCGCCAAACATCATGCCTATACTCCAAAATGCCGGCGAACGCAGCATTTCCTGCCAGTGCCAGAGACGATCTTCTGCGGCCGAAGAGACATCAACTTCCGTTAACTGAGATCGATAGGCCAGACCGTCACGCACCTCGCCTATCTCTTCAGGTCGATCCTTCAGTAGATAATAAACCAATGGCGTCAACAAGCTCATCACAATGAGGGCAAAAATAACAAAGCTTGACCGCCAACCGATTTCCGCGACCAGCGCAGTCACTAACGGAGGCATGACAACCCCAGCCAGAGAAGCACCCAAAACGCCCAGGGCTATGGCTCTACCACGCCAGTGATCAAACCAGGAAATAATAGTTCGATGCCAGGCAAGGTTTCCCATACAACTCATGCCCGCTCCCATACCCATTCCTACAATCAAATAGAACTGCCATAAGGTCTGGCAAACAGAAAGCAGCAGGTAGGAAATTGATACAATCGCGATGCCAATGAGGATCACTTTCCTGGGCGAAAAAGTATCCAGAATCTTGCCCAGAAAGGGAGCCAGGACCGCGCTGGTCACGGCAGCAATGGAAAACCCCATGGCAATTGCGAACCGGCTTCCATCGGCCAGTTCCTGTGCCAGAGAGGGTAGGAAAACGCCTCGCGAATAAGAATAAAAGCCGGTGCCAAGGAATGTTAAAATCGCACCAACAAATACAATCGTCCAGCCATAAAAGAATTTAAATTTAGGTTCAGAGCCTACCTGCAAGTGACATCCTTAAGTTCTGCGTAAACGGTTGGAACAAAAACCGCTGGCCCACCAGTATGCGTTAAGCCGGATGAAAATGATAATACCCTGCCCTAGCAAATGCCTCACGATAACCAAAGCGACATTGCCCTGCTGGTTAACTTCGCTTTGCAGCAGAGTGACCAAAAAAAGCGCAAACCATACCCGCATGCCAGGCAAGGCCAGCATGACCTACTCTTGCTCTATCTACCTGTGCTACCTTAAGAAAGTAGCCACCAAGATCGTACCCAAGCTAATATCTCTAACCCAAATAAATTCCGCGGTCACCGCAGCCGGTTCATAATACCAGGAGGAAAAACATCGCTAACATCACTTATTGTCCCCGCTGTGCCAATCGCCTGACCCGCCGCCCCGATGGAGGCCGGGAACGCGTCGCCTGTCCTGACACGGATTGTGGCTTCATAGACTATGGTATTTTCTCCATCGGCTGCGCTGGTGTGGTCATACGTGAGGAAGAGGAAATTACCAAAGCACTTCTAGTAAAACGAGGCCAGGAACCTTTCGCCGGTATGTGGCAACTCCCAGGTGGCTATGCTGAGCATGACGAACCACTGGCCATTGCCGTACAGCGAGAGGTATTTGAGGAATCGGCCATTACCGCGACCGTTAGCGATGTCATCGGATTTCGGCACATGGCCGGCGGCGCGGTCAACAACCTCTATATGATATTCCGGCTGCGCTATGAATCAGGGGAACCTCATTTTGACGGCGAGGAAACCGCCGATGCAAGATTCTGCAGCCTTGCAGAAATGAACAAAATGAACGGAGTCCAGAATATAACCCGTTGGGGTATTCAGCAGGCCTTATCGACCACCCCGGGTGACGGACTGAGCAGAGAGCCCGCCGGTGAACTCAGGCCTGGATGGCAGGTGTTTGGGCTGACCGATGTGGATGCCAGCCTATGGACCACCCGTTAGAATGCCCTATGCATTGAACCGCCAATAAGTAAACTTCCATGACGGCCATTATCGAGTCTCCCTCTGGAGGTGAACCTGCTTCATCTGGGCTTTGCAGTCTCCGTGACTGGAGTCACTATATAATGCGCTAAAGTAACCCGGATTACGGTATCATCACCATCATGCTCAGGCAGTTCATCCTAACGCTGATATCTCCCTTACTGATGCCCGTCGCTATCATCGGCGGCATTTATTTTTTCCTTACTAATCTCTATAAACTACCCCCCATCCCCATTCAAGTATGGCAGATAGGACCTCACCTTTCGCTCACTTTGCTTTTACTGCTGGCCCTGGCATTCAATCGCAGCCGAATATTTTATGTCACCACACTGGTAACTCTATTAACGGGCATACCCAGCCTTGATTTCCCTGAGGTGTACGTCAACCTCATTATTTTCGGCCTGTTCCCGGCAAATGTCTTCCTGATCCTGGGCTACCGGGAACGAGGAATTTTTACTTCTATCGGACTTTGGCGGCTGGCATTCATTCTCCTGCAGTCTGTCTGTGTTTATACTCTCTGGCATTTCGACCCAGACCGGGTTCAAGCATGGATCACAGCTGAGTTTCCCAACATCCCAGAGCAGGTTCAGGCACTGCTAGCACATTCTCCTCTTAATCCGCTAATCAGCATGGTCCTGGCCCTGAATGGCATCGCGCTCCTGATTTCTGTCTACTGGCAAAAAACCTCCACAACCAGGGCAATATTCACCGCTACCACCGCAGTACTGGCAGCACCGCTATTACAAATTGACCACGCCAGCGATGCCTTGATCATGATCTCGGCAGTGTGGATGGCGGTCATCATTCTGCGAGACTCTCACCAGATGGCCTATCTCGATGATTTAACGGGATTACCCCAGCGCCGTGCATTAAACGAAAATCTACTGACTCTGGGACAACAATTCAGTATTGCCATGCTGGATATTGACCATTTCAAGAAATTTAATGACAAGTATGGCCATGACGTTGGCGACCAGGTTCTTCAAATGGTCTCGCGCAAATTGAGGAAGGTCAGAGGTTCAGGCAAAGTCTATCGTTATGGTGGAGAGGAGTTCTCTATCGTGTTCCCCGGTAAACTAATGCACGATGCCAGTTTCTTTCTGGAAGAGGTCAGAAAATCGATCCAGGACTATGACATGGTCATTCGACAAACAAAACGACCTGAGACTGACATCAAAAATCAGCATGAACGAGTAAGAGGTTCCTACCGCGCTGCAGAAGAGACGGTTTCGGTCACCATCAGTATCGGCGTAGCTCAGAAGTCGAACCGTTCTGAAACTGCCGATGCTGTATTGAAAAAAGCAGATATCGCTTTATATAAAGCCAAGAAAGCAGGCAGGAATCAACTACAGCAATCCAGCGACTAGCCTGAATCTGACTGACCACAGCCAATCTGATTACTAGCTGGAATCCCGCCCTCAAGTGCCACTAGTCGGTTTTCTAAAATGATAACGAGACAGGATTTCAACGCAGCCCAATAGCAGAGCGACCACAACCAGCGTGGTTGCGCAGGCAATCAGTGCCATTTCCATCGAGCCGGTGTTTTCGACAATCCTACTGCTAAACAGGGGAGCAAAAGACGACCCCAGCGCGGACATGAGCAGCATATAGGCAATATTGCGATGCGTCGGTACCTTAACCTGTGCAAGCGAAAACGCGACATAGGCATTAAAAGTGGCAGAGACTGAAATGCCATAGACAAATGCAAGCATGAACATGCCCTCCAGGGATTCGATCAAGGTAAGCAATGTGGTCGCTAATAGTGATACTGAAATAAAGCCGTAAACCAGGTACTTAATATCAACCCGGGATACAAGCAAGGTACCGACAACAGAACCAATCAGTGCCGCCATAAAGACATTGGACATGAACTGTCCACCCGCCGACTGATCGACTTCGAATTTTTCCGTAATGTATTGCGGCGCCCAGATGAAAACAGAGATTTTCGCCATCATATATAACAGCAGGCTAATCCCTATCAGGATGATGCGACTATTCCACTCCGTCGGGGGAATGGTTTCAGAATCCGTCTGAGAATCTGAGGAGACAGAGAAATCAGAGATTAACATCAGCAAAATAACAAAAATAATAATAGCGAACGTAACCAGATAGGTGCTGCTAAAAGGCATCGATTGAGCAATGAACCAGGAGGTCAGGGCGGCGAATATAACGCCACCCCCATTGAACATTGCATCCTGCCCGACTATGGCCGCATGTCGCGCTGACCCATCCCATACTTGGGAAATAAGCGTACTTGAACCACATAAGGCTGTGCTAATGGCAATGCCGAAGCAAAAAAACGGGATCGCCAGCAAATCGAAGTTAACCGTGACATGAACCGCAATCATCGACAATCCGCAAGCAAGATGCGACACCAGCATCACCCGCTTGATTGAGAAATAATCGAAAATGAAAAACGAGATGAACTGCCCTATCAAACCAGCGCCAGTAAACCAGGTGAACTGAGCTGCCATTTCAGTCACCTCCACCTGGTAATGCTCAGCAGCCGTAGGCACTATCAGGCCCATGGTGGTGACTACCCCAGCGATGATTAAGGTCGCGAATTGGCAGATGATTAATAATTGCAGTTGATTTCGGTTAATGATGTTCTCCTGATTCAATCCTGTCTTACGCAGGTCCGGGTTTCAGGCCTTAAGCCATGGTCTTAATTCTGATCACTCGCGGTCGGTTACCTTAACAGAGAAAAATGCAGGTCTCCTCGCAAAGGATCTAACTCATCGAACCATTGCCAGCCACTGTTGCAAATCCCTAATTTTACTGACCAGACTGAATTCTGCCGACATTCTGACTTCCAAAAACTCTAACTGATTCGAACTATTTAAAAGCGCATGGCTCTCGCCTGCGGGGATAACACAGGCATCACCAGCAGAGAGCTGATGTTCGCCAAAAGTTTCACCTAACAGATCGACCTGACCTTTTAATACGAACAGAAACAGAAATTCCTCATCATGCTTTACGACCGTTGCCGGTCCAGTCGCAGTTTGGGAAGGTCGAACCTGAAACGCCCCTGCCAAACCTTGGCTTGCCTTTGCGATGCCCATATCGAGGGCTTCAAACCCGGATAAACGCCAAGGCCCCCACTGCGATTTCTCCCGTTCATGGCGAACAAAACGTTGTCCGGCATACAGGCGATCAAGATCTAATTCGGGTTCAGGCAATTCTATGTCATGGTCGGCATAAGTATGATGCGATCCTGGACAACTGATTTCTATGACTTCCAGTCCAGGTGAGCATTCCAGGACACGGTGCCGTATTCCGGGTGGCTGAGTCACGCAGTCGCCTGGATACAAGACAAAGTCAGGTCCCTGACCCTGGTACGCAACGCGAACCCATCCTTTATAACAGTAGATCATCTGAAAACGGACATGATGGTGATGATTGTAATCAGCGACCGCGCCCCCTTTTTCTATTCGAATATGTGAAGCAATAAACCGGCCGCCCTGCCGTCCGGGAATAAGGTCTCTATAGGACATCCCTGCGCGTCCTTCATTCCAACTCAGGGGACCCGCCATGTGACTTAAGACAAAAGACTGGCAAATCGGCGGTAAATCAAGTTGGTCAGTCAATGGGACAATCGCAATCCGGGTACCATTGGGCGCATGCAAAATTCTTTCTTCTCTATGGGTAGTGCCATTAGACTGATACAGAAGGCGCAAGGTCATCGGCTGTATAGGATCCTCGCCATATTGCAATTGAATACATTGTCCAAACCCACTGATCTGGCAAACCTTAGGGTCGTCCGCTGGAGATATCGAGTCCACCTTGAAACCAAGCACATCAGTAAAGAACTGCAAATTCTCGTTGAATCCAGCGCAACTCAGGACCAATTCAGCGCGTTCAATCACCTCTGTTATAGGATGATCTGTTTGTTGCGGTAATGTTATGGTCATTTCTGTCGACAATCCTGAAGTGATAAACAGGCCGGATCAAGTAGTTTAAACCCCTGATAACCGCAGGCGCGCAATATAATATAAACTGCTTGAATCAAACTATCAAAATCCGAGTTCTTATGAAAATGATAACCCGACAAGATTGCCAGAATTTAGACCAGCAGGATCCACTGGCCGATGCGCGCAATGAGTTTTCACTGGCTGACGACTTGATTTACCTCGACGGGAATTCACTCGGTGCTATGCCCCGGCAGGCGCTCTCTCAGGCTTACCAGACGATAGAACAGCAATGGGGCCTGGGCTTGATACAGAGTTGGAATGATGCGGGTTGGTTTGACTTGCCGTATCAACTTGGCGATCGGGTTGCCCAGCTCATTGGTGCAGCGGCGGGTGAAGTCGTCGTCACTGACTCGACTAGTATCAATCTGTACAAAGCCTTGGCTGCGGCCTTACAACTTCGTCCGAACAGAAAGGTGATCGTCCTGGAGAGTAGTAATTTCCCTACCAATAATTACATAACACAAGGCCTGCTTACGCATCTCAAAGCGGATTACACCATTCGTTATACGGAAGCAGACGGTATAGAGGCTGCCATCAACGACGAAGTTGCAGCAGTCTGTTTAACCCACGCGCACTATAAGACCGGTAGGCTCCTGGACATGGCCGGGATCACTGAAAAAACCCATGCTGCCGGCGCTATCTCCATCTGGGATTTATGTCATTCTGCCGGCGCCTTGGAAGTCGATTTGAATGGATGTGGTGTCGATTTTGCCGTCGGCTGTACCTACAAATACCTCAATGGCGGTCCTGGCAGTCCCGCCTATCTCTTCATGGCGACTCGACTCCACGATCAGGTGCAGCAACCGCTGACTGGCTGGTGGGGACATGCAGAGCCATTTGCATTTGAACGAGACTATCGCCCTACCACGGGCATCGGCCAGATGCTAAGTGGTACCCAACCGATTGTCAGCCTGGCCCTGGTTAATGTCGGATTAGAAACCTTCGAACAAGTTGACATCCGTGTCCTACGCGAGAAATCAATGGCTTTAGGGCAACTGCTGATCGATCTAGTGAAGCAACGTTGTGGAACCTACGGCTTCGACTTAATCAGCCCAGAGAATGCAGAACAGCGAGGTAGCCATGTCTCCTTTGCACATGAAAATGGCTATCCAATTATGAAGGCATTGGTTGCTGCGGGTGTCGTCGGTGATTTCCGGGCGCCTGATACGGTCCGCTTCGGCATTGCACCTCTGTACCTGCGTTACACCGACATTTGGGATGCCGTTGAACGCCTTCGTCATATTATGGCAACCGAGACCTGGCAAAATGAAATTGCGATACATTCTGACGAACCTGATCCAGAATCCGGGCGACGGGCAACCAGAGTAACCTGACTTTTACCCCAGCCAATCATCGCTAAGCTCTCAGCAGTGATTGGCCCAAGCGCGGTGACTCATCCTAACCCTCAGCATATACTTTTCCACCTACCTCACCGTATACCTCATCAGTGGACAGGGTTCATCAACGGTCAGTTGGGAATGACCCGCAGCGGCAACTACGATCGAGGTCAATATTGAAGCCGCGGCGAATTCATTTTAACGTCATTGCTCCCGTTCCCCGGTATGATACCGACCGGATCCAGATAAACATTGCCGTCCAAAAGTTCTTTTGGTAGCTTTAACGATCAAGTTACTGGGAACAACCGACATGTCACTAGACGATTTCAGGCAAGAAACCAGAGCCTGGCTGGAACAGAATTGCCCTCCTGGTGCTAGAGGCCCGGGTGAAGTATCCAATGGCAGCACAAAAATTAAAATCACCGATCCGGATACGCGCCTATGGTTGGAGCGTATGAAGGAAAAGGGCTGGACCGTTCCCAACTGGCCCAAAGCCTATGGTGGCGGTGGTCTTTCCACGCCAGAATACGTTGTTCTCATAGAAGAAATGCAGCGCCTGCAGGCCAGGCCTGCACTATCCAGTTTTGGCACTTCCATGATAGGGCCGACGCTACTGGAATTTGGAACTGAAGAACAGAAATTAAGACACCTACCCAGAATTGCCCGGGCTGAAGTTGAATGGTGCCAGGGATACAGCGAACCCGGTTCTGGTTCAGACCTGGCAAGCCTGCAGACGCAAGCCGAACTGGAAGGTGACCATTATATTATCAATGGCCAAAAAATCTGGACTTCCGGAGCCCACCATGCCGACTGGATGTTCATTCTGGTACGTACCGACAAACAGGCATCCAAGCATGAAGGGATCAGTTTCATGTTGTTACCCATGGATCAACCGGGAGTCACCGTAAAACCCATTCAACTTCTCAGCGGCGAATCACCCTTTAACGAGACTTTTTTTGACCATGCCATGGCTGCACGGGAGGACCTGGTAGGAGAACTCAATCGTGGCTGGACGGTTGGCAAGAGGCTGTTACAGCACGAACGGTCGGGCATGGAATCCCTGGTTTCCGGCAGCGCCAAAGAGAAGGCATCCAGCTTACCGGAGATGGCCAAAGCGTTCCTGGGCGAGATGCAGGGCAAAATAGATCATGCAGCGACCCGAGATGAGATCCTCAGATATGAAATGGACTCACTGGCACTACACCTAACCCAACGACGGGTGGTTTCAGAGTCTATGGACGGCGCGACACCAGGTCCTGCTACGTCGATCTTCAAAGTCGTGAGCACAGAACTGGAACAGGACTACAATGATCTATTAACCCGGCTTCATGGTTCACGGGCTTTTGGAATCGATGAGAATTTCACGATTGAAGAAAGAGAGATGAACAAGCGTTTCTTCTTCTCAAGAGCCGCATCCATCTACAGTGGCAGCAACGAGATTCAGCGAAATATCATAGCCAAACGCGTCCTGGGACTGCCAGACTAGCCGGTAGTCAGGCAGAACCGGCCGGGCTGCTATGTCAAACCAGAAGATAGGGAGCCCTACTCGATTTTGTGCTTCATCCTGATGTGGCATCGGCCATCGTCAGATCAAACCAACCGGCGCCATTTCCCCTCAATCAGCCTAGACAACCGGTGACGAACCACCATCTACATTGATCGCCGTACCCGTAATATAACTTGCCAGAGATGAACATAGGAATGCGATCATATCGCCCGCTTCACATGCCTCCCCTACCCGACCCATGGGTATGTTTTGACCCATTTTTTGGTAGTGATCCTCCAGGCTGTAGGTTGCATTTTTTTCATTGGCAGCTTGCCAGCGAAGGACATGTTGGCGACTTTTCAGCAGCCCCACACACACCGTATTGACTCGCACCCCTTCTGCCGCAAATTCCCTGGACCAGGTCTTAGTGAGAGAAATCCCTGAAGCCCTTGATAAATCAGTTGGCTGGCTACCCATTCCGGCGGCTTTACCTCCCGGTGTCGTTGTATTACAAATCGCACCCTGGTTTTTCTTAAGGTGCGGCAGTGCATGCCGAGTGCAATAAATAGCGCCCATTACCTTTAAGCTAAAATCTTCTTCAACTTGTTGATTGGTCA
Source organism: uncultured Pseudomonadales bacterium (assembly GCA_964524295.1). Lineage (GTDB taxonomy): Bacteria > Pseudomonadota > Gammaproteobacteria > Pseudomonadales > Azotimanducaceae > UBA9926. The sequence goes on from CAZGCW010000028.1 coordinate 13,584, forward strand.
TCTTTTCAAACCGTGCAAACGAAGATGTCCCCGCATTATTGACAAGAATATCAACTCGACCCCAGCGCGAAACAACAGCCTCTACCATCGACTCAACGGCCGCTTCGCTACGTACATCCGTCGCAATGCCAATCACTTCGTTACCCGTCCTATCGCGTATTTCTTTTGCCGTCACATCCAGATTAGCCTGGGTTCGGGACACCAGTGCAACCCATGCGCCTTCGGCGGATAACCTTTCTGCTGCTGCTCGTCCAATACCATCACTGCCGCCGGTAATGATGGCGACTTTCCCTTTAACCCCTAGATCCATTTTTAATCCTCTCTACACAACCTAAACCAGTTCAATTGGAGTATGACCTGAACACTGTAATGGAATCCACTAAACCGATCATTATACAGCGCATAAAATGACTTCGCTGGCCAAGATAACCACCCAAGACAAAGACCCATCCAAGGACTAACAAAAAATCCCAGGCCATCACTGCATGACCTGCGCCCAACACTAATCTAAGAGTCTGGAACGCCAACCTCAAACACCCTTGAGACGCCTCTATCCCTCGGGTCTGATGCGGCAACCCAGGAATCACCCTGTTTCATGATTAATTGAACATCACCAAATTCGTAGTCGTGAGGTAGCGCTCGGTAGCCCTTATCAGCCAACCCGGCAATGGTGTCTGCCGGCAATGGTCTGTCAATCGTGAAGCCATTGTACGTAATCAGGTCCGCAGGCAGTAATTGATGATGAAACCGGGTCGCGCCAACCGCTTCTTCTGCACTCATATTAAAATCGATGAGATTAATGATGACCTGAAATACCGTGGTAAATATGGTCGAGCCGCCTGGGGTACCCAAGACCATTTCAACGTCACCCTCTTTAAGTAATAGGGTAGGCGACATCGAGGAAAGCATCCGTTTACCCGGTTGAATTTCATTGGCCTGATCACCCACGACGCCAAATATATTGGGTACTCCCGGTTTAGCACTGAAGTCATCCATTTCGTTGTTAAGGAGAAATCCGGCGCCTTCAACAACAACCCCGCTTCCATAACTCCAATTAATGGTATAGGTATTAGACACCGCATTGCCTTGCCCATCAACGATGGAATAGTGCGTGGTATTAGGCGACTCAAGGCCGGGCGTGACCCCCGCCAGTTGGGAAATGCGGGTGGCACTGACCTCCTCAGCGCGCCGTTTAATATAGTCATCATCAATAAGAGCCGTAATATCGACATCAATAAAATCAGGGTCACCCAGGTATTCAGCTCGATCGGCAAAAACTCGTTTCTCCATCTCTGCAACCAGGTGGATATATTGTGCCGTGTTATGTTCAACGTCTTTGAAGAGATCGCCAAGATAATCCTTCATCTTGAGCAATTGTATAACGGCAAACCCACCTGAACTCGGCGGGGGCGATGATATCACTTCATATCCCCGCCACTTTGCCCTCAATGGCTTGCGCCAAACAGCCTGGTAATCATTCAAATCATTAGGCGAGACGAGTCCATTGGATTTATTCATCTGTGCAACGATCATTTCCGCCGTTTCACCTCGATAAAAATCATCAGCGCCCTGCTCGGAGATCCGCCTTAAGGTCGCTGCCAACTCCGCCTGTTTAAAAAGCTGGTTGTGCTCGATGGATCCAAAGTACTGATTAAAGTTAGTCTGATCACCAAACCAGTCGTGAACACGATGGATATCGTTGACTAATATAGGTGCCGGCAAAAATCCATTTTCGGCCAGTTCGATCGCCGGCAAAACCAAATCCTTCCAGGGCAAGCTGCCAAACCGCTGATGAGCCTGCCAGAACCCGGCCACTGTGCCAGGAACTCCCGCAGCCTGACTGCCGATCAGCGTAACATTTTCAATGACGTTTCCATCCGGGTCCAAATACATATCTTTATGAGCCGCTGCCGGTGCCTTTTCCCGGTAATCCAAAAAGGCTACTTCATCCTGCATCTTGATGGTCATAAAACCGCCACCACCAATATTGCCGGCATCGATAAAGGTGACTGCAAGTGCGAAGCCAACTGCAATGGCCGCATCAACGGCATTGCCGCCCGCGCTGAGAATATCTTGACTGATTCGGGCAGCATATTTATCCGGAATAGCCACCGCAGCCAAGCCGGACACCGCAGGCGCCTTAACCTCTGATGGTTGCCTGGCTGGCTCCTCTTGAGCGGGACCACAACCGGCCTGCGCGAGCACAAGCGTGAGTAAGCTCAGACAACTCAATGTCTTCACATTCATCGGCGATTTCCTCTTTTAGATTCAGGTTGATCTAGGACCACCTCAATCAGGGTGGAACAATGCGGTGATAATAGACTCCCTTTTAAGCAAAGAGTCAACCAATGGGCCTGTTTATGTTCATCAGCACCAACCTGACGCAGCCAGGCGCTTGATTGGTCCCCTGACATTGGCACACTTTATTCTAGTCAGGTCGAAACAATCGATAGCGTCGCTATCGGGCAGCCAAGCTATCCGATAACAATCGAGCTAAAGTGTAAAGCAACGCTACTGGCTGCCAAGCCAGCAATCGAGAAACCGACGCCTAACCGCCGCTCTGCAACTCGGCCTGGACAGCATCAGCGATACGGGTGCCCTTGAAGAAATCGGGATTATTTCCGGCGTATAGCTGAACCGAGAAACTGAACGCGAAGTTTCGAAAATCTTCTTCCGTTATCAACTCATATTCGAGCTGTTCATAAGCCTCGGCAGCGGCATCCCCCATATTGAGGACATCCCAATGGCCGAGATCAAAGCTCATAATCGCTCGGACCTGCTCACCAAACGGATTTGCCTTGCGATTAAATGCCGTAAATGCCAGGGAATCATCCGATTCGCAGCCAAAATAGAAATTGGGAATAAACCGGTCACGAACATCCTCTGCAGTGGCAACACCCATCGCTGCGAAATCATCTCGCAATTCATGAGGGATGTCGTGTCCGCCGACACCCAGAGAACTTGGCAATTGCTCCAGCTTCGCTAAAGTCGCTGCATCGCCATATTGTTGAAACAATTCCTGTGCTTTAGCCAGGTCAATATTGGCTGGATTCAGGTTCTCCAGCCCTGCTGGATTCCGCTTCTTCCATCGTCCAACGATATCAGTATAGAGCCGGGCTCCGCTGACCACGCCCCCCTCCAATAAAGCCACTCGTAAATCTGGGTAGCGATAGGTAACCCCTCCCATCAGCAGGCCTTTGGCAAGAACTTCTCCTGCGGCGGCAAAGTGCCCCATGTGGTTATGCATATAATTAGAAATTGAGCTGCGTTCATGAAAGCCCATGCCACCAGAGTGTGCTGCAACAGGAAACCCTAATTCGATGCACCGGGCCCAGAACGGGTCATAATCATGTTCACTATCGATGGATAAATTATCGAGCCAGAAAAGCTGATTTTCCAATTCAGGGTAAGTCCTTGCCGCCTGGGGTATGGGTCGGCGGACAAAAGAGGGAATCATAGCCACTTTCAACCCCAGAGCATGAGCATGTTCCAGCTCTCGAATACCCTCTTCTGGTGTGTGCAATGGTATGGCGGCAGCGACGGTCATTCTGTCTTGATATTCATCATAAGCCGCAGCCGCATATTCGTTGTAGGCATGACAGGCCAACTGCCGATAGGCCTGATCAGGAATACTGTGGAATCCTAACCCCGTGGTGGGATAAAGCACCGCATAATCCAATCCAAAATCATCCATCCTAGAATGATAGAGCTTTGGCAGCATCGCGGTGCAGCGATCAAGCGTGTTTTTAGTCGGAAGTGCCCACCAGGGTGCTCTCACTGAACGCGTATCACGCCGCTGCTCCCAATCCATCTGATACCAGCCGCGACCCTGTCTGCCGCCACGCATATGCTTGCGAAAATCAGTCACGGCATCGGCCCCACCCGCCTGCTTAATGTAATCCATAAGAACCGGCAGGTATTCAATAATATGTGAATCACCATCTATTAATGGATGATTCAACCGCGCCCTAATTTGTGCTGAAGCAGTCACCATGACCCTATCCTCCAATTAAAGAATTAAGTAATAAGAAGAATTAATCATCAATATCCGAAGAGGTCAACTTTTGGGCATGGCAGGAAAACCATGATCGGATAGAAATTCCCAAGCTGAACCACTTCGTGACTCAGGCTAAATAAGGACTCACATCTAGCCACCCGCACTCTGGTCATATTCAATGCACCCGAAAACACCTCCCCTGGATTCGTGAACCTGAATGAATGTCTATAGACAACAGACTGACCCGAGTGGTTAAGGTCGCCAGCAATGAGCCGGTATGATCATTACCTTATACAGCAACTGAAAGGCCTTACTATAGGAACCATCCCCAAGTAGCCGGCCACAACCCACAGTGGCGCAAACGATCTATTGGCACACAAAAACCAGGTAGGTCATACTGGTGCAAATGATAATCTAACCATTCATTTGGGAAGTCGACGCGAACTGGAAAAGGATTGAAGGACATGAAAATAACTCGAAGAAAGGTATCCAAAAGCCTTGCAGCAGCCGCGGCTTCTACAGCACTGCTGGGCCCCACCCTGGGCGCGTCGATGAAGTCTTCGAGTATCGACAAAAAGACAGCCAATCGCAAAAATGTGCTGATCATTGTCACTGACCAGGAACGCGCCAGATTGACCTTGCCGGAAAACCTCATCTTACCTGCCCGGCGCAAGTTCGATGACTCAGCGGTCGCTTTCGAACAATATCATATTGCCTCTCTTTCTTGCGCACCTTCACGCTCTGTTATCTATACCGGGCAACATGTCCAAAAAACACGTCTATTCAATAATCCGGGTTATGGTGACGGGGCAGTTGATCTAAATCCGCACAAAACGCCTACCTTGGGCCAACGGTTCAAGGCACTTGGATACAAGACTGCCTATAAAGGTAAGTGGCATTTATCATCAGTGAACCAATCTGAAGGCGCCGGCAATCGACAAGCATTAACATCGTTCGGCTTTGATGAATGGCAAAATGGTAAAGACACTGGGGGTCTCGTTTATCAAGGTGCAAACGATGACAAAGATATCCTGGCCGATGCCCAGGATTTTATGAACAGGCAGCGACAGGATAACGGCGATGCCCCCTGGTTTCTGGCCATTAATTTTCACAACCCTCACGATGTCATGTGGTTAGATGCCAATGGCCGCCAGGCCGCCACCCGCCTGCGACCGGGTCTAGTCAGTGACATGGCGCCGGCTAAAGATCAATACCCGTATAATCATGACTTCGGATTTGAACTCCCGGCGAGTTTTGGTGACGACCTTTCAAGCAAACCGGAAGCACAGCAGTTGTTTCTCGACCAGGCACAATACTTCTATGGCCAGTTGGACCCTAATGATGCTCCGGCACACCAAAGGGTGCTCAATTACTACGCTGCCTGCCTGCTCGACTCAGATCTAATCATCGGTTCGCTTATGCAATATTTAGACAACACCGGTCTAAGCGACAACACGATCGTCGTTATGACCTCAGATCACGGCGAAATGGCGGGTGCCCACGGCATCCGCCACAAGGGACCCTTCATGTACCGTGAAAATATTAATGTCCCTATGTCCATCCGCCATCCACAAGGTTCAGCGGGCATCAGTTCGAAGCGATTATTCAGTGCTCTGGACCTCACACCGACCTTACTTGGCTTAGTGGGAGAAAATCCGCTGGGGCAGGATCCTGTCCTCAAAGGCTATGACCATAGCGAGTTTGTTTTAGGCAAAAATAACAGCCACCCACGTCAGGAACTGCTGGTCAATTTCAGTAACACGACACAGGGTAATCCGCGCCTGGACAAAATCAGAATGTCCGCAAAAAGAGCTGAGGATCTAGGGGGGCCGGCAAGACAGTTCCACTTCCCAGAGGATTTCATCCAGTTCGACTCGCGCACGCTCGGTAGAGGAATATACGACGGTCGCTACAAGTTTTCCCGGTGGTTTACTCCGGGCGACCATCACTTTGCGGATACCTGGGAAGTCCTGGTTGGTCGCAACGACCTGGAACTCTATGACACGACCAACGACCCCCATGAATTGCAGAATCTAGCCTATCATCCCGAGCAACACAGAGCCCTGATCATGGAAATGAATACCAAACTGAACCAATTGGTTGCCAGGGAAGTCGGTACCGATCTAGGCGCCCACCTTCCCGGTGACCCGACAACCTGGTCATCAGTTTAGTCGTTTAGTTCAACGACTTAAGGCACCCATAAGCAACAGGCCATACCCCAACCGGCTCAAGCAGTTACATTACTTGAACACGTGCACGCTCGAACGGCAGGCTCTAATACCCTTTTGATGCAACCCGAAAACAGACTTATCGATTTAACCCTTAAGCGCTTCATTGGTATCAACGCGTTATCCTGATCAAACTCTGCGCTGGTCGGCAGCATCAAGGCTATCGACACGAACACAACACAAATGCAATTCTGTGCTATAACTGGATGTCGATTCCTGATTTGCATTGCGCGCGCATGAACTGGCTATTCTATTCGTCTGTTTTGTTTTTTTAGCCTGCAGATCACTGAACTAACAACGAGACAGGTATGACAACAGAAACGGCCAGTAAACCTATTTACCTCAGCTCTGGTATTCAATCAGAAACCATTGCCATCAGTACCGGAAATCCGCAGAGTTATTATCAGACCATCAACGAGCCCGACCAGATCCCATCTGCCGAAATCTTGGCTAAATTGTTCCTACCCCATGGTCAAGGGCCTTTTCCAGTCGTCATTGTCGTTCCAGGCAGCCTGGGTGTAGCACCCTCTCATATTGACAAGGCAGAACACTTCACCAGTAGCGGGATAGCAACCTGCGTGATCGATCCCTTTGCTACCCGTGGAGTGACATCAACTGTTGCCAACCAGGCCCAATACACTTTCGCAGCCAGCGCCTGGGACGTTCTGGCAACCGCCTCTGCCCTTCTTGAGTCAGATGAGATTGATGCAACCCGCATGGGCGCACAAGGTCACAGCCGAGGTGGCACGGCGGTTCTGTCAGCAGCCAGTATGAGCCAATACCGGCAGGACAGCTTCAACCTACGGGGTATCTATGCCGCCTATCCCTGGTCTGGCCATCAATTCCTGCATCCAATAGTAGGTCAAAGCCGGATCAGAGCCGTGATTGGTGAGCGTGACGAATGGTGCTTACCACAGCAAGTTCAAGGGCACATCCATGCCATACAATTACAGGGCGGCGATGCCAGCTTCAGGTTGTTTGCCGACGCCCAACATAGTTTTGACCGCAATACACCGGTCGAGATGATTGAAGATGCATCGGTATCTCCCGGCGCACTCACTGTCTATATCGATGATGATGGCACTCTGATTGACCCGAGAACTTCTTTGCCTCATCCAAACCTGACCGAGCGAGACCTGATGGTCTATTCAGTCAAGACAGGACATGGCAGGAGGGGGGCCCAGCTTGGTTCCCAGGGCAACCAGGCAAAGGGTTTTCATGACGACATGATGGCGTTCTGGCAGGGTCTATTTAAACTGTAAACAACTCGAATGCCTCATGGCATTGGCCTCACCCCGGCTCAGCTGAAAAACCAAAATTCGATACGCGGGTCTATGCCTGCATCAAGGCAAACGGCTAGAACAAGCCTCCGGGTTAACGACCCAAGCACAGATACTCTCTCATTGAACAACACCCATCGAACAACACCCATCCCTAAAAGCCCGAAACTCCCGAAGGATAGGCTGGCGCATCCCCTTCTGAATGACCCTGTTTTTCAATCTGGGCGATGGCATCCTGCATAATCTGCAATCCTTCCCGGAGTGTTGCCTCCGTCATATTAAGAGCGGGGTAAAGACGGATCGTATCTTCGTGATCTGAAATTGCCCAAACACCGTTTTCCAACATCCTTGAACGGACTGCACGCGCTGTCCACCAGTCTTCTTCAGCCGCATCTGCATCGTCTGGTTTACAAAAACTCACGCCCAATAATAAGCCATTACCCCGCGCCTGACGCACAATGGAGAACGACTCCCAGCCACGCATAATATCAAGTGCAATCTGTCCGAGTCGTCGCGCATGGTCAATAATCTGGTCCCGTTCGAAAATCTGTAATGTTGCTATCGCTGCCGCACAACCTGCAGGCATTCCGGCAAAGGTCGAACCCGATGCAAAGTCTCTGTTATCACCCATAATGTCATCACGCGCTGAAATTCCACATAGCGGTGCTATGCCCCCGGACAGATTCTTACCATAAACGAGGATGTCAGGTATGGCACCATAGTGGTCAATACCCCACATCCGACCGGTTCGGCCCACGCCGGTTAACACTTCATCGGATATCATCAACCAATCATTCCGGTTACACATCTCACGGATGCCCTTGAGAAAACGGGTTGAAGGAATCCAGTTACCCCCTTCCGCCAGACCCGGCTCGATAAAAATACCGGCAATATTGTCTTTCGCTGCAACACTGGTGGGAATGTGATTATCAAGATACCAGAGACAATATACAGTGTACTGATCTTCACTCATGCCAGCTGGAATCCCGTCACTATAGGGATAAGGCGCTTTGATCACACCCCCACCCCAGCCTTCCAGGTAGGTCCCATAGCCTCCATCAAGCCCACTAAGGACTTTGGTAGCCAGGCCCATACCGTGGTAGGAAGAACTAAAGGTAATGATGTAGCGTCGCTTTGTGTGCGTCAGTGCCAGATGGACAGCGGCTTCAGCCGCCTCGGTACCGGACACTTCATAATTGGTTCTCGGTAGCGCCTTACCTGGCATGATGTCGGCCAGCATTTCAGCCAGGTCGTAGCGTAGCGGGTGATCAAAGTGAAAGCCAAACCGCCGATTGGCCGCCTCGACAGCCTCTATAATCTCCGGGTGACAGTTACCCAGGGGGTTGGTGGCCCAACCATTCTGAAAATCAATATAGCGCCTGCCATCTAGATCCCAGACAAAATCCCCTTCTGCTTTATCAATTACAATCTGGCGGACCGAGCGAAACCCCCGTCGTCCAGCTTGGGCTAATTCAGCATCAAACCTCAAACCATTTTTGAATAGTGGTATCCCTCGTTTCAGTGCCGCGAGCGTTTTCGGACCTGGGAAGCTTTCGTTCACAATGAACAATCCCTTAAAGATGTCCTTCCAGTTTGCCACAGGAACCCGAATAGGAAAAAGTGATTCCAGGTCGGTATACCCATCCCAGCTGTTTTCAGGCGAGCTACCCAGCCAGTAGCGCTCGTTAAATATTCTTCTAAGTACGTGTTGTATTAATCTTTTGAATAAAAGATGTTCCTAATATCAACCCGTTTCTGCTCAGCTCGAACATCGCTCCATAAATACAAGACACTGGTTACGTCCGTTAAATCAGCGCCCCGGTTTAGCTCAGTCAAGGGAAAGGAATAACTTACCCATTGCTCACTCAATATGTTCCCTGCATTCATCCCGAAGGCCGCGAAGTTATTAACCTGCGTTCCTGCTGCGTATTCGCCTGTTTGAAAACCAATATTGAATTCAAGCCCAGCATCACCTCTAATATCGAAATGAAGCTGGCCCGATGCAAATGCAGAAAGATTCTCTCCGGTATCACCCTCAACCTCCAGGGCACTACCCCACCAATCGCCCTTACCAGGTACCACCTGTATGACCCCCTCATTAGACATCTCTATGGTGCTGGTTCCCTCCCAGGGATTGAGCTTCAAACTACTGCTAGGGTAAGTCACATTTGCATCGCCGGTAGGTAACATGAGGTCATGGCTCACCACATAGTTTGCCTGCGAAACAGCCTGACCTGGAACCGCGTTGTGATTGACATGAGTTATCCTCCGGACATTCATATGACGCTTGAACGGTGGTCTGAGTACCGCCTTCATAAGCGCCTTTTCACTACCCCCATAACTTTTGACAATGGCTTTGCCATTTCTGGTTAAACCTTCGAAATGGCCTTGGTCAACTAAGTCCCAGAGGGCGTACTTGGCTTCATTATGGATCGTCATCAAACCAAAGTTATTTTCCGAATTTGCCGGATCGTCCCCTGCTTTCCACTGCTCATCAAATGCCTCAAAATAAAAACAGGTGATCCCCATTGACGTTGTCCACGCTCGTATCGCTTGGTAATAGAGCTTCTCCTTGTATTCATCAGCCGCTCGCGAACCCTTTTCACCATAAACGCCGCCCGATACTGAAGACCAACCGGTTTCTCCTATATGCACTGGTTTTTCTAATCCAAGGCTAGCGATATAGGTGACCACATTTTGATATTGCTGGATAGCATACTCAGTAGCGCGCAACATGGACGCGTTTATCATGTCACGATCAGGGAGCTGTTCCTCGTTCCTTAATACACCCCAATAGGCTTGATTGTAATAGGAGTCATGAAATGGGTAAGTATGAACAGAAACAAAATCAACGGCTTCAATCAGGGCTTTCAGGTCTGCTGTGCGGTACTGCTCCCCACCGCCTCCCCACGATTCATAATTATCCGAACTGGTTATCCAGAGATCAGCCGGTAGCACTCCAGATTGTTTTAACCGCTGCAGGTAATTGACCCACCTAAGAATTATTTCCGGATAAACAAAATACTGTGTCGCCCATTGCACCATGGCTTCGTTGCCGACAGCGATCGCCTTAACTATATCAGCGTACTCAATAGCCAGCGAAACGGCTGCATCAATCTCTGTCGTATTATTTTCCAGATTGCCTTTGTTATGATTAACAGCGCCAGTCCAGGCGTTTTCTGCCTCAATCCAGGCGCCAAGCATCACATACATCTGAAAATCCGGGTCCAACCGCTTTAACTCTCGTATCACTGCCAATAATCTGGCAGCTTGGGCATACTGAGAAGTGTTATAAGTGCGTACAATTTTAATGCCCATGGTGGACAATATTTTCATATCCTCGGCTAACTCCGCATGGGTAGGTACGCGTTCCCGAGTTTTGCCACGATAACCACCATAAGAAAATGCTGGGTAATCAGGATGACCCAATATCTCTGCTGCAGATGGCCCATCAATCTTGGCTTCTAAGGGCTGATGGCGTGATTCATTGCAGGCCATTAGCAGACTCATCATGGCAACAACCATCATCAATTTTGACCTAGTTCTCAGGTTTATTCCTCCAGTATAAATAAGTGGACACCATTAGATTGGGCCTGGTTAGACGCATACAATTTATCAGAGTCGCCTTCACGGGGTGATGGCATAGGATAGGAAGATAGACAGTCAAATGAACTAAAGGATTACGCCGGGCTCAGTTCATGCTATTGAAATAGTCCTCGAACAGAATCACGATAATTACGACTTACCTTGAGTGACTTTCCTACCGACAATTTCAACATGCCAGCACCTTTTGGCAAGGCGGTCAAACTGACAATCTTTTCAACATTAACAATGGTGGACCGGTGAATTCTTGCAAATATACGGTCATCTAACTTGCCCATCAGTTCTCGCAGGGTACTACGCATGACCAAAGTCTCACCATTGGCATGAACGCACATATAATCCCCGGCTGCATCCACCCATTCAATATCGTCAAAGGGCACTAACTTAACCATACCAGAGTCCCTTACCAATAACTTACGACTCATCCTGTTCTGACGCGACTCCAGGTTACCACCTCCGATTCTAGTCCGCTCGAGTGGCATGACCTTCGGGTCCCCGCCGTTAAGCCCATTGATTGTCAATCCTCTGGAAACACACGCTTTTCTATCCATCGTTCTAGTGACGGTACTGCTTAATGTCTGGTCGTCCAAAGGCTTCAGGTTGTAATCGAAAGCATAAAGACCCTGCATATTGCCTGTACAAGAGGCTGCCTCGGTAACAAACACAATTTTGGGCATCCTTCTTGACTGCAGACTAGCGGCAACATTGATTGCACTTAATCCTGGCATTTGGATATCCAAGAAAACCAAATCCGGTTGGTGTTCAAGACAGGCCTGTAGTGCTTCATCACCCTCCGAGCAACTCGCGACGACCTCCAGATGTTCTGCATCGCCTAGCATTTTCTTTAATTGAGCCGCCGTTTTTTTACCACTGCATCCAACGACAACTGAAAGCATTACTTCAGCGTTCTTCTCACTCTGGGTATTGAATAAATAGCTACTGGACATCATAAATCCACCTGATCCTTATTCTATAATCGTTTTTCCGCATTGCCTGAAGCAAAAATGACAGCGGTGTCATCTATGTTTTATGCCTATATGACAACGTTGTCAATACCTTTTGCCTCCTTTCCTGTATTCTTTTTGTGATTGCACCGCTAAAAGGACTTTCTATTTCCCCCGATACCGCCTGTTTCCTGCACTACTCGGCAAATTCAATCCGATGGTCAATCCCGACCAACTCACTGGTTCCAATGACCCCAGGCATTATCGACAGGAATGATCGACAGGAATGAATGAAGGT
>CAZGCW010000029.1:0-15700 GCA_964524295.1 uncultured Pseudomonadales bacterium
CGTTCTGAACGCGCATAATTTTATTACTGATTTCCCGATAGGTATTAGATCGGTAGGACAGCTTTACTGCAACATCGACTACATCCGTTGCCGGTGAGGTTAACGCGTCATAAGTAAGGTCAATCTGGATATAGGTTGGCGAGAGAATACGTTCTTTACGGTTAAGCGCCCAGACCGGAACGGATTGATTATTTTGTGGCTGGAATTCCGAAGAATAAAGGGAAAGATGCTGCTTGGCATCCTGGCTCATCCAGGTTGCTGCCCAAAGATCAAGAAGATCTTTGATCTCGCGTTGAGTCCGGGCATCCACATCATTGACTTCAGAGTGGGTTTCGGGATCTTCATCTTCCGGAGCCTTAGCCTCAATACCGGGTTCTGGCGCATGGTCAGAGATCAAAACATGATTATCGAATAAGCCTCGATAGGTCGTTCCATCGGGTAAAATCAAGAGCCCTTCACCCTGCCTCCTGTCTGCCTTGAATTCTCCGATATAGCGGGTACCGTCCTGCCAGTAAATGGTGCCTCGTCCATGTCTTCTGCCATTTTGCGTTCCACCGACGTAGCGAGTGCCATCGGACCACATCAGGGTCTGGTTCGTTTCTCCGGAAATCAGTGGGGACAGAGCTAAATTTGCTATAAAAAATAAACTGACTGTAATGTATTGCCGCGTGGACATAGCTGACTTACCAACCCAAGAGGTTGAATGGTAGCATTTCAATGCCGATGAGAGAAATCTGTCCAGGCTTAATCAAGTCTGTTTAGTAAACCCCGTGCAGATGCTTTATGCATGATGATCTCAGGCTCGATGATCCAGGGGCCATCGCGGCAAATTTTCAGTATCGCAGTATCGGACTGTCCCAGGCTGATGCTGCGATCACCGTCGAAGGCAAGAATGCCATCCCCATTCACCGGGATGGTTCTATCCAGTTCAATCCGTTGAAAATCCTCGACTCCAACCTCTTGCCAGAGCCCGGGTGATATGGGAACCGTGAGTTTGGTTTTCCCCGCATCTGAGCATTCAACCAGTAGGCCAAAGTCGTCATGATGTCCGCACGCTTTTAGGTAGCCGCCGACGGGCGATAAGCCGACAGATGCAGGTTCTGCTCGAGTCAACACCAAGGTCGACAGTTTCTTTGCTGAGAAGGGCAATAAAGAGCCAAGGTCATCATCCTTGAGTAGCACAGCATCAATTAACGCAATATCGGCTTGGCTTGAAGCAGCCGGGTTGGCTAGCAGGTGGATTTGTTTGCAGCGATTGCAGGTTTCCTGAAATCGTAGTTGTTGACTGGCGATGAGACCCGCTGCAGCGCCAGCAATAGAAGCCTCTATAGAGACCGGAAAGACATTGTTTGTACCAGTAGACAAGGGCAGAATGGTTGCTTCAGGGTAGCGGCGGGCAACGATTCTATTAGTCCCGTCACCACCGAGAACGATGAAAGTTCTACACCCTTCAGCCCACATCAAGTCGGCCATGGTTTCGGTATCCCTTGCGGTGTGGGTGAGTGGGTATTTTAAGACTTCAACGTGAGATCGTTGCGGTAGATGCTCGACGGCTCTAGAACTGATCCGAAAAGGCTCGTCAGCTAGGAAAACTCGGGCAACGCCATGCTCCAGCGCCGCCAGTACTAGCCGGGTGACCTGTTGCTGCTTTTCATAGTGTGTGCTGGTACTGGCCCGTGCTGCAACCCGTCTGACATCCCTCCCAGACATAGGATTAACGATAATACCGAGTAAGTTTTCCTGCAATTCAGATCACGCTTTGCGCGTGAACACCCACTGGTTATCTTTGCTCAGTTCTTCTGAATAACGATAGCCATCTGTGTCAAAGGACTTAAGGGCTTCAGGCTGATTGATACGATTCCTGACGATATAAGTTGCCATCATGCCACGGGCTTTCTTTGAGAAGAAACTGAGCACTTTATAAGTTCCTTTATTATAGTCTTTGAATACCGGTGTAATGACTTTATTCGGCAAAAAATTCAGATCTACCGCCTTGAAGTATTCGATTGAGGCCAGGTTAACCAATGTTTTATTGCGGTGTTCTGCCAGTTCCTGGCTCAGTGCACAGGCAATCGTCTTGTTCCAGAATTGATATAGATCTTTGCCTTTATTATTTTCAAGTCGAATGCCCATTTCCAGGCGATAGGGTTGTATTAGATCCAGCGGCTTAAGCAGTCCATACAGACCGGAGAGAATGCGCAGGTTTTTTTGCGCGAAATTAAAATCCCGTGCACTGTACGAATCTGCCTCCAGTCCCAGATAGACGTCGCCTTTAAAGGCAAGCAAAGCCTGGCGTTTCTCGTTAGCCTGGTTTGAATTGGACCAGTTTTGAAATCTTTCGACATTTAAGTCTGCTAACTTCGGGCTAATATTCATCAGGCCGGATAAATCCTTGGCAGACTTTTTTTTCATTAGTCGGGCCAATGATGAGGCATCACGAAGAAAACGTGGCTCTGAGGTTTTTTTGATTCGAATGGGAGAATCATAGTCAAGTGTTTTTGCAGGAGATAGCACTGTAATCATGGGCAATTAAAAGCGACTGGGTTAGGACTTTAGATAATACCTCAAGTTTCAGGTAATGGCATAGTGTTGCGTGCGGATTGAATGTCAAGATAGATCGATTTTTGCGCCGTGCTATTAAACAGGTGCGCTTACCGCCGTGTGTAAAGGGCTTCACAATACCCTAAGGGCAACCTTTGAGCGAAGAGAATTAACCCCGCGGGATTTTGAGGCCATTGCCTTGGCAAGGTTTGCAGTCATGGCCCTGATCTGCTTTAGGATAATGAGTCCTACATCAGGTATGATAAAAATAAATGTTGGTTGCGATATCGTCGTGGTTAGATAGAAATCACCGAAAACCCATTGAACTAAATTGAACTAAGAGGCATTTGAAGTGGTTTAGGAGTGGAGGCAATTGCTTTTGGCCCGATTCAAATGAAGACCAAGCGGATTGTCTTTAGCCTTTTTGAGAGGAATGTTATGGATTACGCCAAAAGAGCATTGGGCTGTTTTGCCTTCGTTACGTTTTTAGTCATTTCAGTCGTCCACCCTGTTGCTGCTGCGCCAGGTCCTGTTGGCCGGTTGCTAGAACCGGATGGTCATATCGAGTATTCAAGAGATGGTGATCGCTGGAAGCGCATAACCCGAACTAAATATGTGTTTGCTGGTTATAAAATTCGAACCGGAGCAGATGGTCGGGGTACTTTCGTAAACCAAAAATCCGGCTTATCGAGAACTATTGGACCGGCTAGTTCGGTCGAGGTGCTGGCCGAAGGGCTGGCATTCGTTAAAGGCGTGAAGACGGATCCTTTTAGTAATGAGGCCACTTTATACGATGGCATTGCCAATAAATTCGCCAAGGCGCAACGGTATACCATGCTCCGCAGACCTGCTATTAAATGCAGCGACGAGGTAAAGGCGGCTCGCTCTCTGGCATTATCTGCCACTCATCCTGACCTGGTCTGGAATATTGCTTGCCCGGGAACGACCTATCGATTAACCATAGACGATAAAGTGGTGGAACTGGTTGGCCCGGAAGAGGGTAACATGGTTCGTTACACCGTCTCTGGAGTAAGCGAGGGTGCGCATACTTTTAAAGTTGAGACCATCCGTGCTGGTCAGGTCGTTTATTCTCCCAGGAGAGCCAGTCGTTTTGACTGGCTTAGTCCAGTACAGGAAATTGAAATCGAGAATGACCTGGCAGTCTATGACAGTGATTTGTTTGCCCAGGCGGGAATCCTCGAAAGCGAGGGTTTGCTGGTCGCTGTGATGGATACCTATCGGGGCTATTTTTCTGAGGAATTCGATGATAATGATATGCGCCCGCTGCTGGTGCGTAGTTATTCCAGGCTTGGATTGACCGAGCTTCAGAAAAAAGAGGCAAAGATTTTCCGAGACTTCCCTGTTTCTGCCAGCCCATGAAACCAGCGCTACGGGCAACGACAGGCTTTTGGTATGAAAGTGATACGAAAGTGATATGAAAGGGCGGAAATGGACTGTTGCGAGTGTTTTGCTACGGAAAAGCTGTGCGTAAATTCCTAGAGAGGCTGACAACCCGGTTTGATATCCCTATTGTGATTGGGTTGTTTGCCTTGGCTCTGCTGCTTGAATTTACTGAAGCATTTTCAATTATTGAAGATGAGACCCTATCCTATCGCCACCTGCTTCGCACCGTGCATGGCGATGAAGATATTATCCAGGTTAATGAAGACGTATGGGTTGTCTATACGGACGAAGATTTTTACACCGAGTATGGTGCCTACCCGCTGCGTAGAACAGACTTGGCCACGATCATATCCAGATTGAGGGATATGGGTGCAGCGGTCATCTTGGTTGACATGTTGCTGGATTTCAACAGTGCTTATGGCGAAGATGGGGTCCTGGCAGACGCGTTAAGCGATGCCGGTAACATTCTGCTGGGCTCCCAGGCCGTGTTTGAAAGGGAACAATTCAAGCAGATGAATACGGCCATCCCGGTGTTTGAACAACAAGTTGAATCGGGCTACACCAATATCTCTTCCAACAGTGATCTGTCAGAAACCTTGGTGCGTTTGAGGATCTATCCGGAAGTGGCTGCAGTGAATGCCTGGCCAATTTCCGTTAAGGCGGTGGCGATGATGCGAGGGGTGGAACCTCGACTGCATAATAATAAGCTGCATATCGGTGATGACTTGATCATTGAATTGGATCAGTTTAATGATCTCTATATCGATTATCCGGCTCTGGAGGCATCGGCATCAGGAGAAGGCATTGTCAGACGCCATCAGGTTACTGGCTTATCCGCTGCCGATATTCTTTTTGCCCTGGATGAAGCGGAACTGGCGGAACTCGCCGTGTTGGTCAAGGATAAGATCGTGTTGATTGGTGAGGTTGCTGAGGTGGCGCACGATGAATTTGAAACGACCGTGGGCAATATATTTGGTGTCAATATTATCGCCAGTGAAATTGAGACTCTACTGGAAGGAGGTCAGTTAAAGGCCGCACCTTTCTGGCTTGAAGTCATGGTCGCTTGTCTGCTGTTGTTACCCCTGCTCGCGTCTTCATTTATCTCAGCTCCCCTCCGGCGGAATTTGTTGATTAGCGCTGACCTGGTGGTATTTGTCGTCGCTGCTAGTGGGGTTTATGTGTTTTATGGCTTGGTGCTGTCAATGAGCTATCTGTTGCTTGCGTTAATGCTGGCTTTTATCGTCATCAATGGTCGTGTTTATTTAAATGAAATCGGGCAGAAGGCGTTCATAAAAGAGGCGTTTGGCCAGTATCTTTCCCCGGCAGTGGTAGCCGACCTGGTTAAAGACCCGACTAAGCTGACGCTTGGCGGTGAAGAGCGGGTCATGACGGCTTTTTTTTCCGATATCGCTGGTTTTTCCAGTTTTTCCGAAACGCTGACCCCCACTGATTTAGTCCAGTTGCTGAACGATTACCTGACGCAGATGTGTAATATCATCATCGCTGCCCAGGGTACCGTAGACAAGTTTGAGGGTGATGCCATCATCGCTTTTTGGGGCGCGCCGGTGGCGCAACCCGAGCATGCGAAACTCGCTTGCTTTGCTTGTATTGACATGAATCATGCGTTGATTTCGCTTCGGGATCAATGGCTTGCTGAAGGCCGGCCTCGTGTCGATGTTCGCATGGGTGTCAATACCGGTGCCATGGTGGTTGGCAATATGGGTTCTGTGCAGAGAACCAACTATACGATGATGGGTGATGCGGTCAATCTGGCGTCTAGGCTGGAAGGCGCTAACAAAGCCTTTGCCTCGGATGTGATGATCTCTGAGGCGACCTATCTCCAATGTCAGCAACATGTTGATGTTCGTGACCTGGATATGATTCGGGTAGTGGGCAAGTCCGAACCAATCAGGGTCTATCAGTTGCTTGATCGAAAGAATGCCACAATGGGCGTTACAGCGGATTTAGTTAACCAGTATAATCAGGGGCTAGCGGCCTATCGGCAGAGAGATTTCGAAACAGCGCTGCATGAGTTTAATACCTGTCTATCTCTGGTAGCCGATGATGGGCCGTCGTTAACCTTTGTGAATCGTTGCAAAAGCCTGATCGAATCACCGCCTTCGGTCAGTTGGGATGGGGTCTGGGAATTAAAGGAGAAAGGTTGATATGTTGATTCAGGCAAAGATAAAACAGTTGCTGACAGATGCGCTGAGGCCCCAGTTCCTGCAGGTGGACAATGAAAGTGGTCAGCACAATGTGCCGGACGGCTCGGAGAGTCACTTTCGGGTCGTTATCGTCACCCAGGAGTTTCAGGGTAAACGTCTGGTGCAGCGGCATCAGCAGGTTAACCGTATTTTAGCCGAAGTATTGGCCCATGATATTCATGCCCTGGCTTTGCATACCTATACTGACGAGGAATGGAAGCTAAAAGCAGAAGCACCGCCAGTCTCACCGGATTGCCGTGGTGGTTCAGCGCAAGCTCAATAGCGCTGCTATCAGATTTTAACGTGCCAGGCACAGAGAATTTGCGTGTCATTGTGGATTCGATAGAACATGTGGTTGCACTACGGGGGTCTGGGCGACGCAGTCTTGCCTTAATTGTTCATGCTGACTCAAGCATTGAATGTCGATATCCACATCGATGTTCTATTCAGGAGATCGAGAGATTTATCAGTAGCCGGCTACCTTGGTTACAACGCAGTCTCAGTAAAATCGCCCAACGGCCCAAACCCCGGGTAAGGTCCTATACTCAAGGTAGCACACAGCGCTTTCTGGGCATCGACTATGGCCTGAACCTGCGAGTCGCAAACCAGGTGCAGGTGCAGCTATCCGCTAGTGAATTACAACTGTTCTGTAGGAAACCCCAATCGATAACGACTGTTTCGCGAATCTTGGACCGCTGGTATGCTGAGCAAGCCAAACGGATATTCGCCGAGCGATTAAACCACTGCCAGAAAGACTTTCCCGAGGGTCCCTCCTGCAGCGGTATGATTGTCCGCAAGATGAAATCGCGATGGGGAAGTTGCAGTTCTTCCGGTGTGGTTACGTTGAATAGCAGGCTAGTTGAACATGCATTGCGGGTGATTGACTACGTTATCATCCATGAGCTCTGTCATCTCGTGCACTTCAGTCACAATGCCAATTTTTATCAATTACTAACGGATAAGATGCCGGACTGGCAAGCACAACGGGCTTTGCTCAGTTAGAGTTTAGCCAGTTCCGCAGGATGGGCCACACGTTTGCGAGTATCATCGGCTGGGCCTCTGCTGTTGGGTGGATGCCGTCTGGCTGCAGGAGTGCTCTCGGTGTAGTCGGTCCCTGTAATAGAAAAGGAATGAAATAAATGCGCTGGTTTTGGTCCGCGACCTCACTATAAATGTCCTGGAAAGCCTGGGTGTACCGGTACCCATAGTTAGCCGGCAGAATCATACCGATCAGCAGTACATCTGCACCTGCTTGCTGGCACTGCTTGATGATTTCAGTGAGATTGTCCTTAATCTTGGCAGTCGGATACCCTCTTAGGCCATCATTGCCGCCCAATTCAACAATCACCAGGTCGGGTTGATAAGTCTTCAGAGATTGTCTGATTCGAACCAGGCCACCGCCCGTTGTTTCACCACTGATACTAGCGTTGATGACTTTAAATTGGGTAAACTCCTGCTCCACCTTATCGGAAAACAGTTGTACCCAACCTTCTTTTGGATCCATTCCATAGGAAGCGCTGATACTGTCGCCGTAAACCAGAATAGACTTTGATGGCTCAGCTGTGACAAGCGAGCTGGATAGGCATACTATGAGCGCGAGACGAATGAAATGGTGAGCCGGCTGCATCAGTTTTGTGCAAATGGTGGTGAAACCAGAGAAGTTGAGAATACGCATGATAAAGGCTTCAGAAGTACGAAAGACCGTTGTAACGGGTGAAGGTGAACTGACTATATTGAAAGGGATTAACCTTGAAATCAACTATGGTGAATCAGTTGCCATTGTCGGTTCCTCAGGATCAGGAAAAACAACGTTGTTAAGTTTGTTGGCAGGTTTGGATACCCCGAGTTCAGGTCATATTTGTCTGGACACATATCGAATCATAACTGAGATGGATGAAGAAGCCCGAGCCAGAGTGCGGGCGGATTTGGTTGGGTTTGTATTTCAGACCTTCCAATTGCTTGGCAGCCTGACCGCCATAGAAAATGTGATGTTGCCGGCAGAGCTGCGGGGAGAGGCGGGTGCTGAAGCCAGTGCCCGAGACCTGCTTGCAAGGGTAGGGCTATCGGCAAGGGAGAACCATTACCCGAGACAGCTGTCCGGGGGTGAACAGCAGCGGGTCGCAATCGCTCGGGCCTTCGAATCATCGCCCAAAATCCTTTTTGCTGACGAACCGACGGGCAATCTGGACACCCGAACGGGTGAAACCATTATCGAATTATTGTTCTCACTGAATGCTGAGTTTGCTACCACGCTGGTACTGGTGACGCATGACCAGCGGATTGCTGATCGGTGTGATCGATCCATAGTAATAGAAGGCGGTAGGGTGATCGATACCATTTCTGCGGGTGCGGGTGCAGGTACGGGTGAGGACACTTGATCAAGCTAGCGGCTAAATTACTGTGGCGCGATTGGCGGGCCGGCGAGCTTACGCTTTTGCTGGCATCTTTGATTGTCGCGGTCAGCACCGTCACGACCATTACGTTATTTGCAGATCGCCTCCAGCGGGCCTTGGTTCTGGAGTCAGCTTCATTTATAGCGGCCGACAAGGTCATATCCAGTCCACGTCCAATAACCGAGGAGTTTCTCGTAAAAGCCAATGAGTTAGGTCTCAATCAGGCTAAAACACTGTCTTTTCTTTCCATGGCGTTCGCCCAGGACCGTTCCCAGTTTACGGCTGTTAAGGCCGTGGATGAGAATTACCCGCTACGCGGTAAGTTAATTGCGGGATGGGCCCCATTCGAACGCGGATCGCCCGTTCAGCGAGGTCCTCAAGCGGGAGAAGTGTGGCTGGAAAGTCGGTTATTCCCCTCTCTGGGTTTATCTCCCGGAGACTCGGTAGAGTTGGGCCGTGCCAATTTCGCGGCAACTCGGGTGTTGTTGAAAGAACCCGATAGAGGGGGTGGCTTTAGCTCAGCTGGCCCAAGACTGTTGATGAACCTTAGCGATGTCAAGGCAACGGAAGTGGCTCAGCCTGGCAGTCGGTTGACTTACCGCTATCTGTTTTCAGGTGATTCCCGGGATCTTGATGAATTTGAAGCCTGGGCGACCCCGAGATTGCCAGATGACAGTCGGTTGATCGGTGCCCGGGAGGGTGCTGAAAGCATAGGTGATGCACTGCAACGGGCTGAGAGTTTTTTGTTGTTAGGCGGATTACTGGGCGTGGTATTGGCAGGTGTTGCTATTGCCCTTTCGGCTCAGCGTTATTCCAATCGGCATTTCGACCATGTTGCCATATTAAAAACCCTGGGGGCGACACCGGCTAATATTGATCGACTGTTTTTGTGGATATTCTTGGTCATTGGCATTATGGCGACTGCGATTGGTTCTATGATTGGATATCTCATGCAGGTGGGGGTAATCACGGTGCTCGGACCACTGATTCCTGTAGAATTGCCTGCGCCTGGTTTGAAGCCGATCTGGGTCGGGATGATTACCGGCATGGTGTGCCTGTTGTCATTTGCATTTCCACCGTTACAGAAATTAAGGTCTGCAGATCCTGTCCGGGTCATTCGTCGCGATGTCGCACCCAGCAGGGTTAACGATGTCGTGGCGTACTTGTCGGGTGGTGGCGGCACATTGGCTTTAATGTGGTGGTACAGTGGTGACTTGACCTTAACGCTGCTGATCTTTTCCGGTGGATTGCTAGCCGGGGCTATATTATTGCTGCTCGCCTATTGGTTTATTCACTCCGGGCGCGTTATTGGCATGCAAGCCGGCAGCAGCTGGCGGCTGGCGCTAGCCGGGATGCAACGGAGAGGTCGAGAAAATGCGGTTCAGATACTGACTTTTGGCCTTGCTATTATGATTTTGCTGGTTCTATTTCTTATCCGGACCTCTTTGATCAAGGAATGGCAGACCCAGATTCCTGTAGATGCACCCAATCATTTTGCGCTGAATATTTTGCCAGAGGATGTTGAATCTATCCGTTCAATATTGACCGCCAATGAGGTTATGGCCCAGCCGTTATACCCCATGATCCGAGGTGGGGTGCGGAGTATTAATGGTAGATCATCAAGGGCTGAACAAGACAATCAACAGCCATCGGATGGTAGGACACCAAGAGCGAGTTCGGGACGCAACTTAACCTGGGCGAAGCAGCTTCCACCGGAAAATGAAATTGTTGCCGGTCAGTGGTGGGACGATAGCTACCATGGTGGCCCGTTGGTATCCGTGGAACAAGATTATGCGGTTCGAAATGGTATCGGAGTCGGAGATAAGCTGGTCTTTGTTATTGAAGGCCGCGAACTGGAAGCAGAGGTGGCCAACATCAGGACCGTGTTCTGGAATAATCTGCGACCTAATTTCTACATTATACTGTCGCCCGGTTCCCTGGGCGATTTTCCCAGTACCTTCATGACCAGTTTTTATCTGCAACCAGAACAGAAGCTGGTCCTCAATCATTTGATAAAAGCCCATCCCACTATGACGGTTCTTGAGGTGGATGCCTTGATAGACCAGATTAATCGGATTATTACCCAGGTGACCCTGGCTATTGAGTTTGTATCCATACTGATTTTGGCCTCCGGGGCAATGGTTTTGCTGGCGAGTGTGCAAGCCAGTATGGATGAAAGAATGGGACAGTTTGCTATTCTCAGGACGCTAGGGGCTTCCCAGAGACTGGTTTTGGGCAGTTTGTCGATAGAGTTTCTGGCGCTAGGGTTCTTCGCAGGAATACTGGCTGCCATTGGCGCTGAATTCACGGTTTTTATGCTGGAGCAGCAAGTCTTTAATCTGAGTTACTCGCCCAGCCTGATTTTGTGGGTGCTTGGACCCCTTGTGGGTGCCATTTTGATTGGGGCAATAGGAGTAGCAGCAACGCGGTCCCTGGTGCACCAGTCACCGATCAGCGTGTTAAGAGGGCTTGCCTAGTTCTCACGGTTCTGGATACCAGGTACCGTCGGCTCGCTTCATCATCCAGATTTGTGAGTACCAAAAGAATCGTCCATTCTGGTCGGGCATGGTGCAGTTGTATCTGGATCGTCCAGGGCTTAAATCCTGTGGGCTGCGCACAGCAAAGGAAGTGGCTGAGGTTTTTATGAGGGTTAATCTCCCACCCGGTCCATAGCATGCCAGATCCGTCAAACGCCAGTTTCCTGGCGGAAAGCTGAGGCCAAGCAACGGCCGTGTCTGGTGTTTTGACAGTATGGGATTGATAACCTTGCCCTGGTCCGGGAAGGCGCGAGTGTTCACCTTGGTACCGAATGTTGCCAGGTCAGCATAGCGTCCACCCATGGGAAACCTTGGGATAACCATGGGCAGGTCAGTCGTTGATACGGCACCGCTTTGCTGGCCAAAAATAGAGTAAGACAGGGCTTTGAGGCGATAAATAAGACGCGGTTCATATTCTCCATAGGGTAGTGCTAACAGGCGCGAACTGCTGCCCAGGTTGGTCTCAATGATACGCTGTGCCTGTTGGACCTCTTCGGTTTGTCTCAGTAGCCAGGCTGCGTCGCTTTCGCCTGACTTCTTCCGGACCATATGCAGATGGCTACGGGTATGATTTGCGATTGTGGCACCGGAATCTGCCATTTCAGATAGCTGTTGCCAGGAAAGATACTGGACTGGGTTTTTGGAAATAAAATCCGTAGACACAAATAGAGTGAAGGGGTACCGATATTGCTTTAGCAACGGGAAAGCCGTTTCGAAGATGCTGATGTAGGCATCATCAAAAGTGATAGCGACGGTGCGCTCTAATGGATCAGTGACACTGTTTTCCTGTTGTAATGCGTCTTCAAGGTCCACCACCGTGTAGCCGTGAGTTTTTAGATATTCAAGATGGGCCTTGAAAATGTCTGGGGCAGTGGAGGTGATTGCCGG
This sequence comes from uncultured Pseudomonadales bacterium, assembly GCA_964524295.1. Taxonomy (GTDB): domain Bacteria; phylum Pseudomonadota; class Gammaproteobacteria; order Pseudomonadales; family Azotimanducaceae; genus UBA9926. The sequence goes on from CAZGCW010000029.1 coordinate 11,968, forward strand.
CGTGTCAGTATCAATGTGGTGATACTGGAGAATCACCAGAGCATTGACAGGGGCTATAAAAACAATGAGCGCGAGCAGAAGCGTTCGAAGCGTTGATTTCAGCCTGGCCATTCCTATGCCGCATCGGTCAGTGTAAAATGCTTTTGGTTTCATAAAGTGTGGTCCTATGCCAGATTTGTCCGTTCAGGCGAAAAAAATTCGAGAAGGGAAAAAGCTCGAAAAACGGCTTCGTCGTGAAGTCGGACGGGCCATCGCAGATTATAACATGATTGAAGAAGGTGACCGGATCATGGTGTGCCTGTCCGGTGGCAAGGATTCTTTTGCGATGCTGGATATATTAAGGAAACTGCAGCAACGAGCGCCAATCAATTTCGATCTGCTGGCGGTTAACCTGGATCAGAAACAGCCTGGTTTTCCGGAAAATGTCCTGCCAGATTACCTTACCTCAGAAGGGGTAGATTACCGGATCCTGGAACAGGACACCTACTCCCTGGTCAAAGAGATGGTTCCCGAGGGAAAGACCTATTGTGGCTGGTGCTCCCGGTTTCGGCGTGGAATTCTTTACCGTTTCGCCAGGGAAAACGGCTATAACAAGATCGCGCTCGGGCACCATCGAGATGACATTATCGAAACGCTGTTCCTTAATCTGTTTCATGCTGGGAAGTTAAAAGCCATGCCAGCCAAGTTACTCTCAGATGATGGTTTCAATATCGTGATTCGCCCTTTAGCTTACTGTAAGGAGGCGGACTTGATCGATTATGCCGAATTACAGGCCTATCCGATTATTCCCTGTAATCTTTGTGGTTCGCAGGACAATTTGCAGCGTCAGGTCATTAAGGAAATGTTAAATAACTGGCAAAGACACTATCCTGGCCGGATTGAAACCCTATTTAAGGCGCTGTCCGATATTGCGCCGTCTCAACTCCTGGATCGTGATCTTTTTGATTTTACCCATTTGGAGCAGAAGCAACTCCGACAGCTTGATGTGCAGCAACTACCTTAAAATTTCCCGACAAGCGGTGGCTACTTTCTAGGTGAAACAAATAGGTAACCGGAGCCATGAAGTGTTTTAATCGTCGGTGCTGCATGGCCAAAGGCGGCCAGTTTCTTGCGAAGCTGGGCAATAAGTGCATCGATGGAACGATCATTGGGATGCCAGGGGCGACGCCAGACGCTCTGCATTAGATGATCTCGAGATAGTACCTCACCTCGATGGTCTACCAGAGTCTGCAATAACTTGCTCTCTGATCGCGATAGATTTTGTTCCTGTTCCAGGGGGTCGGTAATCCGTCGCTCATTAAAATTGAAATGCCAGTCGGCTAGCCGAATATGACGCTGATACTGCCGAATGCGGCTGGATGGTCTGGTATGACGCAGAAAGTTTTTTAATTTTGCCAAGAACTCTCTTGGATGGACGCTGATTTCAAAATATTCATCGATGCCGGATTCCAAAAGACTGATTTTTTCTTCGATTGAGTACTCCGAAGAGATGAATACCAAGCCCACTCTGGATTGACGCCTGATTTTCAGTGCAATTTCGGTTGCCGAACTGGTATCCAGGCCAGCGATAATGATGACGATATTGATCTTCTGCTGGCTGATTCGTTGGGGTAGGTTTTCAAGGTGATTGCTGTCTACCACAATGAGGTCAGTCTTTTGCAGATGAGATCGCAACTGGCTGGTAGACTCAGTATCCCAGGAAATAATGAGTATGTTCCCTGTGACTTCATTGAAGGACACGTTAAGGTACCCTTTGATAGTGGTATTTTAATATACGCTATCTCTTGGGTATTTGTCCTGCACGTGATCGAATTATCACTAAAAGTTTTTCGGAAATTCTTTTTTTGGAACGCTGGTTGGCACAGGGCAGTACTGGGTGGGATATTAACCCATCGTTAATATGGACAGTTTATGCAAATACCCTGGAATTCACTTACTGAGCAGGCACTGAAGGGTTTGATCGAGGAGTTTGTCCTCAGGGAAGGTACCGAGTATGGTGCAAAGGATGTCAGTCTTGAGGAAAAGTGCCGGCAGGTCATGGCGCAACTAAAGCGGGGCCTGGCACATATTGTTTTTGATCCGGATACCCAGACAACCAGTATTGTGCGATCAGATTGACCCAACTGTAAGCAGCCGGCTAACCGGCTCAAGGTCAGGCTGATGTTGATATTCAGGAGAGAGTAGATGCTTCAGGATAGGGTAGATGCTTCAGAATAGAGTAGATGCATGCCTTCGTTAAACAGGCACAATGAGCGACGGGTCGGAACCGGTGAGATGTCGCAGAACCTGCTTGATACCGTTTCTGCTCGCTATGTTGTGCTGATTTCCCCTCAATAGTTCAGGCTGGTGATATAACTTCGGTGTGTAATCGGGGTGTTTAGGCGGTGCCGGTTGCCGTCTCTTGTGGTGGTTTGATTTTGGCGCTTCACTGACAACTCAGCGCGCGCTACAATCTGGGTAGTCTGCCTGTCCTGATAGCTGAAGAGACCGGTAGGATGACGATTGAAGACGATACTACCACCTGATGCTGGCGGTCTGTCCAGGCCGTGCGGCGCTGCGGTTTGTGTTGACGAACGCAACCGGGCGTGTTGACCGCTTCAGGTTAGGTGATCAATTCCATGTGATAAAAATCAAGTGACAATAAAACAAGTAATAAAAAGCAGTAAAAGAGAGATAATAAGAGTTAAGTAGATAAAGAGTAGTCCGATGACTTTGCCTGAACCTAATTTGATGATTGACGCTACGGGATTACTCTGCCCCGAGCCGCTTATGCTGGTTCGTCATAACTTGATGGATTTACAGACAGGACAAGTTCTCAAGGTGATTGCCACAGACCCCTCAACGACCCGGGATTTTCGGGATTTTTGTCGTTTCCTGAATCATCGCTTATTGCACCATGAGCAGTCCGACGGTCTATACAGTTACTGGATTGAGAAAGGGTGAGCTCGACGCTGGATCACGCCAGTTACTATTTCGCTTATGGCAGTAACATGAATGCTGAGCGAGTTGTGACTAGAAAGATGCAATTTGTAGAGATCAAAGCGGGTCAATTAGAAGGCTATAAGTTGGTTTTTAATAAGCGATCGGTTAAGACTCCGGGTGCCGCTGCAGCCAATGTTGAGCCTGAGCCGGGCGCGGTGACCGAAGGTGTGCTCTACAGGTTGCCCGAGGCCAATGAGATTTTGAAAATGGATCCTTTCGAGGGTTATCCGGTTCGATACCGGCGTGAAGTTCGAGCGCTTAGAACGCAATCAGGATATGAAAATGCCTGGGTTTATATGGCTAATCCAGAATTCATAGGTGATCACCTTAAGCCTGCCAAATGGTATCTCCAGCATCTACTGGCCGGTAAGGAGATGCTTTCAGCTGATTATTTTCAGAGTTTGTGCGAGGTGCAATGCCTTGCGGATAGTGATGTCGAACCATGATTGAAGCGATTCATGTGGAAAGAATCTTTAATCGAACGTTTAAAGATTTTAATACTTTGCTTAAAGGGGGTGCCGAGGAACCATTTTATCGGGCTGATGGAAAACGCAACCGCCCTAATCTTATTTTCTATCGGCAAGATTATACCGCCAGTGCGCTTCATGAGGTGTCTCACTGGTGTATAGCAAGCAAGTCCAGGCGACGACTGGACGATTTTGGTTACTGGTATATAGCGGAGCGAAATGCAGCACAACAACTCGCTTTCGAGCAGGTTGAAGTCCGCCCGCAAGCACTGGAATGGATATTC
>CAZGCW010000029.1:15710-25782 GCA_964524295.1 uncultured Pseudomonadales bacterium
GTGGATGATTGTGATCGAGTTGCCGATGCGACCTTTAAACAGCAGGTACAATTGACCGCCGGGCTTATGCGTGCAGACTTACCTGTCAGGGGGCGTATGATGGCCTGCGCGCTTGCACAGGTATCAAACCAATATGACTTCTTAAATTCACACCATTTCGAGCAACTACCCTTATGAAATTTCCCGAAGATTTTACGACTGCCCCAGGATTTGACCCGGCTGAAGACCATATTGGACCATTTTATTTTCGTAAAGCCGATGAAACTGACCCGGCTCGCATCATTCATTATGACTATTTTGCGTTCAGGATTGAGTCGCGTCATTGTAATGAGATGGACTCAGCGCATGGAGGCGTTCTGATGACCTTTGCAGACTTTGCTCTGTGCCGTGCCGCGGCGCAACATTACCAGGCGGAAACCTGTGTCACGGTGAGTTTTTCCTGTGAGTTTTTAGCCGGTGCGAATTTGGGGAGTCTGATTACTTGCGAACCCAGAGTGAATAAAAGAACAGGGTCTCTGGTGTTTGTTTCGGGTGACCTGATGGCCGACGATAAAATTGTGTTCAGTTTTAATTCAGTGGTAAAAAGACTTCCCTATAAGTAAAGGTTTGGCTGCACCGAGTTTCATTCATGCATACGATAACGCTGGGTCTCATTATTAATCCACTCGCTGGAATAGGGGGGCCAGTCGCCCTCAAGGGCAGTGATGGTGCTGATGTGGTGGCGAAAGCTAAGATGGCCGGAGCCGTCAGTCAAGTCGCAGCCCGCGTGACTAAGGCGCTTTATCCGCTGCGTGAGGTTGCTCATGAAATTTCCTGGAAGACCTGCTCGGGCGTTATGGGAGCGTCCCTGCTGACGGATTTACAGTTTCCCGATGTTGAGGTTGTTTATGCTGCTGAGGATGCCGATTTTAGCTTGGCAGCGGATACTCGACACGCCGTGCAGCTAATACAGTCTTCATCAATTGATTTGCTTATTTTTGCCGGTGGAGATGGCACAGCGAGAGATATTTATGATGCCGGTAGCCCAGGCTTGGTTGTGCTGGGTGTTCCCTGCGGTGTAAAAATGCATTCCGGGGTTTTTGCCCGACATTTGCAAGGGGTAGCCCCGCTGGTGATTGAATTGCTGGCAAATCGATTGGTGACCGCTACGGCAGGGGAGATTCGTGATATTGATGAGCAGGCATTGCGTGCGGGTGTGGTAAAAAGCCGATTCTATGGCGAGTTACCTGTACCCGAGTCGTTGCGATATGTACAGCACACCAAAGTAGCAGGTCGGGAAGTGGAAGCATTGGTGGTAGAAGAAATAGCCGCTGATTTTATCGAAAGCATGCAAGCGGATCAGACCTATTTCATTGGTCCTGGAAGTACCATGGCCAGGGTCATGTCTGGCTTGAATCTGGACTCTACCCTGTTGGGTGTTGATATCATCAAGAACAGTCAACTAGTGCAGTTGGATGCCAATGAGCAGCAGCTTTATCAACAGGCTTCCAGTCAACCCTGCTCCATTGCCGTGTCGGTTATTGGTGGTCAGGGGCATCTCTTTGGTCGTGGTAACCAACAGTTCAGTGCGCGCGTTATTGAAGCCGTCGGAGCGGAAAACATTGACGTTCTGGCCACGAAATCGAAATTAGAAAACCTGGCCGGAGAACCCTTCATTGTTGATACTTCTGACCCTGAATTGGACCTAAGTTTGACCGGTCTGATCCGCGTTCGAACGGGCTATGAAGATGCTGTTTTTTATCGAGTCCTTGCCCAGCCTTAAGGTGGGTTTTTGCTGAACGGTCTGAGTTCTTAACCACCGGTAAGCGGTGCTGAAATAGAGCTTTTTGCTGGATTTGGGAAGATGGGGCGGAATAAGCAGCCGAACTAGATCGGTATCATGCGCCTGGCTGGTTTGATATTCTAAGTTAGCGGACAGCAGGCGATTCAGCGGCAGGTTTGTTTTCTGAACGGGTTACAGTAATTGAATCATGGATAGGCCTGCGTTAGGTTATCAGTGCGAACCTACGCTTTCTGGAGGAAAGATCATGAAGATTTTCTGGTTATTGATTTTACTGTTGAGTATTGATGCTTCAGCTGCAGACCGGTTGCCCCTGTGGCAGTTGGATCCAACGGATTCTCGCATGAGTTTTGGCTCAATCAAAAACACAACGATCAGAGAGACTCATACTTTCAAGCTGCTAAATGGTCGTGTTGACTCGACCGGCAATATTGTCGTTGAGGTCGATTTGATGTCGGTGGACACCAGGATTCCAATCCGTGATGAGCGGATGCGGAACCTGCTGTTTAAAATGGGGTCGGCAGCCCGGGTCAGTGCTGAAGTGGATATGCAGGCGGTAATCAAGCTTGCTGAGTCAGAAGGTTTAACGCTCGAGCTGAATGCGCGACTGCAATTGAATGGTAACGAAAGCTTATTACCGCTGACGCTGAACCTGACGCGACTCTCTGACAGTCAAGTGCAGGTTGTCAGTGAGGGATCAATTGATGTTGCTGAATACGGTTATTTGCCCGGTATCGAAGCACTGCGGGAGATTGCAGGGCTGCAACACATCTCAACCGTGGTTCCCTATCAGTTGACCTTGTTGTTTGAAAAAACCAGTCCCTAAAGTCCGGTTAGGACTTCACTTTTATCTCGTAACGGATCGAACCAATATATCAAGCACTGTGCACAGCATTGGCTATCTTATCGATCGCTTCCTTGATGAGTGGTCTGGGTGTGGCTAAATTCATGCGCATGTGATTGGCTCCGCCTGGACCATAATTTGATCCCGGATTCAACTGCACGTGGGCAGTATCAATCAGCCATTGCTCTATATAATGTTCAGGGCTTTTCAGATTGAGTCGTTCGGCATTAGCGCCCGCATTGATCTGTGCGGCGAGATCACCGGTATCAAGCCAGGCCAGGTAGGTACCTTGCGCTTTCTTGTAGCGGAATTCGGGTAGTACCTGCTTGATGTAGGTCTCGGCAAAACTGTGGTTTCCATCAATGTAGGGCAATAACGCATCGAACCAGCCAGCACCTCGACGGTAGGCCGCTTCATTGGCAACGACGCCTAGGGTATTGATGTCGGCCCGGTGGTTTTTCTTCACCCTGCTCAGTAACACGGGATTGGTTGAAAAAAAGTAGGCGTTTTTCATTCCTGCCAGGCTGAAGGTTTTGCTGATAGCCTTGAAGGTCAAGCTGTTGTCGACGATGGCCTTGTCCGGAAGGCTGGCAAAAGGCGTGTACTTCTGGCCTTGCATTACAAAATCGCAGTGAATTTCATCAGCCAGGACGACGACTTCATGTTTCAGACAGAGTTCACCCATTTTCAGCAGATCTGCTTCAGACCAGCAGTTGCCGGTGGGGTTTTGCGGATTACATAGCAGAAACGCATGTGTGTCTGCTGTTAGTCTGGATTCAAAGTCATCCCAGTCAATGTGGTAGCCATGGTCTTTGTCGACGATCATTTCATTCTCGGTGGCGATGGTCCTGGAGAGTCTCAGGTCGGTATAGAAACCGTTATAAGTGGGTGTGTTCATCAGTACTTTGGAGGCAGGGGGTGATATGGTTTCCAGAGCGGCAATGAGTCCAGGGTGAACTCCGGAGGCGATGGTAATGCTTTCCATGCTGACTTCGATACCATGTCGGGTCCAGTTCCATTCCTTGATCGCCTCTTTTAGCGATTTGGATGAACTCATGTAGCCCCAGTTTTCATGCTGGCAACGCTCTGCCAGAGCTTCAGCTATACACGGTGCTGATTTGAAATCCATATCGGCGATGCCCATACCAATTTCAAATTTATCCGAGCCGAATTTGGCCAACTGAGTATCCCACTTGACACAGTTGCTGCCGAGTCTGTCATAGGGTTTGTCAAAATCGAAGTTGTCTTTACCGCGGCCACTAGTTCCACCGAGCGGGTTCTCGTTGGGTGATCCGAGTACAAGACCCGGTGCCATACCGCTCACTAATGCAGTGGTTGTCGCACCTTTGAGGAAACCTCGACGATTAATTGGGTGGTCTTGTGCAGTCATGGGAAGCAGCCTTTTCATTGATTAGGTAATCGGTGAATTCGTCAACAATGTCGCTAACTTTTAGCATACATTGAAATGCCAGAGCAAGGTTAGACCTATGCTGATGTGCTTTGCTTATAAAAACCTGATTCGGGTCGATAGAGAAGGAATGGGTGATTTCTCTGTCGACATTGTTGGTCATAGCGGATTCGTTGGCAGGCAGCATAGGCTCCGCGAGGGCAAAAACCGGTCCTCATCGGAACAGGGATTTTATTGTTCGCCCCGGGGCATGGCTTGTCTGACATTGCTGTCAAAACCTGATGCGACCCACTCGCACTGCGCGCTGTTCCAGTGCGAAAAGAATAAGCGGGTGGCCGGGTCTGGATGAAAGGCCAGGCGTTCAGGTATCAGATTCCAGTTGGTCAGTGAGGGTGACGGTGCGCGCACATATCGAGCCGTCGTGGGTAGCGAGCTGGCTAGCCAGCCGCCGCGGGCATAATACTGATGCCAGGTCCTTCTGCCATGGATGCCATCACCATCCAGTCTGGTGTGAAAAGTCGCGGTGTCATACAGTATGCAGGTGCCCGCATCACCATAGATGGGTAGTTCTTGATAGTCATCTGCCAGCTCAGTATAGGCTTGCTTTAGGCTTTTATATTGGTTACTACCAGGGACCACACAGAAGGCGGGTGTGGCGCTGTCGACATCGGTCAGGTAATGGATAGCGCAGAGCCAGTCGCAAGGTAAGTAGGGCTTACGGAGAAATCGATCCGCGACGACCGCATCATGATGAAAATTCATATTGCCCTGGCCCGCTTGCTCAGGCGTCTCCCTGAAATTGAATTCGCTATACCTGATGCGATCAAGACCACCGAGTAGTTTTGCTGCAATGGCATAGGAACCGGGATGCTGGGTAAATTTGTCGAGTTCTGGGTAATCCAGGAGCGGCTGACTGAAAATGAGGCCCTGATCGCGATGATGCGGTTTGCGTTTGTCGGTGCTCATACCCCAGGATTGCGGGCGTTCTCGTTGTGTTCGATCAAAGAACGCATTGAGTTGTTTGATTTCCGCTGGATCAAGGCAGTTTGTTAAGGTCACATAGCCATGCTGGGCAAAAAAATCACAGGCTTGTTCGGCTTGCGAATCGGCATCAAACTGCTGTGCACCTTTTGTCGATATCCGACCAAAGCCTTGATCCGCTGCTTCTGGGTTGCCGGAGAGATTTTTCTGGGGTTTAAGTTTGATGGGCATAGTTGGTTTTTCTTGGCAGTTCGGTTAGCTGCAGTGGTAAGAACCTGGTTTTCTTTGGCAAATAACTATAGAGCAGGTATCCGAAACAAGTCCAGTATCGGTTTTAAGTGATTTCTATATTTGTCATGATTGCTTGAGGTAACCAGAGGCGGTTACGGAGCGCCCAGTTTAACGAGGCGTTTGAATATGCGTTCATAGCCTGACCTCACATAGTAGCTCACATAATACCCCAGATAGTACCCCAGATAGTATCCCAGATAGTACCTTGCATAGTCATGACACGCTGTGATGTTCACGCCGTTCCGATTGGCGTAAATCAAGGCGCTTAGTGGCTGGTTTAATAATGCTGACTTTTAATGGTAAATTAATACTCAAGGCAGTCTGACTTGGTTAGACTATGTTTATGCTTAATTCAATAGATTCAAAGTACTATTTTCAAAGCAAGTGAACAGGTGCTGAATCTGAAAGGTTATGCTGCACAGGATTCTGGTCCTGGCCAGCAGGATCATGATGGACCTTTCTCCTTTGGCGGGACAGATTATGGGTGGCATTAAATCGACGATTTTAAGCCTACTGGGTGGTGGTTGCCTATTTATGTCCTGTGTAGTCTCTGCAGCTCCAGCTGAAACGCTTAGTTTAGAGGAGTTTTTTAGTCGCTCTAATCCCACATTTGACCCAGCTGAGGGATTTTATGTGACAGGAGAATTACCTAAACGAAAAAATAGTACAGATAGCCAAATGGTGATTGCGGCAGGGAGTACGCATACCTGCTATCTCAGCAATGGCAGCATTAATTGTTTTGGTGACAATGAAGTTGGCCAGCTTGATGCGCCGCCGGTACAGAATGCTCGTCAGGTCAGTGCCGGCTATGATTTTAGCTGCGCACTGGACGACTTGGGCGTTACCTGCTGGGGAGACGACAGTCGTGGGCAATTACAGGCTCCTGTCACGATAGATGCGTTGCAGGTCGCAACCGGGGGGCGTCACGGGTGCGTCCTCGATGGTGCCGTGGTCAATTGCTGGGGTTGGGATTTTAATGGCCAGGCGACTGTGCCGGAATTAATCAATCCAACGCAGGTTAGCGCAGGGCTTTATCATTCCTGTGCGCTTGATGAAACCGGAGTCGTTTGTTGGGGTGCAAATTATTATGGGCAGACTGATGTGCCGGAATTGATCAATCCGGTTTTCATTAGTAGTGGGCTCAGTAATCATAGTTGTGCTGTTGATGATACGGGTGTGGTTTGCTGGGGCGATAACCAGTTCCAACAGGCGATTGATCTGGATACGGTAAGGCCGACGACGGTCAGTGTAGGTTATTCTCACAGCTGTGCTCTGGATGATTCCGGCGTGACCTGTTGGGGAAGGAATCATCTTGGCCAATCTGAAGTGCCGGAACTGGTCGACCCCAGGCAGGTTGTGGTGGGGGGTAATAATAGTTGTGCTCAGGACGCAACCGGATTGGTCTGCTGGGGATATATAGGAGAAGAGCGGTCAAGTCTGCCCGGGGTTGGCGAACTTCCTGCAGAATAAAGTCTTCTCCAAATAGTAGTCATTTTGAATAAACGGACATGCCTTTTAAAAATGGGCCCTGCTGACTATTTATTCACCTATGTATGCACCTATGTATGCGCCCTGTTTTTATCTATATATTCACTAAGTTTTACATCTGGTTTTACATCTGGTTTTTGTATTTTTTTGCATCTAGTTTTTTGCATCTAGTTTTTTGCGTCTAGTTTTTTGCATCTAGTTTTTTGCGTCTAGTTTTTTGCGTCTAGTTTTTTGCGTCTAGTTTTTTCTGACTACCTTTGTTTGCGTTGGTATCAGCTAGAAGGCGGGTCTTGCCTGACGATGACAGGTAGCCTGGATAATTGTGGGAAATCCCTTTGTAACCAGGTTACCAGGGTGTAGCACATCATAAACACGATGGGAATGATGGGGAGCGAAGAGACAACGGTCATGGCCTTTACGGTTTCAAAACCGCCCGCGACCATTAAGCCTATCGCCATAGCGCCAAGACCTATCGCCCAGGCAACCCGGTTCATCTTATTAGGCTCTTCGTTGCTGGGCAGGTCCTTGGTGCAGATGCTGGCGATAATGTAGGCTGCGGAATCGAATGTTGTTGCGTAAAATATAACGGATAAAACGGTGACAATAGTCAGTATGACCGTCGGTGAAGGTAACTGACTAATCACCTCTGCCACCAGCGGTGCCATGCCTTGAGTGCGCATGATGTTAGCAGCATCCAGAAGGTCGTTGCCCTGCAGATACAGGACGTATCCGCCGGCTAGGCTAAGGAACAGGAAAGTACCGAGGCTACCAAAACCAATAATTCCGAGAACCACATTCCTTATGGTTCGTCCTCGTGAGATCCTGGCAAAAAACAAACCCATCATGGGAGCGTAAGCGATCCACCAGGCCCAGTAAAAGATAGTCCAGGCCTCTGGAAACCCACCTTTCTCAATTGGGTCTGTCCAGAAGGTCATGCGCAGGATGTTGTTCAGGAAAAGACCAATGCTGTTCGTGGTGATGTCGAGGAGATACAGGGTCGGGCCGGCAACCAGAATAAAGGCCATGACGACAAACATCAGTCCTATATTAATATCAGCCAGGATTTTAATGCCTCGCTTCAAACCCAGATAGGCACTGGTACCAAATAACATGGTCCAGGTGATTACCACGAAAATATTGGTGGTCAGGTTATCCTCAACGCCGAGCAGCTTCACGGCAAGAGAGGTCACCAGGGGTACGCCAAAACCCAGGGAGGTAGCAACGCCACCAACAACGCCCAACACCACAAAAATATCCAGTAAGGTCCAGGAAAGTGACTGCTTTTTGTCGGGTAATAGAGCCTCACAGGAGTCACTGATTTTGAGGCTGGCGGTTTTGTGGATAAACAGCATGTAGGCTATGGGTATGGTAGGCAGGCAGTACATTGCCCAGGGTGTAAATCCCCAATGAAAAATCGGGTAGACATGAGCCCATTCAAATGCCTGCGTGCTGTTGGCTAGGATGCCCAGTGGGGGCGTCTCAATATAATAAATGGGTTCTGCAAATCCCCATGCGATCAGGCTGGCACCCATGCTGGCGGTAAACATCATGCCAACCCAGCTAATGGTTGAGTATTCAGGTTGTTCTTCTAGATCGCCAAATTTGATTTGTCCGTATCGTCCAAATGCAAGCCAGCCGCAGAAGATTAAGGGTAGCGTGCCGACAAGCAAATAGAACCAGCCGAAGTGCCGGGTGATCCATTTCATGGACTGCTGGGCATATTCTGCAGCTATTTCCGGGAAAGCCGTCATGAACATGCTGACGATTAGAACGGTGGCCAGTGATATGTAAAAAACGCGTTTGTCCAGACGGGCAGTACGGGTTGTATTCATGGTTTGTGCTTGCGCTGACATGCAAATCCTTATCAGATAATTTCTGCCGCTGAGACGGTCGTGTGAATTTCAGGTGATCCATTGACTTCGATAGTTGATATCTGCCAGCAGCAATCAGAGTCATCGAAGCTGTTATTTCCGCTTAACCGAGTTGATTAACAGGAAGGATTGCCAAACGCTGCTAACTATAGCAGCTACGTTATGGTTAAGCATCCTGCAGTTTCCAGCGCATTAAAAGCGGATTTTTTTGAGGAGATTAGTCGGTACGATTTGCAGTTATTTTGATTTCGAAGGTGAATACTGTGATGATTGGGTTCATCGTGTCACCAGTGGGAGGCACCTGGATATTGGCGTTAACCTTGAGCGAGGATTTGGTTTGGCAGATATGAGTCGTACAGGACTAGTCCCAGTCACTGGCTTTACCTTTAAACCGGAAACCTTTGTTCTTGGCCAGGATGACCAGAACAGGAAACTCGCTGCCTGTGGAATTGATGCGTCTGTTTTCGGTTCGTATGTTGATGCTGCGTTCCTCATTGGCGCAGGTATTCATGTTGGCATCCGTAACGGTATTAGTGCCGAGGGTAATGTTAATATGCTACAGCGGTTGATTCAGCGCCGCCAGGTTCGGCTGGGAGAAACGTTAACCGGTCAAGGTTACATTAAAGCGGTAACTGAGGTCCCACGAGGCTGGACGGTTGATACTGAAGTCTGGTTTGAAGATCGTGATGGTCAGGTAGTGATTTCGGTACCAAGAAGGTCCTTGAAGCCAGACCCAGATAAAGTAGGTCGGCAAGGAGCAGGGCAAAGACCTGCCGCCGTGATAAAGGACCTTTCGTTATTGCGCGTGGCCGCAAATTACGAATTAACCCCGGCTGCGGTCAAGGACTATAGCTCAGAAGGCAATAGCATTCATTATGAGATGGAGGCGGCGAACAGGGCGGGCTTTCGAGCACCGATCATCGGCGGAGGAATGGGTGTGCACTATCTGACAGCTGCGCTGTGGAGCCGGTTTTCACCTTCTTCATTTGATCTGGATATTTACTTTCGCCGACCTATCTTCTGGGATCAAGCATTCACTGTGAAGTACGATACAATGGATGCAGGACGTTGGTCAGCATTAGGTCTGTGTAGCGAAGACAAGGTGCTGACCGAGGCTAAAATAGAAAGCCTCGTTTAGCATTGATCTGAACCCGGTTGCTAGATACCTGGTAGACATCGCAGGATCGGTTTGTGGACAGGGAGATGAGCCTTCTCCGCTGTTCCGTCGATAACCTGTTTTTGTGTGGATCAAGCTTGACAAGAGCCGTCTGCTTGAAGATTAATAATGCTCAGAGAAGCAAGTGACTGGAAGGGAAATGATCATGTCAGGACAGCATACTAATTCAGTCGAAGCCGCTGGGAATGGATTGTTGCATCGACGGTTTTTTTTAAAGACAGGAGCCTTAGCG
>CAZGCW010000030.1:0-15373 GCA_964524295.1 uncultured Pseudomonadales bacterium
GAGCTTATTATCAAAGGGTCGCTCCGGCGCAGGAGGAAACGGGAAACTGAGGATAAACTGACTTAAAGCATCGCGTTCCAGGGCGTCTAACGGGCCTGGTTTACTTTCGTCATTGGCAGGGCAGTCATTCTGATCACACATGGTCGTAGCTAAACTCCCATCGACCAGAAAACGGGCACAGGTTTCCGGCTTACCTAACTCACAGTTAGGCGAAACATCACTGTTAATATTGGCCGTATTGTTACCGCCAAATGGATCACCCGGGATCCCGTCCCAATGATACGGTTCGCTGTCCCGCAACCCCCTGACAGGCATGGTCAGCCGTGGTGGAATCTGGGTACAGCCGTCGACGTCACAGATCGGGGTTTTCAGCACCCACAGCAATTGGTCAGTATGTCCATCCGGATGACAACTGGCGCAGGAAAACGTTCCCGTAGAAGAGGCCGCAGCAGAATTAAATGCCTTTCTGCCCAGTTTCAGATTTGCCTCAGTGGGGTCTTCTAAGACGATGGTATTTTCCAGTTGTGGGGCGTCTAACCAGGCCAAATCAACCACGCTAACTGAATTACCGACCGCATTGAGAACCCAGGCCTTGACGGCAACGCCCTGCTCGTCCATTTCCAGTACCACCCCTCTTGGCACACTGCCAACAGCAACCTGACCGAGAACCTCACCGGTAGTCGCATCCATGGTGAACACCTTGTCTGACCCCGCTGCAGTCCCGACCAGCGTTTTATCATCCGCACTGATCTGCAGACCATAAGGCGTAGCCAATGCAGCTGCAAAATCGGGGTTTCCCGGGGGAGGAGGCTCCAGATCATAAAAAATCGGCTCCTCGCAGCTGCCTTCAACACAGTCCACCCGGGTGACCTGGTTGAGAAATGCCCGGTTCTGCATTTCACCCAGACCTTCTTTGAGGGTTCCTGAGCGACCATTAGCGGTATTTCTGGCATCCGTCTGGGCGATAAAAACGCGGCCCTGACTATCAACTGTAAGGTCATACAGCAGCGTTCCCAGGCCTTCAGCAATCTCAATCAGCTGGTCTGTCTCGGTGTCAAATATGAATAAATCCCGATCAGGAAGATCCGGATTTTTGACAATATCAGCATCATAATTGAGCGAGAGTACATTATTATTGGTAAAGGCATGCTCAACCGCATCATAGGTGCAGAGTTCACCATCGATTTTACTGGCCAGGCAACCCGATAACTGACTCTGGTTATTAGACTCGAAGGGAATCACATAAAGACGGCCATTCTTGACCGTGATGGACCTCGGATCCTGGGCCGCGATGGGCATACGACCAGAGACGCTATAACTCTCCACATCGACAATAGCGATTTCATTGCCTGGCCCGAGCGCCACATAGGCCTTTTGATTGTCCGCAAAAGCAATACCAATGGGTTCATCGAAACGAGTCGATAGTGACTCCCATTCCAGATCCTGGATAGTGGCTATGATGGTGTGATAGGTTGGGCTATTGGCATCGGTATCGATCACACTGACCGTATCAGAGACATGATTGCTGACCCACACTTCACGGCCGTCTGGCCGCACTGTAACAGCCACCGGATCGACACCCACCCTGATTCTGGTCACCAGTTGTTGGCTGTCTAAATCAATCACATCCAGCGTATCATCCGGGGTATTGACGACATAAACATGATTGCCATTAATGGCAATGGCTTTGCCATGCGGACTGAGAAAGGTGGGATGTCCTATCTCCGCAACCAACGTGCGGCTATCAACCAGGTCAGCAATACCATCGCCATCGTCATCGTCATCTGCGGTCATGCCCTGGGCTACACAGACTGCATCGCAGCTATCCGGTCGACCATCCGCATCGGTATCAAGACGCCCATCCAATGAGATCAATGGCCAGGCATCTTCAATATCCAAGATGCCATCGCCATCATCATCGAAATCACTATTGTTACCCGAACCATCCGCATCAGTATCAAAAATCTCATTGGCATCATAAGGAAAAGCGTCAAAGGCATCAGCCGAACCATCCCAGTCAGTATCCTGATATTGCTGCACATAAAGGGCAATCTCCGGCGCTGTTTGTCTCACCGCACTGCTCGATTGAGCATCTTGCACCAGCGCAGCACCTTCAAAACCAAAAAGATAGCGTATAAAGAGCAACCCATCGATCAGCGCCTGCACGTCACCATCGCCATCTATATCAAAAAATGACTGGTTTACCTCAATGAAATCAGCAATCTCAGCAGAGGTCTGTCTACCAGCTGCTTCCATTGAAACGCCCTCTATCAGCGCAGCCTCTCTGAATCCGAACAGGTATCGCATCAGCAATAACCCATCCGTTAGTGGCAAAATCTGATCATCATCATCTATATCAAAACGAAAACACTCAAAGCAGGGAGTATTGAATTCTGACTCGACCGGGAGCGCAGGGAACCGCAAAGCGCGATCCGTTCCTGTATCAGGCTGATGGGCCAGAGCTGGCAGGTCAGCATGCTGACCTATCGCTGGCTTCGACCCGTTACTCGGTTCCGGACCACTGACCCCAGCAGGACCTGGACTTT
Organism: uncultured Pseudomonadales bacterium; assembly: GCA_964524295.1. GTDB lineage: Bacteria > Pseudomonadota > Gammaproteobacteria > Pseudomonadales > Azotimanducaceae > UBA9926. The sequence continues at coordinate 2,547 of CAZGCW010000030.1, forward strand.
CCAGCCCGATACGGGGTGCCAATGGCACCGACTCAGCTGATTTGGGTTCGCTGCACCCTATCAAGAAAGTGGCTTGAGCAAGTAACATCCATTGGTAAAATTTCATCGAGAAATTCCCTTGGAGCACGTTGAACTAACTAGTGCCCAATCTAAGGCTTTCACTGGAGAAACACAATCGCCGCCAAACACATTAATCGATTCTTAACCTGAGTTTAACGGTCCCGCCATTGAGCAATTGACTGCTTTCAGCCGCGTTGGACGGTCCCGAGTAGAGCGCGCCTCATCTTTGGTTGTCCTATGCTCTATCCAATGACATTTCTGATGAACTTGCCAAACGACAGCGCAATAGAGTGGCCATTGTGTCTCACTTAGCCTGAGATTCTCGCCAGTCGCTTGAGCCCTCCGCACGCTGGTATTTCTAGCCGATAACCGCTAGGCTGTCTGCTCCTTTTTGTTGGAAACCGTTATGACCTACGCACCGGATGATCGCGCCTATTATGATGCCGACAGCCATATCATGGAACTGCCGAATTTCCTGAAAAAATATGCTGACCCGAAGATTCGAAACGACATACCTGAGGTCAGTTACAGCGCCTCTCTGGTCACCGACGAAGAAGTTGCCATCATCATGGAACAAGGCGGGCTTCACAGTTCCGAACACGTTGCCGAGCAGATTGCCCTGGGCGACAAACTCATCGAAAGTTCCAAGGAAATACAAGCCCTGGGCGCCTTTAATGCGGCCGACAGAACCACGGCCGTTGATTTGCTTGGCTTCAAAAAACAACTGGTTTTTGCAACCCATAGCGTCGCATTGCCGTTCCACCCGAGCCAGAAGAAACCCCTTGACCTACGCTATGGCGCTACCCGCGCCCATAATCGCCACATGAAGGATTTCTGCGCAGACGACGATCGTCTCATGGGCGTGGGCATTATCCCTTTAGATGATCCATCCCACGCCATGGTGGAACTTGAATTTGCTCTCGAATCAGGACTGCAGGCCATCTGGGTACCCCATCGAACCCCGGGAGATAAATCTCCAGGACATGTTGATCTGGAACCCTTCTGGTCGCTGCTGGCTGAAACTGGAACCCCGTTTGTTCTACACGTTGGCGGTGCGCCCTTGCAGGCACTTAAAGCCTGGAGCAACAACGGCAGAGCCGCTGTTCGCGATTGGATGGGTGGGGGAGAGAACGTTCGAACCAAGGACGCTGCGCTGATGCACCAACCCCCGGAAACCTTTATCTCGATGCTGATGCTCGATGGCGTTTTTGATCGAAACCCGGATCTACGCGGCGCCGCAGTGGAACTCGGCGCTGGCTGGGTACCTGAAATGGTACAACGGCTTGACTGGGTCACCAAAATCTACGGACGAGTTGATGAGTCTGTGCGTTTTGAGCGAACACCTTCAGAACAATTATCAGCACAAATGGGCTTTACGCCGTTTCCGCACGAAGATGTGACCAATCTGATCACTCAATCCAACGAAGAATTATATCTTTTTTCCAGTGACTACCCGCACGTTGAAGGGGGGAGAAATCCCATTGGCAGGTTCGAAGCCTCGCTGACAGGCCAAACTGACGAAGTAAAAGATAAATTCTATAGCGAAAACTTCCTGCGTATTTGGCCCGAGGCAAGAGTGAGCTGATCGGATCCGATTTGGCAAAACATCTGGACACGGCTCGACCGGCCCATAAGCCTGGACAATGGCTGCTGAGCAGGGTCCTCTGCCTCATCCCCAACGAAAAACAGCAGCGCTTATTTTGCTGGGGAGAGTTGCACCAAGATGCCGTTCGCTGACTTAGGATGAATAAAAACCTGTGGCCCGCCCACACCGATTAACTGAACGCCTTTGCTCTGCAGCGCCTGCACGGTAGTATCAAGGTCCTCAATTTCCATGGCCAGGGTATGCAAACCTTCGCCCCTTGAGGCCACCGCTCGGCCCACCGCGGATTCATCGTTCAATGGCGCAACGATCTCTATGAAGCCCCCATTGGCTAGTGGGAAAAATGCCTGCTTGATTCCGAGGACTTCGGATTCAGCGGTTCGTTCAAGATCCAGGCCCAGCTTGTCCCGCCAGATTTGTACCGCTTCCTCAAAATCCTTAACACGGATAACAACGTGATCTACACCTTTCATCGTCATAATGATGGTTCCCTTCTCTCACCCCAGTCATCGCTGTCGTTGCATTGGCCGACAACACCCTACGGGTCACTATAGCTCGAACCGCAATTTAGACACAAATACCCAACCCAGCAAAGGCGATCGAACCGCTTACGGCATGAGCAATTCAGGTCGTTCTTTTTTTATAAACGGCCGCAATTCGGCCAGAGATTCGTGCAATGCCCTTACAGCCCCATCGACATCAGCTTCAGTCATCGCTGTGCTGGTGCAAAACATCAACCGACTGGCCGACATACCCCCTCGAGTCAACAACGTCAAATGCAGCAGACGCGTCATATGACCCGCCGCAATCATACCTTCAATCGCATCCCTGGCATCATGAATGGGCTGGTCGGTAAAATGCAGGTTAGTCAGCGACCCCGTGCCCACGGCCTGGCCACGAATTCCAGATTGCTGGAAAGCATGGTTAAACCCCTGACGCAGCCGACTGGCCAGCTTATTGATATGATCTGTGTCGTGCTGCTGCAGACAACGCATAGCGGCAAGACCGGCAGCCATGGTGAGCGCATTACCTGAAAAGGTACTGGCATGCATAACCGGTCGAGCGGCTTCAGGGCTGAATAACTGCATCAGCTCGGCCTTCCCGCCTACCGCTCCCACCGGTAATCCGCCCCCTATAATCTTACCCAGACAGGTTAAATCAGGACTAATACCGTGGACTTCCTGCATTCCACCCAAGCTATTACGTAGTGTAATCACCTCATCAAAGATAAGCACCACACCATGCTGCTGCGTTTTCTGCCGTAGCGCGCTGAGAAACGCCACCGTCGCCGGTATCATTCCCATCGAGCCCAATACGGGTTCAACAATAACTGCAGCCAGCTCATTGGCATGCTGGTCAATCAATGCCCCGGCTAATTCGGGCTGGTTGTACGGACAGATCACCGTATCGTTCAGGACGCTATCCGGAAAGCTGTTATCCACCGCCAGAGAATTCGGTGCCGCCAGGCTACCGCGCTCATTGGGCGTGGGAACCAGCGATACTTCGGCCAATTCGAAGCTGCCGTGATAACCACCCTCCATTTTCATGATTTTTTGCTTGCCCGTGGCGGCTCGAGCACACCGTATTGCCATCGTTGTACCCTCGGTACCTGAACTCGTAAATCGCATCAGTTCGATTCCAGGTACCCGGCTGCTAATCAACTCTGCTAGTTCAAGTTGGCGATCGCTTGGCGCCGCATAAGCCGAACCCTGAGCAACCTGAGCCTGTACAGCAGCAACGATCTCCGGGTGAGCATGACCATGCACGAGGGAAGTAAAATTATTCATGAAATCGAGCAACTGATGACCATCCGCATCCGTCAACAGGCAACCATTCGCTGCAACAATAGAAAGCGGATAAGGCAGATAATGCGCACTTGCACGGGTATCTCCACCAGGAAAAACTTGCCTGGCACGGTCTGCCAGCGCAGCAGAGGCGGGACTGAAGTCCCGGTATTGAGCTTCTAAGGGATGGACTTGGCTGCTCATTTAAATCCTCCAGATGATCGCTATTCACCTTTAGTCTATCTGCTTCTGGGCCAAAGGCGAGTTAATTTCCTGATTCGAGCCTGGGATAAGTACATCCTTTCATTGACCTAGGGCCCTGTCTACCGGCATCCGACTGGCAGATCCAAAAACAGAACCCCACTATGTTCAGATTTACGCCATCCCAGGGCTGGCCAGTCAACCATTTTCCAACCAGCAATAACAAAAGACGACATGACCTGGCTGCTCTAATCAGGCCCACCCTGCCTGACCCGAGCCCAGAAGCAGCAGCTCAACTAGGCAACTATGAGCCTGACTCAACTGTCTTCACCTTTTTCTGGAGACATTATTTGACCCCAACCGATCTGGATGTTCTAGTGCACAAATTAAGGTAGAGATTCTGTGTAATGAGTGACTCAAGTTGGGCATGGCCGGCGTTCATTGTCTGGACTGGTTTCGCCTGTTTGTGCTTTATCATCTTAATGTCTGTGCGCGCCCCCTATGGTCGACACCAACAAGCAGGCTGGGGGCCAACGCTACCCGCCAGGCCAGCCTGGGTTGTGATGGAAGCCTGTTCACTGCTGGTGATAGTCGGGTTATTCCTGATTAGCAACGCAACCGGTACGCTGGCACTAACCGGGCTTGGTCTCTGGGCATTTCACTATAGCTATCGCAGTTTTATCTATCCTCTTCGTGCCCGGCTTAAGAGCAAGACCATGCCAATACTGGTCACTGGCCTGGCCGTCTTATTTAACATCGTCAATGCCACTTTTAACGGCGTGGCTTTGTTTTTCTGGCATCCCGAAGCAACTAACAGCCTGGTACTCAGCGTGATCACACTAACAGGATTTTTCCTGTTTGGTCTTGGCTTCTGTATTCATGTGCATTCTGACCAGGTTTTAAGCGCATTAAGGGCTTCAGGCACCTCGCGCGCCGGCGATTACCAAATCCCGGAGAAAGGCCTGCACCGATGGGTGGCCAGTCCAAATTATCTCGGCGAGCTGATCCAATGGCTGGGTTTTGCCTTGCTCGTACACAATCTGGCTGCCTGGTCCTTTTTTATCTGGACAGCCGCTAACCTGATTCCGCGGGCAATTGCCAATCGGGCTTGGTATGCATCCCATTTCCCAGATTATCCCAGACGACGAAAGACCTTGGTTCCTTTTGTTTTCTAGTCGAGTTTATACTGATGACCTACCCGAACTTGGTTAACTTCGTGACATTATTAACGGCTCCGCTCATTCCCGCACTCTACTTGCCACCGCAAAGCGAGATGCTAGAGAAAACCATTGGCTAGTTCTGATACAACAGAGGTCCTCATCATCGGTGGTGGCATCATTGGCCTGACCATTGCACACCGACTTCAACAGGCAAACCGCAGCGTTCTACTGGTCGATCCAGCCGAGCCTGGAAGTGGCGCCTCTTATGGCAATGCGGGCACAATTGCCGACTATGCCGTGTTGCCCATTGCCTCACCTGCCATCTTCAAAAACCTGCCTGGTTTACTATTTAACCAGGACAGTCCACTCAGCATTCGCAGATCGGCAATTCTTTCTCTGGCACCCTGGTTACTGCGCTTCCTGCTACAGGCGCTACCTGCAGCGACCAAGCGCAATAAGTTGGCTCTGGTTGGTATTCTGGCGGATGCCGGACCGCGCTGGAAAGAACTGGCCAGACAAATCAACGGCGAGTCACTACTGCAAGCGAATGGCTGCCTTTATCTCTACGACAATCCTACCCGTTTTGAAATCGGCAGGCAGGATATCAGCCACCGGCAAACCCTCGGAGTGGAAGCGACCATGCTGACGCCAACGGAACTGGCTCTGCTGGAACCTGGCCTGCCACCAGTTCAAGGGGGAGCGGCTTTTTTTCCGAATGCGGTCTACCTGACTGATCCAGGCCAATTTCTGAGCTTACTGCTGAGTCAACTGCGGGAAAAGGGCCTGCAGTTTCAGCAAAACTCAGTCGTCTACTTGGACCGTCATAAGTCTGGAGTTGAAGCAGTTCTTTCAACCGGCAACCGAATTTCAGCTAAGCAGTTAGTTATTGCCGCCGGAGCCCACTCTCGTGACCTGGCCCGGATGGCGGGTGATCAAATTCCCCTGGATACGGAGCGAGGCTACCATCTAGAGTTCGACCTAGACCAACCCCTTTTGCAAAGGCCCGTCAGTGCCACTAGCAGGGGGTTCTACATGACACCCATGCAAGGTCGCCTGAGAGTCGCTGGTACTGTTGAGTTGGGTGGGCTCAATCCGAAAGCCTCCCGCCATCGCCTGGATAAGCTGCAACAGGGCATTAGTTATTACTTCCCTCAACTCAAACAGGCTAATCGCAGCTGGCTGGGTTTCCGGCCATCTATACCGGATAGTCGACCGGTCATATCAGCCTCTCAATATGGTAACGACATCGTCTATGCATTTGGCCATGGTCACATCGGCATGACACTGGCCCCCATCACGGCAGACCTGGTTTATGCGCTGCTAACGGCAACCACACCACCCATTGACCCTGCCCCCTTTGCTGCGCAGCGATTCTAACCCTGTTCTCGGAAACTGACGGCCTATTGGCTCATGCCTGCCCGGTCTACCTGCTTTCAGCCCGGATTGATAATTCACCTGGACCTCGCTCGTAAAAGCCCTTGATATCATCCTTTGAATTTCGGGGTTTATGCTAGGATGGCGGCGAAATGCTAACAATCCGGTCATTGAATATGAACATTAAACCGCTTTTTGGTATCGATCACCCGATCTTACAGGCTCCCATGGCCGGTGCTTCTAATCCGGCGCTTGTCGCTGCAGTCTGCAATGCTGGTGGCCTGGGCGGCCTCGGTGCTGCCGCGATGCCACCTGATTATCTGCGTCAACAGGTTCAAGCGATTAAACAAAGGACCAACCAGCCATTTAATGTGAATCTTTTTGCGCCCAGCAGCGAAATCTATGATCGTGACGCGAAAGCGGGTGATCAATTTCATGCCCTGCTGGCCGGCTATCACCAGGAATTTGACTTGGGAGAAGTCCCTCCCCCCGCTAGCCTGTTCGGACCCGCCGAACATCAATTACAGGTGCTACTGGATGAGAAAGTACCCGTTATCAGCTTTCACTTTGGCATCGAAAAGACACACGTTGATACCATACATGCAGCCGGCCTAAAAGTAATCTGCACAGCGACCCATGTCAGCGAAGCGGCCTTTTTGGAGGATATGGGTGTGGATGCGGTCATCGCCCAAGGCAGCGAGGCAGGTGGTCATCGCGGCACATTTATCGGGTTCCATCAGGATGCGCTCATTGGCACCCTGGCGCTGGTACCACAGATTGTTGATGCCGTCAGCATCCCGGTCATTGCCGCAGGCGGTATTATGGATGCGCGAGGCATTGTCGCCTGTCACGCATTGGGTGCACAGGCCGTACAGCTCGGAACCGCCTTTCTCGGTTGCCCTGAATCCGGTATCTCTGATGCCTGGCAACAAGCCCTGTTTACTTCAGATGCCAGTCAAACCATCGTCACCCAAGCCATGTCCGGCAAGCCCGCCCGTGGGATTCGTAACCGCTATCTCACGGAGGTGGAAAAGCTTGACGAACCCTTGCTCCCCTTCCCTCTGCAATACGCTATGTCAGGGACCTTACGCAAACAGGCAGCAGCGACTGGCAATACGGATTTCATGGCCATGTGGTCAGGCCAGGGAATCGGTTTGCTTCAATCCTCAGGTGCCGCTGAGCTAATGCAGAACTTAATAAAAGAGACTGCAGCACTCAGGACAGAACTGGCATCGGTTGACTGAGTCAAATTCATAACAGTTCGCCAGCAAAAGGGCAGAAGACAGGCCAATCACCGTTAACAAAAGAACAAACGCTGATAGGAGCTGGTTTTTCCTGCCTGTGGTCGGAAGCTAAAGGCGACTAGTCGTGTGCGACACCAGTCGTGTGCAGCAACTGATCCTACTATCCTGGTTAATCCGTTCAGTCATTGAATCCCAACGAAGCTGCTCGAGCAAAAGCATACGATTGCCCGTTGCCACAACCGGGGAGAATCGAGTCATCGGGCTTAACAGGGACACAGCAAGCACGCTTGATTTACTTCGCTGCCTGGCCCTGCCCTCATACCTGACTGAATGACATCTTCAATCAGTTGCTTTCGATGCCTGGTAGGAATCTATCAGTTCATTCATTCGTTGCCGGCCGAAACTGACGTAATGGCCACAGTGGAATATCTCAGCAGGGATTTCCCGCAAGCGAGCCAGGGTCTCCTGGTAAGCACTGATATCAGAATGATACAAGGAATCGAGCAGTTCACCGTCGTATAGAACGTCTCCAACGAAAAGAGTTTTGCTTCTTTCTTCATACAGACAAACAGATCCAGGTGAATGTCCAGGCATATGAAAAACCTTGAACAAACGATCGCCCAGGTCAATTTCATCTCCTTCATTAATCAACTGTGTCGGTGCAGCTGGTTGCACCTGGTAGTGATCGAAGTCGAATCCCTTATAGGGCAAGGCTTGCACGATATCTTCAGTTGCCGCACCAGCACGAAATTCAGACCAGACCGTATTGGCCCCATCAGGGGCCGCTAATACATCACGCTCAGCGGGGTGGCAGAGCCGGCTCTCGAATTCATGAAGACAGCCGACATGATCAAAGTGGGTGTGTGAGGCCAGCGCTAGTACAGGCCGCTCTGCCAATAACGCGATGTTGTCGCGCAGGGAGACAACGCCCAGGCCACTGTCGATCAAAAGGTCTCGCTGACGACCCCGAATATGCCAGATATTGCAACCGACATCCGGACTCACATATTGCTCCTGAATCAGCGTAACCCCATCAGCCAATGAGGTCTGTGCATACCAGTTTACAGCAATTTGCATTGGCCTAGCTGAGCTCATTTACCGAATCTACCTTATCGGAAAGCGGACACGATGTCCTGTTCAAAGGCGTGTAATAATGCGGTATCACCAGAGGGTAACCCGCCGAACATCACCTCAGCGACACCCGCTTCAGCAAATTCGCCTATACGGTCAATAATATACTGTTTTGACCCGGCCACGGTACCCGGACCCAACGCTTTGACGACGCGATCAATGAGCCCTTTGTCATCAGTCAGGTAACAGGGCATCAGTAGCGTTTTTCTAATCTCTGCCGGGTCTCTATCACAGGCCGCACAGTGACGCTCTAAAACAGCAACCTTGTGCTTGAAATGGGCCAGTTCCATCCCGCCACCTGACCAGCCATCCAGGTTCATCACATCCCCATATCGAGCCAGTGTCCGCAAGGTTCGCTTTTCACCGGTACCACCGACCATAATTGGAATCGGATTTTCATAGGAACCTGGCGACAACCGGGCCTGCTTCAGGGTATAAAAAGGGCCGTCATGATCAACAGGATCTTGATCATGAATCAGCCGTCGAATCAGTTGGCAGGCCTCTTCAAAGCGATCCTGGCGTTCCTTCATGGATGGAAACGCCCAACCATAAGCCTCATGTTCTCGCTGATACCAACCCGCACCCAATGCCAGGGTAAACCGGCCCGCACTGAGTGTGTCGATCGTGCCGGCGATCTTGGCGACATGAGCGGGATTACGATAGGTATTACCCAGCACCAGATTACCCAGACGCAATTTACGAGTCATTCCAGCGACGGCTGAGATCGCCGACAAGCCCTCAAATGCAGGCAGGGCTTCCTGTTCTGAATTTGCACCGGGCGGTATATAGTGGTCGGCAAACCAAACACTATCCCAACCAGCCGCATCCATGGCCAGCACCGATGCAGCTACCGACTCCCATGTCGTCCTGTACACGTTTACCTGTACGCCAAAGTCCATCATTCCTCCTCTGTTAGATCGATCATGCTGGCAACCAACTTAGGGTTTATCACAACGGCATTCACAGGGCTCCTTGTTTAAATCAAGATAGATACCCCACCCAAATAACCCGCTCAGGCAGAGGCATGAGAAAATAACGCCAAGACCTACCACCTGCAGTTGCCTGGATTTCGAACTAGTTTCGTGTTCAACATCAAAAGACATCAGTTTTCGCTCCCTTTTGTTTGCAACGCAACGAATCGCGAGTAAGGCCCATCGGAGGCCAGCAATTCCTGATGGCTACCAGACTCAATAATTCGGCCGTCTTCCAGATAATAAATCCGATCCGCCGAACGAATCGTAGCCAATCGATGCGCTACCAGAATAACCACATGATCAGCCCTCATTTCATTCAAGCTTCGTACCAGGCCCCGCTCCGTTTCTGGGTCCAGCGCCGCAGTGGGTTCATCTAAAATAAGTATCGGTTTTTCAGAGACTAATGCTCTGGCGATGGCAATACGCTGCTTCTGACCCACAGATAATTTACCACCGCTACGACCCACCCGGGTCTGGTACCCCTGGGGTAAGCTATTTATAAAACTTGCTGCATTAGCAATTTCAGCCGCTCGCTGTATCTCTGCATCGGTGGCTGCGGCTCTGCCCATTCGAATATTCTCAGCAATGGTGACATCAAACAAACTGGCTTCCTGAAACACAAATGCGACCTGGCGACGGAGCGCTGACAGTAATTGCCTGCTCAACGCGTGCCCATCGACCAGATACTGGCCTGACCCCGGTTCTATTAACCCTGGAATCAGGTAGGCAAGGGTTGTCTTGCCAGCACCTGTCGGCCCGACTAACGCAATCATTTCTCCCGTTTCAGCGTGGAACTCAATCTCTCGCAGCGCCTGGGTTCCATCCGGGTATTGGTAGTTAAGCCGTCTTAACTCAAGACGATTTTCAAAACGGAACGGCTGCTCTTCATCGCTCTGTGCTTCCAGAGCTTCCCTGGGAGAATCAAGGATACTGAAGACACGATCCATGCCCGTTACATTTTCCTGCAGGTCCAGCCATAGCTTGCCGAGGTAGGTAGACGATGCGGCTATGGCCCCAAAATAGCCATAAATAACGAACCAATCCCCAGGCGCGAATTTGCCTGCAATAAAAGAAGGGGCAAGAAAATAAAAAACCACAAACAGCATGGCGTTTCCGACGAAAGCGGCTGTAAACGAGCCTAGTATTCTCACCAGGGTCAACTGTCTGAAACGCCGATAGGATTCCGCACTGGCGACTTCAAAGTGGGCTTCCTGCTGATTCGACATACCCAGCCCCTGAACCGCCAGAACATTAACCAGGCTTTCCTCAATCAGCGCCGTTGTTCTGGCTCCGGCTTCTCTGGCATAACTTCCGTACTTGCGCACCAGACCGGCGAAATAAAGCACCATAACAAAGTTCAGCGGTGCTATAGCCAGAGCGCACCAGACGACGACTGGCTCGCTTCTGAACACCAAATACATCATGAGTATGGTCACAGTCAGGTTAACAGCGCTGGTCGCAGGCCCCACCCAGAGGTTAAAAACAATATTAGAAATAGACGGCGTGTCGTACATGGACCGGTACACCACATCGCCGATGGATCGACTCGAGTACTGGGTCAGCGATTGGGACTGAAAATGATGAAACAGCTCACTACGTAGTTGATGATTCATTCTATGCGCGATCCGAATATGCCAGAGCGCTTCAAACAAACCAAAGAAGCCGCTGACCAGAGAATGCATGCTGTTTGCCTGGTTCTCAGACCGGGTTGCAGAGTCTTCTCCTTCGGCTAGCGATGCTGTTGCAGCATCTCTTTGCGCCCCATCAGTGCCATAAGCACCCACCAGAAATATCATCAACAGAAATATGCCACCCAGCAGGAAGGTAATCTCCAGGGGCTGCCGCCCATCCAGCAGCTCGACCAAGGGTAAAAAGAAAAACGGCAACACCGTCGAACTGCTCATTTCAACCTGACCCAATACCACATAATCTACAATCAATTTCGCCGGCCAGGGCAGAAACAAAATCCAGAATATACTGGTCATCTGGGTCGCTGCTTTCACCGCTAATTCAAATTTGTACTGAAATGAGTAAACCATGGCGCGGCCAATCACCTCGAGTGCTCGAGTATTGCTAATGGCTTCGTGATCGCTATCTACTTCAGACACGATTACACCTCATCCAATTCAGCCGCAACAAAGCGGCTAAATGGACCGGTGTTGTTAGCGAGTTCCTCATAGGTACCCTGCTCCTGCACCTGTCCGGATTTCAGATAGACGATCTGATCGGCTTGACGAACCGTTGATAGCCTATGGGTTATCAGGAAAATGGTCTTGTCCGCCAATTGCGTTTTGATATTCTCCAAAATTCGATGTTCAGTCACCACATCAAGTGAGGCCGTAGGTTCATCGAGTATCAGCACCGGTGTCTTCTTTAACAGCGCCCGAGCCATGACGATGCGCTGCCGCTGGCCCGTCGACAATCTGGCTGCTTTTTCACCCAGATCGGTTTGGTAGCCTTGGGGAAGCTTTTCTATGAATTGCGTTGCCTCAGCAACTTGAGCTGCCCAGAAAACTTCATTTTCGGTTGCCGAAGGCTGAGCATAGCGAATATTTTCCATGACTGATGTCGAGAAAAGTATATTTTCTTGGGTGGCAAGGGTGATATTTTCACGAACCGAACTCTTGGTAAATTTTCGTATATCCGTACCGTCGATCCATATTTCACCCTGATCAATTTCGAATAGGCGTAACAGCAAAAACATCAAGCTGGATTTGCCAGAGCCAGTCGGGCCAACCAAAGCCGTGATCTGTCCCGCCGGCGCCTTGAAGCTGACCCCATCAAACAGCGCCCGCTCAGGATAGCTGAAGTGAACATCACGAAATTCAACCGCTTCAATAACACGCTCCAGGGGCCGTGCATCAGGCCGGTCCATCACTGCTGGCTTTAGGTCAAGCACCTGGTAGGCTCGATTCAAACCCATTGCCATATCTTGAGCCCGCCCCCACAGGGTGAACAAATCCTCCACACTACCCGCTCCCTGTCGAGCCCGGGCCCTGGCTTGATCCTGGCCGCCTAAATTCCATATAGCGAAACCGAATCCCAGTAACAGATCTCGCAGGAAGGTCTCAGCACCCTGATAGGCCAAATAGGCAGCACCCAATTCCACGACAATCAACGGTATGGCTGTGCAACAGAAAATGTAAAAGCCAAAGAACAACAACGTGGCCCGAGCATCGTGTGAGGCCGAAAAAGCCTCTACCGAAGCCATTTCAAACGCGGCCAGACGGTTTCCCTCCAGGCTATTGACCTTAACGGTCCGAATCCCTTCGATACTCTCCTGTATATTTGACGTT
>CAZGCW010000030.1:15383-19468 GCA_964524295.1 uncultured Pseudomonadales bacterium
GGCACTGGCCGCGCGAGCCTGCTTAAATTGCCGCCGCAGTGTCGGCGACAACCGCTTGGCCACCCAAAGCATGGGTAGCCAGCTAAACAGTAAAATCGTACCCAGCATTGGACTAAATGCAGTCACCACCAGGATACCCAGTAAAAAGCGGATGACTCTCAAGAAGGGATCTATCATCAGCGTCTGTAATATCTGGGTGACCATGGCACTATCCTGAAGTAGCCGGTAAATGCCATCTCCTGTTTGGGTATTGTTATGGAAGTTCATGGACAGTAACTGTAACTGGCTCATGATATGAACCCGTAATGCTTGATTCACGTTCTGCATAATCCATACGCGGTAATAAGCAATGACATGACCCAACGCTTGACTGACGCCTGTGGCGATAATGGCCAGCACCAACACTGGCATGATGAGTGATAATCGTTGCTGAGTCGAGATTTCCTCAATGGCAACCCACAGCTGCGGGTCGAGAAATAAAAAGCCCGCTGAGATTGCTGCTACGGGCTGGTTAAGAACAATATTATTATAAATCAGACCAAAGATAATAAATCCGGTCCCAGTTTCCCATAAAAATAAAAATATGACCGAAATGACATAGGCGCTGGCATGCCAACGCATGGGCTGAATATAAGGCCAGGCTCGCAAGAACAAATCAATGACGTCCCTGAAGCGGATGGCCTCAGCCTGGATTTCATGATACTGCTCTGGCGCAGAGGTGATCGAATTGGCTTGACTCATGTCGACCCGCTTCCCATACCTTATGAATGAGCCTATCGCCATCCTTAGAATGGAACAAGCTGTTAAAAGACTTATCACATAGAATGATGAATACTGATAGCATTTAGGTGAGCCAACACTGGGCTCCGACGAGTCCTTTTGGATCATAGGGGAAACCATTGTTATGAGACAATCCAAACTCATCGAAGTCGATGGCGCACAACTTAATACGGTCATCGAAGGCAAGAATCCGGCTAAACCCGTGCTGCTCTGGCATGGAGCCGCCTGCACTCTGAAAATGTGGGATCAGGTGATATCGCGCCTTAACAACGATTTTCAGTTTATCGGTTTCGACATCAGGGGTGTTGGTTCGAGTGTTCCCGCTGCGGGAAGTGACCAATATACTTTTTACCAATATGCCCACGATGCCAGCCTGATTCTCGATAGCCTGGATATTGACCAGTGCCACATCTGGTCCATGGCCTGGGGTTCCAGGGCGGCATTAGCCTTCTGCTCACTCTACCCTGACCGGGTACGCTCAGCTGCATTTTATGATGCCAGTATTGGACCTGCGGATGTCAAAGCCCAGAAACTGGGCCACCAGCAAGCCCTGATACGCCAGAATAAAGCCGGCATAAAGCGATTCGAACTTCCCGACGGCTGGAATACACATGAAAACAACCAAACCATGCGCCAAGCTATGACCGCCGCGGCATCGTTTGATTTGCCTGCTGCGGCCGCAACACTGAATTTACCCATACTGGTGGCGACAGGTGACTGCGACCCCAATCTTGTTTCAAGCAAACAAATGGTGTCAAACCTAGATTGCGCAAGACTGGAAATCATGAAAAATGTCGGTCACGGTTCAGTCCTGCAACGACCTGACCTGGCGGCTACCCTTTTCGCTGAATTTCACGGCTCGTTAGCCCAATAAACGAACCAACCGATCGCTAGGAGGCGAGATAGCCTCCGTCTATCGGTATCGAGGTACCGGTAATGAAGCCCGCATCATCAGACATCAAAAACGCGATGGTTGCACCGTATTCATCCTTGCTCTTGCCTTGACGGCGCAGTGCCAGCCAAGGTTTTCCTCGGGGTAAGGTCGCCGCTGGAGTGCTTGCATGCTGTCGATCCTCGCTGGCGTGCAAGCCCAGATTAGAATCCGCAACACCCCCGGGCTGAATCGCATTGGCTCTGATCCCGTAACTGCCGTAATCAACGGCTATCTGCTTGGCAAGGCCTATTACACCGTGCTTCGATACAGTATAAGACGCGGCGGCACCGCCCGCTCCGACCACTGAACCTGCGATAGAAGAAGTCACTACAAACGAGCCACCGCCGGCTTCTATCATCTGCGGAAGGGCATGCTTGGCGCAGAGAAAGGGTCCGGTTAAATTGACACCCAGAACAAACTGCCAGTCTTCCATGGTCAGTTCGTGTATCCAGCCTCTGCCAGCGGTTCCTGCATTAGCCACCATACCGTAAACTGAGCCAAACGCTGATACAGATTTTGCCACTAGGGATTCGACATCGGCCTCAACGGAAACATCACATTCAACAGCCAGAGCTGAACCGCCTGATGCGGAAATCTGGTCTGCTACCGCAACCGCCAACTGGGCTCTTACATCGGCAACCACCACGTTTGCCCCCTCTTCGCTGAGACGCAGACAAGCGCCTTTGCCGATACCGCTACCACCCCCCGTCACGATGACGGTTCTATTCTTGAGCCTTTTTAACAAATCCATCACTCTACCCCTGAAACCTTCGCTACCGCACATCCAGGCAGCGTCCCTGCATTTAGGTCCGGTCGCATTTAACCCCTTCCCGACCAAAACCGACCGTTACTTATTTGAAACTCGACCGAGGCCTAATTAGAACCTGACTGTTCTCCATTTAAAGCCCTATAAATAAGCGGCAGGTGCTACGAACCCTCCCATCTCCTGGGTCATCAACCTTGCAAATTCGATGGTGCGGTGATCACGATAAGGCGCGCTGATAGCTTGCAGGCCAATGGGAAGGCCGCTGCTCGACAATCCTGTTGGGAAGACAGTGCTGGGCAAATACGCATTGGTGACCAGTCCAGACCAGAACAACTGGGTAAAATAGGGTTGTTCCTGATTGTCTACCTTGATAATCCGGTCGTCGAAATCTCCCTGATCATGAGGAAAGGCAGTGGTCGCCATCTGCGGGCAAATAACGATATCCCAATCCTCAAAAAACAGACTCCAGGCATGACGTAATTTTTCCCGCTGCACATTGGCCCTAATCCAGTCACGATGGGACAAGACAGCTGAGCGCGCCAAAACAGCCGCTTCCGAAAAATCCTCGGGGTCAAGACTATCCACATGATCCTGTATTCTTCTGACCTGATCCGGAGGTAGACTGGCTGACATAACCGAATTCAACAAGGTTCGATAATTCAGGATATAACTTGAGCCGTCAAATTCAGGTCGAGCTGAATCTGACACAGTCGCGCCCATATCACTCAAAATTCGCCCGACTTCATCGGCTCTTTCAGTTACCTCCCGGGCCACCGGAGCCACCTCATCATTAGCCCAGATGGCCACGCGCAAATCCTTTAACTGCTTAAAATCAGGGGCCGGTAGACTTAACTGCCAACCCAAGATTTCTCTCTCAGCCGGACCCGCCATGATATCCAGTGCGAGATGAAGATCTTCAGCACTTCGGGCCAGCGGCCCACACACCGCTAGATCTGCATCGGGAATACCGCTCATTAGTTCATGACCTTGCATGGGTATAACACCATAAGTGGGCTTATGGCCATAGACACCACAGAAATGAGCCGGGTTTCTAATCGACCCGCCAATATCCGAACCCGCCTCCAGACCACAAAAACCGGCTGCCAGGGCAGCCGCACTTCCACCCGAGGAGCCGCCCGGAGTCCGCTCAGTATCCCAGGGATTTCCCGTCGTGCCGTAGACCGGATTGTAACTCTGAAAATCTGCCAGGTTCACCGGCACATTAGTTTTACCCAAAAAATGGGCTCCAGCTGCCTTGAAACGAGCGACTGCCAGGCCATCGTCCTGGGCAATATTGTTGCGGAACGATTCCAGACCCCAGGTGGCGGGGGTGCCTTTAATGACATAGGATTCCTTAATCGTCATGGGCACACCGTGCAATGGCCCAAGCGGCTCTCCCCTTGCCTGCTTCGCATCAGCCAGTTCAGCACTCGCCAGTGCTTCATCAAAAATCCGGACCACCACCGCATTAATAGCACCGTCAAACTGCTCAATACGATCAATATACAACTGGGTTAACTCAACTGAACTGATCTGTTTTGTGCTGATTTTACGGGCCAATTCACTTGCCGATAAAAAGGCTAACTCTGTCATACTCGCGTTCCT
>CAZGCW010000030.1:19568-25119 GCA_964524295.1 uncultured Pseudomonadales bacterium
CCGAATCGACCCTGACAGCACTGACATGACCCGTTAAACCCAGAAAACACTTTTGAACCCTGCACCGCATCCCTGACTAAATTGAAAGATCCAATAAGTTGTAATTCTTAATCACGGTTTCAACGTTTCGTTGATTGAATCGATAGTCTGACTCGAGACCAGTAAAAGGTTTATAGCAGTATGCAGTCTCATCGGGATAACGCTGGCGACGAGCATCTATAGCCACAGCGATGACGGCCGAGCGCTTAAATATGCGTTGCTCATCATAGACTTCTGAATTTCGTTGACTCAAAGCCCCTTTGGCACCGAGCACAGATGAGCGACGATGAAAACCAAAGGTGAGCGATACTCGCAGATCCGCCGAACTATTAGCAAAGGAGGCATGTAACATCTGTCTGTTCACCATCGTTACATCACCCGGCTGGCATACCAGGGGTATGGCGCCCGGTAGCTGCTCGGATCCATCATTATCCTCAACCCATTGCTTAATATCTATTTTGCCTAGTTTATGGGTCCCCGGCATGACCCAAAGGCAATTTCGCGCTGTGCAGGGATACAACTGGACCTGAAAATTAAATCCATGAATACCCTGATCCCAATTCTTAGCATCCCAATGCGTGACACCATCTTGATGCCAAGACACAGACCCACCCAGATAAGGCAGTTTTACAAAGGTGGCATCATTGTAGGGAACGAAGTCATCACCATTAACCGCAGCCGCAATCGCCAGCAAATCCGGGTGTCCATAGAGCTCCAGTCCAGCCGGCATCGTCTGACACATGCCACTCATGAGATGGACAACCTGATCGGGAGCCCCCTGGCTTGGCTCGGGTTGCACCATCTTGGTTGGATGGCGACCATTGAGCAGTCCGGTTCCACCCCAGGGATCCGACAGGGGCTCAATAAAATGGTAGACCGGAACGGTAAACTCTGACCCAAATGCCGGTCTGCCCTTAGCGTCGAGGGGCTCACCCTTGGCTACGGGTGCACAATCAAGCAATTCTTCAATGCCATTTTTTAACCGCTGGATTTCCTCTTCAGCGACCAGTCCTTCAAAAATATAACAGCCCGTTTCAGCATAGGCGTCGACAATATCGGGGTGTAACCCTCCGCCACGCGCATACCTGACCGGCCCCCGGATAGGCAGGTTTCGGGCGAGCGCCGCTCCCCTGGTCAAATAATCCGTGAGTGCATCAGCATGAGACTGAAGGCTCACCGGGCCATCTGAATTACCATCGGATTGTTGTGCTTGAGACATCTCACCCCCTAATAACCAAGGTAAAAAATAACAACCGTAAAACCATCGTTTGCAGATCCTGAAACCGATTAAACAACAAATCTTGTTTCCGTCGCTACCACTCGGCGGGGGCTGCGTTTCGTATCCGCAAATTTCGCTACATCTTCTGCAATTAACCGCTCCCCTTCCGGACTGGCAAAAAAACGCGTGCGCAGATCCTGCTCTGATTCGAATCCACAGAGCGCAAAGCCATCCCAAACTGGCCCAGCAAAGCGATGTAGCACACTCAATTGGGCATAGTTGCTCATGGCCAGGTGAATAGAAAGTGCCAAAGGTGTATGTCTATCTCTCCAGTGACGATCCGCGGCCTCGTGTCCCAGATCCATTTTAGCAACCATCGCAAAGACGCCCACCGCCCCTGGCTGTGGTCCCTGCGGGTGCACTAGATCGCGAGACTTCATAACCCGTCTGTCGACTAAATAGCCACCCACATCAGCAACGGCTAACAGCGCCTTTAAATCAGGGTGGGTTGTACACAGCAGTGCTGCAAAGGGGTTATGCAGATCACGGTCATTAACATCCTCATAAAGCCGCCCACCCACCATTTCAGCAGCGCGCTTTGCGGTATGCTTGTGACTAAATGCGAGACAGAATTCCAGAGCCATAGCTCGCATGCTAACGCAGCTTTGGGTAAACCTCTAGACCTAAGATACACGCTTTTGTCATACTGCTGGCCCTCTGGCGCACAGCAATGTAGTGTTATGACTGAAACACTGGGGGAATCGGTCTGAACAAACCATCTTGGCCGGACCTTCAACGCCAAGGAGACTGAACCAGATCAAGCATCGCTACGTACCTTCCTATGGCAAATAGGAAGTAACCATACAGATACAACTGCAGAATACGGCTAAGGATATGGCAATTATGAACAAACTTGTTGCGGGACTTTTAATCGGTTTACTACTGTATGGCTGCGACAACACCAACCCGGATACAAAGAGGCAATTAAAACAGGGCGCAATCATCGGCTCAGGAGAGGGCGCGAGCTTTAACTGGAAGGGCATTGCCTTTGCGGAGCCACCGATAGGCGAGTTGCGCTGGCGCGCACCCCGTCCTGCTACTGCCTGGGAGGGAACTCGCCAGGCGACCGATTTTAAGACTGCCTGCTTTCAGCCAGGCAGCCTGTTCGGCAACGAGGAAAAAGAATGGTCTGGTTCTGAGGATTGTCTATACCTTAACGTTTGGTCCCCAGCGTTAACCGAGGATGAAGCACTTACCCATAAGCTACCGGTCATGATGTGGATCCATGGTGGTGGCAATGTTATAGGCTCAACTGATACCTATGACCCCCGACAACTGGTCGAAAAACACCAGGTTATTGTTGTTACAGTGCCTTACCGTATGTCATCACTTGGCTGGTTCAGGCATCCTGCCTTTCGCCAGGAAGGAACCACTCAAGAAGACCAATCCGGTAACTACGGGACCTTGGATACCATCCTCGCGCTCAACTGGATTAATGAAAATATAGCCCGCTTCGGCGGCGATGCAGACAATGTCACCGTATTTGGAGAATCTGCTGGCGGACACAATGTCATCGCCTTATTCGCATCACCGCTCGCCTCTGGCTTGTTCCACAAAGTCATCATGCAGAGCGGTATCGTTTCCGTACCAGAACTTCCAGAGACGGAAAACTACTATCCAGACAGCCATATTTCCGGGGCGATCAGTGGTCGAGAAGTCATCAATCAGCTTCTGATTCAGGATGGCCAGGCGAGTGACCGGGAACAGGCAAAGGTAGTCCAGGATGCCATGGCGCTGGAGGACATTGCCCTCTATGCCAGAAACAAAACGCCAATCGAACTCTTGAGCGCAGAACGTGCTGCCCGGCCACGTAAAGCCGGCATGACCCGCGCCTTCCCGGACGGTCACGTTGTTCGCGCGGACGGGATCACGGCTTCTTTTACCGATTCGCACATGCCAAGAACCCCTATCATCCTAGGCACCAACAGAGATGAGTCAAAACTATTCAATGCCATGAACCCAAAACTGGTTACCTGGGGTGAAGCTGATGGCTTATATGCCATGATCGGGCGGATGCCATTAGAGATTCTGCGACCAGACTATTACGATGCTATCAGTGAATACGGCTCAGAATTCTGGAAGCTCAGGGCCGCCGATCGACCCGCGAAACAACTCGCCGGCTCCGGTCATAACGACACCTTTGTGTATCGATTTGACTGGGATGAACTCCCTGAAATCAATGATGTTGACTATGCCAGGCTCATCGGTGCCGGTCACGCATTGGAACTGCTGTTTGTATTTGGAACGGCACTCGACAATACCCTGGTAAAACAACTCATCGTCAGGGATTCTCATCCCGAAGCAATGATATTATCAGAGCAAATGCAGTCCTATTGGGCCGAATTCGCCTACACGGGTGATCCGGGCAGGGGCCGCTCCGGCGACCTGCCGCTCTGGCGCAACTGGTCCAATGAAGTGGGTGCGGCAAAAACCATGATTTTGGACTCAGCCAATGACGGTGGATTGGCGATGTCGGATATTGCTTATAGCGAAGCGTACCTGCTCGACAGATTAGCAGCAGATGACCGATTGAATGCCAGGGAACAATGCGAGACATTGTTCGGATTGTCCTACAACAGCGGCGATGATATCTCTTCGGAAGGCTGGAATAGTTTCGCTGATGGTGCCTGCACCCACCTCGACTACAGCGAGCTTATCAAGCAGCTGGATGATCGAGAGGGAAATAGCGACGGCGATTAAGCTCCCCCCTAAGACGGGTTCGTTGCCTTACGCTGCCTCACCCTGCGCTCTGCCCAGGGCGCCAATCAATCGCGGCTTAACCGTCAAGGGCGCGCTTCGGCTTCAAAAGAACGCCAGAAAAAATTTTCCTGATTAGGCATCTTTACCTCAGGTAACGACGTCTGACTCAAAACGGTCGATTCATCGATGATATCATTCAAAAATAGTAGATAGGCGGTCACGGCATAGACCTCATCATCGCTCAGGCTACCCGGGAAATGATAGGGCATGGCCCGCCTGACATAATCGAAAACGGTGGTCGCATAGGGCCAGTAGCTACCCAGAGTCTTAACCGGACGGGAACTGGATATGCTGCCGATACCCCCGGCTAATTGATCATGTAATCCATCCTTCCCCGCGACACCATGACAGGAAGCACAATGGATTGCATACACCGGTTTACCTTCCGCGGCAGTGCCTTTGCCCTGAGGAAGCCCCTGACCATCCGGTAAAATAGCGATATCCAGAGAGGTTACATCAGCATCGGTTAATTTCCTGCCTAAATCCGGTGTGGTCGCAGCCATAGCCGCCGAGTCAAGGATGCTCAACCCAGCGAGACTAATCACAGTCAATAGTTTAAACATAGACATTCCTTAACTTACCATCCGTTTCAACCTGCCAAGCCTGAATACCGTTGTAATGATAAAAACTACCTGGCGCACGGCCCTGCAAGACTTGGGTTCTTGTTGGTTGAACCTGCCCTGTCTCATCAATCGCCCGCGACAATAATATGGACTGACGACCCTGCCAACGCCAAGCCGCCCGGAACCGAGTCAAACTCTTCGGCAGTGGCTGGGCATCAAGGTGCGCATCAGCCCAACTCTTGCCAGCATCAGTCGAGACTTCGACTCTCTTGATCCGTCCGGCGCCACTCCAGGCAATTCCCGAAATCTGATATAAACCCGATTGACCCAGGTCAAGTCCCGGCGATGGACTGGTAATCAGAGATTTAACACCCATGTCGAAGGTGAACAGCTCTGCTTGACCCGTATCGCTTAAATCAGAGTATTTAGAGGTCTCATCCTTAGTCATGGCAGGTTGGTCTGTTACTTGAAGGGTTTTCAGCCATTTTACTGAGGCATTTCCTTCCCAACCCGGTAAGAACAGACGCATGGGATAACCGTTACCTGGTCTCAACCGTTCACCATTCTGGTACAACGCAATGATTGCATCATCGTAGATCTTGGAAAGCGGGATGCTACGGCTCATCCTGGCAGAATCTGCGCCACTGGCAATAATCCACTTCCCTGAAGGTTTAATACCCGCTTCATCGAGCAATAATGCAAGTGGAACACCTGACCACTCACTCCCGGAAACCAGGCCATGCAAAACAGAACAACTGCGATCAACCGGAGCAGGGGCAATCATGGCACCACTGTTGCCGGAACATTCAAGAAACTGGATGTTTGACACCAGAGGATACCGACAAAGATCTTCTGCTGAAAAAGACAATGGACGTGCTACTTCACCAAAAATAGCCAGCCTATGTTGCCC
>CAZGCW010000031.1:0-4209 GCA_964524295.1 uncultured Pseudomonadales bacterium
GCCCGTGCCCAAGCCAGTCGTGCAGATCAAATGGTAGCTGATTGCGCTGCAGACCAGCTCCCTGACTTTCATGGTGTCCCTTTTACGGTCAAAGACCTGCTCAATACGGCAGGACTAAAGTCGACTTATGGCTCCCGGGCATTTGCAGATTTTATCCCCGATACAGATGCGGTTGGGGTAGCCAGAATGCGCAGGGCGGGGGCTATTTTGATAGCTAAAACGACCACACCAGAGTTTGCCATGAAAGTGACCACAGATTCTTTATTGTCGGGTATTACTCGTAACCCCTGGGACACTCAGCTGACGCCAGGGGGTAGCAGTGGGGGTGCTGGCGCAGCCGTTGCCACCGGTATGGGTGCATTGGCGGTATCGACAGATGGAGGAGGTTCTGCCCGAATCCCGGCGGCTGCTTGCGGTATTCTGGGACTGAAACCAACCCTAGGCGCTATTCCCCATGAGACCTGGCCATTTCATTTTGGCAACAACAGTACGGTTTCAGTCAATACGCGGACGGTGCCTGATTTAGTTGCCATGTTCAATGCGATGGCGGGTGCTCATGCGTGTGATCCCTGGTCAAGAAGGTCGCGCAGGATAATACAGTTGAGCCAGAATCCCATCGGTAAGCTAAAGGGGAAAAAGCTGTTGCTGATGCCAGTCATGGCGGGTAACAGCTTTGATAAACAGTGGCTGGAACCGGTGGAGGCGATGTTAGACTTGCTAGCTTGCTCCGGCCTGCATATTGAGGTCGCGGATTCCGATCGTATCGCGTTTGATCCGAGAATTTTTTCGAAGTTGCTGACCGTCAACCTTGCAGCCCGGATTCGGATGATGTCCACAGAAGAACAGCAACTCCTTGATCCGGTATTGCAGCAGTTACTGGATCCAGATTACGGTTGCGACGGCATTCAGCTTCAACAGGATGCGATAGAGCGGTCACGGTTATATGACCGTGTAGAGGCGGTTTTAACTCAATTCGACTTTATTGTAACACCGACCCTTGCGGCCAAACCGCCACGAGCAGATTCCGTTGAGGTTCAGCGAGTCAATATAAATGGTAAAATGCAGCCTTTAAGTCGCTGGTGGATCCATCTGGCCCTGGCCAATATGACGGGCCATCCAGCGTTATCAATTCCTAGTGGGTTTACCAGCGATCGGCTCCCAGCCGGATGCAATGTCATCGGTCGATGGGACTCGGAGCAGGATTTGTTTGATCTGGCAGCACTGATTGCTGATGTACAACCCTGGATGGATTCGTGGCCGGCACTCTTAGATTGAGTTCCCGGGTTATTTCCCCACGTTGGATTGACGTCAACTAGTGTACCTGTTCGAGGTAATGGTCGATTTGTTCTGCTGAGTAACCTAGTTCGACCAATATTGCTTCTGTGTGTTCGCCTAGCAAGGGAATTGAGTTTTCAGGGCTGAATACTTCATCATTGATTTGGTATCCTGCCGTGGTCACCTGCTGAGGACCCGCTGGACTGTCTACTTGTACCAGTAATTTCCTCGATTCAGTTTGTGCCCCTGCGACGACGTGGTCGAGATGCTCAACACCGCCAGCAACGATGGCCTGGTCAGAGAACACCTGATCCCATTCGGCGGCTGTTTTGTCTAGCAGGGTGGTTTCTACTTGGACGTCGATTTCTGATAATCGTTGGCGAAATTCTGAATGAGGTAGGTCTGCTAAGTGACCTAAACCGATCGCTGCCAGGATACTGCGCTGGTGGCGGGGTAGATAACCGGCCAGCATGACATAACCTTCTTTAGTGTGGTAACGACCCAACAGGGGTGCATCACGATTCGAACCTGGCGGAGGGGCGGTCCCGCTGGTGGCAGTAATACTGGTATGACGATTCATCAGCAGGAGGGTGACATCCTGCATGGCGATATCGATTCTCTGTCCCTTGCCCGATTGCTGTTGTAATAGTATCGCAGCGAGTACAGCGGTTGTTGCATGCATGCCTGTTGCATAATCAAGAACCGGCCCGCCGGTTCGTATCGGACCATCACCACGCACGTTAATCGACATGAAACCGGAGGTTGCCTGGATCACATCGTCGAATCCTGGCCTGTGGCCTTTCGGACCCGCCTGGCCAAATGCGGAGATAGACAGGTAAATGAGACCTGGATGTGCCTCGGTTAGCGTCTCATAGTCAAGATTGTATCTGGCCATGGTTCCAGGTCGGAAATTTTCCACAAAAATGTCTGCGCTTTGCACGAGCTCTCTGACCAGTCGGTTGCCTGGCTCGGTTTTAATATCAGCCATAACACTGCGCTTGCCGGCATTCTGGGGAACAAAACCACTGCCCAGTCCTAATTTCAGCTGGGCGCGTTCACCTCCCCAACTGCGAACCAGATCTCCCGATGGAGATTCTACCTTAATCACCTCGGCGCCGAGTAAGCCCAACTGATAGGTACAATAGGGACCTGCAAGTACATGGGTCAGGTCGATAACACGCTTTCCTGCAAGTGGTTTAGTTGTCATTGTGATTTCTTAGAGGGTGAGTGGATAGGGGTTAACACGGATGATAGAGAATTACCGATTGGATCGCCAGATCCAATAATACGGGTGTTTTATCTCGACAGTCTGTTATCCAGCTTTAGGTCAGTTAGATCAAAGTAGGCGGTTTTCATTGTCCTGCATGGGAATTACACTGGAGGTTGACCCTAAAGGACGAAAAAATTATGCCCATGAAACGGATTAACGAGGTGAATCTCTTCTATGATGAGATCGGCGAAGGTGAGCCGATTATATTTCATCATGGCTATACGGGTGCGCACGATGTATGGCTGGATGAGATAGGCCCTCGTTTGCAACATAAATACCGATGTATTGTTATGGATTGCCGCGGTGCTGGAGACAGTGAACAGCCTGCAGAAGGCTACAATATTGGTCAGTATGCGCGCGATGTTGTTGGTTTGGCGGATGACCTGGGATTAGAGAAATTCACCTATGTAGGTCATAGCATGGGCGGGGGTATAGGTTACCAATTGGCTGTAGCCCATGCACATCGATTGGACAAGTTGATTCTGGTTGCACCGATTCCCGCGGCGGGTACTCGGGGCACCGATGCTATGCTGCAAGCGGGTATGGCGCAGAGAAAGTCGATTAATGCACGGTCGGAAATGATTGATCAGCGCTTGAAATTACGTTTGCGGGCTTCCGAAGCGAGTGTTGAACTGAGCGTTGATCGGGCGTTATCGGTGTCCGATGGCCACTTCAGGGATTCCTGGCACTCGATGCGAGATTTTAATGTGGTTGATAAGCTACCACAGCTGCAGACACCGACTTTGATTATAGCGGGGGCGGCTGATGGTCTGTGTACGGCGAATGTTAATGACTGGCAGAAGTTACCCAATGCGACGCTGCATGTTTTCAGCCGGGTGGGACATGGTGTTCCTCGAGATGTTCCCGATGAGTTTGCGGTAGTGCTCGATGATTTTATGGAACACGGTGTGATCAATGCAAAAACACAGCAGGCCAAGGTACAGCAGTAGAATGGACGCACGATGCATAGGCCAAGGGGGCTTGTTTGAACTCCGAAAATAGAATTTTCCGGGCATCGAATGGTCTGAAGTCGCAGCCTGGGTAAGTCATCGGAGAGGCGGTTACTGTTCCAATTGGGGAAATTGAGTGCCTGCGGTCACTGCGCTTAAACAGCAGGACAATACCGGGTGTGCTGTGCAGTTTGTGCGATGCCTGCAAGCTAGAGTGGATGAGACAACCTTATTGAGTACCAAGCAGGTCATCGAATATTTTTTGATCTTTTTTTGAGACCTTGGTGAGGAGGTTCTCGCAGGGATTTTTTGTTGTGCCAACCCAGCGATCCCAAAGGCCTTCCGCCAGAATGGACATGCCAGCTGTTGCGACTGCGGCCCCCCCGGAAACCGCTGCACTTTTGACATCCAAAACGGGGAATGGGCTTGCGAGTGTTCCGCCAATTTTTAAGAAAGGCGTGATCGCTTTGCTCGCGCTAATACCGATGCCTTTCCTGGATTGAGTCTTAAATGCCAGTTGAAGTCGCTCATTGTGTAGGTTCAGGGTCCCGCCCGAGGCAACATCTAATTTATCTGTACGGAAGACCAAGCCAGGAGCAAATCGCATTTCTCCATTAAAAACCCTGACGGCACCTGCACTACAAAGGAGCTTGGTCTGTTTATCCGTAGTCGCATAGGGATTTAACAGAGATACAATCTCACTTACCATATCGC
>CAZGCW010000031.1:4219-24765 GCA_964524295.1 uncultured Pseudomonadales bacterium
CCGAGGATCAGACCAAGCCCCCGGTTATTAAGCCGTCCGCCGCTGCTCTTGTAGGCAACAACACCATTGGTATTCTGTGCTAATTCCCGCATTGAGTTGCCTTCGGTTTGTAAACGGGCACGGTAAAATGAGTCCGGGGTATAACTCGGTTGCCCCCCCATCATCAAGATAATAGGGATCCTTTGCATATCAACGAATGCGGACACTGTGTTGGTATCCGGCAAGGCCTTGATACTCAAGTCAACATCTCCTATTAAGGAGGTCCCATTGAAATTAAGTTGGTTGGTGACCAATTCACCATTTTGAATAGACAAATCGACCGTCGCCACCAATTTTTGGCTGTCGCTGAAGGAGATTTCATCCGCCTGATATTGAATCCTGCCTTGAAGCCGATTGAGCCAGCTAAAGTTGATGATTTGGTCCGGAATGATTCTTTCGAGGGATCCAGGGGGTGTCGGTTGGACAGGATTTCCAGTATCTGATAAAGATTGAAGCGTTGCCGTTTTATTGGTTTGAGCATTGTCCGGGAACAGAAAAGGCAGTTGTAGAAGTCGACTGTGAAGCGATGCATTGATCGTAGGGATCTCTGCCGGCAGCAGGGTCAGTTGTCCTTGCAGGTCACTGCCTGCCAGCTTGATGTTGATTGGGCCGATAGTGAGCAAATCTGAATTATTGGTAATGCCAATCTGCATAGCATAAGGTTCGTCGGGAACAGGTGACTCTAGGCCAAAGAGCTGAATGAGGGTTTGACTGCTGCTTCCGCTTAGCCTGATTTCGCCTTCAGCAGTGGTAAGGTCGTCGATATTATCGACTAAAAGTCTGCTGCTGAGTTGCGCATCCATGATGTTTGCGTCCAACTGCTCAATGGCAATACCGGGATGTTGATAACTGGCCTGTAACCGGAGTTGGGCATCCAACAAGGGGATGTCAGTATCGATCCAGGTTGCCAGGGCGTTACCGAGATTGGCCGTTTTTGCGTCGAGGATGATGTGAGAGTTATTGTATGGAGAAAGGGTATTGAATCGACCCGATAACCTGAGCTGGAAATCGCCAAACTGACCGAGAAGATTCTGAACTGTGACTGAGTTGTCTGACCAACTCATAGAGCCGGTCGCGTTAATAGGCAGAGTCGGTGGCAGACTTGATTTTAGGTCAGGGAGAAAGGCGAGTAAGTCAGCGGTAGTGATGCCGACGTTTAAATCTACGGGTTCCGGGTTCATCGGGTCTCCCAGGAATCCTGACAGGGTGATTTGACTATCGCCCGATAGGATGTTGAGATCGTGAAGGCTTAGTTTGTCTGGCTGACCGGTTAGGGTTCCCTCGATGGTGATCGGGAATCCAGGCAAAGTGCCCGCATTGAGATTGAAGCTAGAGAGTGTTGCCGCCAGATTTTTGGTTTTGAGTTTAAATTCGGTTTGCAAGTTGATGGGCGGTGTTAGGTTGTCGACGTTGCCATTGAGTTCGAGTTGTAGGTCATCTGCATTAAAGTGAGCATCTGCGAGCTGCCAGCCAGTTTGAGTGTAGGTCACCTTTCCACCGGTGGAGAAGGGCACACCAGGTAACGGGAAAACGCCAAACGCAGAACTGATTAGGTTTAGGTCCTCTCCGGAAAGATGGGCTTTTATTTCAGAATTGAGATAGTTTAAGTCGTCTGTGAATTTGCCGGTTAAATCGAGAATTGAATGTGGGCTAACGACACTCACCTGTAGTAATTCGACCCCATTCTGGTTGGATTTCAGTTGCCCTGTTATGTCATAAGGCACATTCGGGACATCAGGCCTGCCCAGCAGTAGGCCGATCAGGCCCATATTGAGGTGTTTACCTTCCAGGTTAACCTGCCAGTTATTAATCCTTGGAAAATCTGGCAGGTGACCTGCCATCGTTAATTCGCCTCGGCCCACGGAAAGATGACCTCGATGTAATTTGAGCAAAGATCCCTGCCTCAGGGCATCGATAGTTAACGTATAAGGGATGTTGGGTAAACCTTTTAGTTTTAGAAGCGATGCGAGTTTTTCAAGGGAAGGCCCGCTTAATGTGGCCGATGCTTCGATACCATCGAGGTTGAGTGGATCAAGCAGGTTTGTTTTAAGGTGGATGCTCGCTTTATTGATTTTACCATCGGCCTTGACAGCGATTCCGGGGTTAAGATCTTTAATCGTAGCATTGAAATGCAACGGTCCATCATCTGCAACGATTCCCAGAGCCTCAAGGAGTGGAGCAGAGTGCGGAGAAGAGAGTTCCAGATCGAGGTCCGGACCGTTCAGATTGGTGAGATCCTTAATGCTGCCTCGGGTTAAAAGGGACAATTCCCCCCAGTTGACTGCCAAGTCAAGTCGTAGATCGTTTTGGGTGATCAGGGCGGGCAGGGGACCAAGACGGCCCGATATCTTCAGTGGAATATCATTAACGGAGCCGCTTAGATCAAGCACCAGAGGTTCGCTCTGCGTGGGTTCATGTAGATTCAGGGCGTTGATTTTTACTGAAATATCCTGATCCGGATCAATATAGGTAATGTCTGCTTGCCTTAAGACAGCGCTTCGGATGATGATCGGCAATAGACCACTACCTGCCTTTGTGGCGGTTGCTGGTTTTGCTTGTGTCTGCAACTTCCAGTTAGGTTGTTGGTGCAGAGGTGCCAGCAGCCCCAATCTGACGTTACTCATTCGCAATTCGTCGATTAATAAGGGGCCTTCTAGCCAAACTGACAGCAGATCCAAACGAACGAGTAATTGCTCGATTTCCAATAGATTGGCATCGGGTGCCCATGCTGGGTTGGCAATACTGACTGAACGAAGGGTGATTTCTGGGTTTAGCCCTATTTCCACCTTGACGAGTTCACCGATTTCTATATTGCGGTCAATAAACTGCTCAACACTCAGGTCTAGTAAGTGGGTTAGTCGTGCCGGTGTGAATTTCAGAACCAGCAGCAGTAGCGCACTTAAAATAAGACTAAGAGCAGCAAGGCCGACGACACTCGCTATCAACCTTCTTAGCCAAGATAGTTGATGAGGCGCTGGTTGGGTTGGTTTCAACATTCAATTTGTCCTCGGCTATGCTGTTATAGCCTTGAGTGCAAAATTCACATTATTGAGCACTTGTTTGGTTCAAATAGAACAGGTTGGCTGGCCTCATGCAACCCTAAACATGACGTGCTTTTCGGGTTTTCTGTAAGGCATCTTGAAAGGTGGTGATGAGTGCCGCTGTAGAGATTCCGATCATCAACACCCCGTTAATCGCCTCGAGTGGGCCAAGCAGGCGATACTGATCGGACATGACAAGGTCGCCATATCCTAGCGTGGCAAAGTTAACCGCTGAGTGATAGACAGCTTCACTTAGGTTGCTGAACTCCCCAAGGTATTGAAAAACCATCGCCCAGATAAACAGTTGAGTCAGGTTGCCAAGGACCAGCAAGATCATGACTGATACCAGTATCAGGAGCATGCTCCAGGCAGATCCGCTGGTTACCATGCCCTGATGGCGTAGGTATAAACGCAGCGCAGCAACCAGCAGAATAGCTTGAAGTAATAGACATACGGTCATCGTAGTCAGTCCTATCAATAAATTTTGTAGCATGCTTCTAGCCTCAGATTGTGGGTATGAGTACGGGTTGGCGCTGGATCCTGGCTCTTAACCAATTGAGTGCTGCGATGGCTAACCATGCATATAAAGTGACTGCAATGAGAAGTCCAAAGCGCATCATAAATGCCTGATATACGTCTTTACCATTGGCACTGTCCTGAACAGCCGGGCCGAGTAATATGAGCATGGTCACCAGGGTATTTTGCCAAAATGAAGGTGTGAATCGGCCGGCGATCACCCCATAGAGTTTGGCGGCACCATAACCCGTGAACAGGATCATCCAGAGCGTAAAAAACCACAAGGTAGGGCTTGTCTGCAGGGCGAACCAGAATAGGATCGACATGCCGCCAGCCAGCGCGGTGGATCCAAGTAACTCACGGCCCGCCTCACGTGCGCTGACCTCTGTGCCCTGCTGCCCCAGTGCCAAGCTCTTTAAAATTGTAGCCAGGTACAATAATGGATTGGTAAATGCCAGTAGGACAGGTGGCAGGACGATTAAGGTTGCACGTAGTGCGAGCCATCGAACTTGATCCACTGTCATTACTGTCTTAGCTGGAATGCTGTTTGGGTTTTCCTGAAGCCAGGGATAAACCAGCCATTGAGAAATGATGGCGATGGTGACAGCACAAAGCAGGCCTTCTATGACGGATAGGCCCAGGCTATAGTCCATCATCCCTGCAGCAGGAATCATGGTGAGTCCGATTGCAAACAGCACGCCAACGGGCTTTTGATCTAGTTTGATGCTGATCATCGTACTGGTGTAAAGCCCTAGAGAGATGATGAGTACGGCGGAAAAAGGGTAGTTGAGTAACAGGGGGATCAGGATCAGGCCGGTTCCCAAGGTGACTGCAACCGCAATCAACAGTCCCAGTAATCCCTTAAGCCCAGGCGGTGGTGCCGGTTCTGCGGTCAGGGTAATGGCGAGTATCGGCGCAAGATGAGGTAATGGCGTACCCATTCCATAGGCGATTGCTGTCGCTAGGGAGACCACACTCGCCATTCGGCAAGTGCGTTTGGCTGATATTGGCACCATCAGATTTGACTTGTTTTAATAAGCATAAGAGAACCAGCTGGAGATTCTGATATAGGCTTTGCCGAGCCAGGTCAGTAACCCGGTTTGATCACTGTAAGCCATCACCGAAGCCTGTCCACCGAGCCGTAAATGCTGCCTTAGATCGGGATCCTGGCGAGGGTTGAAACTAATCATCACCGGAAAACGCTGCGACTGCCGTAACCAGTCCCGATTGTTCTGAATGCTCGGCAGCGTGCCAGGGAGGGGTTCTTTACCGGCACTGACCCCCAGCCCAATACTGCGTATTTCCCCTTTGAATACGCGCCCGGGCAGGACATCGAACAGGATTTCTACCGGTGTTCCTTCGCTGATGTTGCCTAGATTGTTTTCTGTGAACTCGGCATTGATCCAGACATCGTCAATCGCGATCAGTGTGAGTACGGGGTTGCCAGCACCAGCAAATTGCCCGACTTCTGCGCGTAAATTAGTAATAATCCCACCGGTCGACGCTGCTACCACTGAGTTGGCCAGATCCAACTGGGCTTTTTCAACGCCTGTCAGGGCGGTTTTCAGTAACGTGTTATCCTTGCCATCGCCACCCATTTGCTCGATCGCTCTTTTCACATCGGCTTCGGCAGCTCGAACTTGAGCCTCGGCTTGGTCGACGCTCGCCTGGGAGATTTCAAGCCGTCTGATAGAAATGGTGCCATGATCTTCATTATAGAGCCGGGACAGCCGATCGAGATCCTGGCGGGTTTTCAGTTCGTTGGCCTCGGCAGCACGAAGTTTAGCGCGGGCGGCTTCCACCCCTGCACTGCCAGCATTGACCTGGCGCTCAGTGTTTTCTAAGTCTGAACTGGCACGGTCTACAGCGATCTGATATTGCGATGGATCGATTTCAAATAATCTATCGCCTTTGGCAACTTGCTGATTGTTTTTCACCCAGACCTGAGTCACTAAACCTGCTACTTTAGGGGCAACACCGACTACATAGCCTTCTACCCGAGCCTGGGTGGTATATGGGGTGAAACGATCAGCAGCTAGATACCAGCTTAGACTGATCAATAAAACCACAGCGACTGAAACGCCACTAAGCATGACAAACCGGCTTGCAGCGGCTTCGCTGTTGCCTTGAGAACCCAGTTCCTGTGCCTCTTCACTGGGGAGGTTAACTGGAGATAGTGTCTCCTGATCATCGATTGATTTATCGGTCATAATTTTCTCGTTTAATCATTCACCGGGCTTTTACGTCCGGCATCCTTTGTCTTGAGTCAGGCAGTTGCGCATCCAGCAGGTCGCCCCAATCGGTTCGATCTCGCATTTGCTGCTTTATTTCTTCCGTTATGATGGGTTCTGCTGAGCTTGCTGTCCAACCGCCGCCCAGGGCTTTGTACATCTGGACAATGGCGCTGAGGTGCGCGCCATGATTGGCTAGCTGTCGGTCAGCTTGGGTTAGCAGTGAACGTTGGGCATCGAGTACTCTCTGAAAGCCAGCGTAACCTTCTCGGTAGCGGATATTGGCAAGCTCCAGGGAGCGCGTCGCTGCGATCAGTGTCTCTTCAAGGATGACTTGTTGTTCAGCCGTTTTAACCACCATGATGGCTGCATCGTCGATTTCTCGAGCGGCTTGCAGAACCGTATTCTGAAACGCTTCAATGGTTTGCTGTAGACGCGCATCCTGCAGGCGCACATTGTTACGAATGCGACCCTGGTCAAACAGATTCCAGTTGAGAGAAGGACCGGCAATCAATTGGGCCGTGTCAGTTGAGGCGCTAACTGAGTTACCAGACCATCCAAGGCTTCCCAGTAGCGTGATGGCAGGGTAGTAGTCTGCCTTGGCTAGTCCAATCTGGGCAGATTGGGCAGCGACCCGCCAGGCCGCGCTGCGTATATCAGGGCGACGAAGTAACAACTGTGCCGGAAGCTCGCTTACGATGATGGGGTCTACGTTGGGTAAGTGACTGGATTTATCGGTCAATTCCTCGATTTTACCCGGAGGTCTGCCTAAAAGCGCGGCTAATGCATTACGGACTTGAACCAATCTGCCTTCCAGGTCGGGGATCGTAGAGCGGGTGGCAAGATACTGGGTCTTGGCCTGTTGCAGGTCTAATTCAGAACCCTGGCCCGCTGTAAAGAGCTTTTCTGTTATAGCAAAGCTTCGTTGCTGGCGGATGGAATTAAGGCGTGCAATTTCTATGCGATATTGGATAGTTCGATAGGCGAAATAAAGGTCAGCAGCTTGCGCACTGAGCAGCACTTGCAGATCCTGATGGGCTGCAATTGAGCTAAGGAATACGGCATCTGCGGATTCAATCCCGCGCTGAAAACGACCCCAAAAATCGAGTTCCCAGCCGATATTGAAAGCGGTCTGGTAAGCGGCCAGGTTTTGGCTGGAACCCACATTGATTCCGCCAAGATTATTTGTGCTGACTCCGGTTATGCTGGCCCCAAGCTGTTGCAGTTGGGGGAGGGTCATGCTGTTCGCTATGCCCAGGGCCGCCCGGCTTTCGAGAATTCTCAACCCAGCCAAACGCAAGGTCAGGTTGTCACGCCTTGTCGTCGCTATCAATGCATTCAAGGAGGGGTCGTCGAATAGTTGCCACCAGAAGTTGAGATCTTGGGTAGCGAGTTGGGGGGTATCAGCAAGGCCGTAGAAATCCGGTTGCCAATCCTTTAGCCAGGTGACTTCCGGCTCTTTATAGTCCGGGCCCAGCGTCGTGCATGCCGTCGTCATGATGAGGAGCATCAAAAGCCCCTTTATGCGAAATAGCGACTGCTTATTCAAAACAAGTGCCCATGATGGGTCAGTCCTCGTCGGGCTGCGGTGTTTTCGGATTGGGCGCCGAGTCGGCATCCACTACCTTGGCTGGTTCAGCAGGTTCAAGGGATCCATTAGGAATCGAATCCTCGTCAACCCATTCCATAAATACGACATAGGCGGTGGCAAGAATGACGGGTCCAGTAAATAAACCGATGATCCCAAAGGAGATCATTCCACCCATGGCACCAATGAGAATGACGGGCATTGGCGCTTCGACACCACGGCCTAACATGATGGGTTTGAGTACATTATCGGCCAGCATGGAAATCAGAAAGTAAACGGTTAGGGCGATGTTGACTAGATTTCCATCATCTCCACCCGTCCACCAAACATAGGCTATGGATGGCAAAGCGACCACCATGGCCGGTACCTGCAGAATACCAAGAAACAGCGTGATCAAGGCCAGTATACCAGGCGCGGGGATGCCTGCGAGGATGAACCCGAAGCCGAGTAGCACCGCCTGAATGAAGGACACACCCACGACGCCCATGGCAACCGAGCGTATCGTTGCTGTAGACAGGGTCTGCAGTCTTGGTCCGCGA
Source organism: uncultured Pseudomonadales bacterium (assembly GCA_964524295.1). Taxonomy (GTDB): domain Bacteria; phylum Pseudomonadota; class Gammaproteobacteria; order Pseudomonadales; family Azotimanducaceae; genus UBA9926. The sequence goes on from CAZGCW010000031.1 coordinate 12,174, forward strand.
GTTGAATCTGACAGTCGGTTGAATATGCGGCCCATGGCAGCACTGCCGGACGCTCCAAACGCCATAATGATACCAGCAACGATGAGCGATCCAAGCAACGCCAGAATCGCGCCTGCAATACTGGCAGCAGTGGCGACTGCCCATCGAGAGAACTCGCGAATTTTTGCGTGGTTTGCTTCCACGTATCCTTGTAGATCCCCGGCCACCTTAGACCAGGCTTGATAAAGAGGTTCGCCGATTAGTGGCCAGTCCGCTATGGCTGGTGCTGGCGCCGGGATGTTGAGCACACCACCTTCAAGGTCGGAATAGAGCTGATTGGCTTGATCCGCCATTGATCCACCCAGCATGATGGTGGGTAGCCCTAGTATCAGCAGACCGGCAATGACCAGCATGGTTGCTGCTAAACCTGGGCGTACGCCCATACGGTTAGACAGCATATTATTGAGTGGATAAAGCGCAACGGCGAAAATGAGGCCGAGTCCGACGATTCGAGCGAACGGGGCAAACACCTGCAGGCACAGGAAGAGAATGACGGTGATCAGGCCAAACCGGATCAACGCTTCTACCATAAGAGACGATGCGGCTTGTGATGATGCAGTGTCTTTATTCGACATGGTCAGATCCTTCTGCTGTTATTCGCTTTTTCTAAGCATGATTAAACCACAATCCAGGAGTATATTTGTAAACACACTTCTAGTATTGCCAAGGCCAGTGCATTGGGCCTGCCAATCGCGTTTCCTGATGCAATCAAAAGTATACCTCGTTATCCTGCCATGATTGTTATGCGGATGCAGGGGGCGTTGTCCGGGAAAGGCAGAGGTCCGGAATTCGTCCGCAGACCGGTGAAATTGCAGCTTGGATCGAAATCGATTTTCTGGCCATTTGTGGGTTGCTAGGGCAGGACCATTGGTCGTCTTAATTAGCCGAACCTGGTGACCGCATCGATAGGGCAATTGGGCTTCAGCAGGCACTAGTTAGGAAAAATGGACCCTGCCAGGCAGACGATTACGCAGATTTATGACCAAACGCCCAAGGTCATTTACCGCCTGAGGGCATTTGAAAAATTCGAAAATTTTTCCTTCGTTTTTCAGGTAAGGATCCACTTTAATGACATTCATACCGTTCGGGAGCCCAGGCACCTCATCCTTAAAAGCACAATCAATACTGAGTCAATTTCGGTAGCGAATTGAAGGTGCCTGTACTCATCCGTTTAAAGCTAGGTAGGGTATCAAGCCGTTTTGTATAGCTTCTGGTGGGTTAACACTAACGCCAAGTCACTTACCTCTACTCGAGCGAGATGACCTGTCATCAAGGACCCATGGCTGTAGTTCCTATTAATGACAACGGCTTTCTCTGGGGTTAGTTTCCCGAAAGTGTGCTGCGAAACCGACCTTAAAGAGTATGCGTTGGCGTCTTCAGGGGATCCAGGTAAAAGAGATTGCCATCCGGATCTTTCAGTAAAGCCAGGATTCCACCCCAGGGCTGTGCTGTTGGCGGCAGGTCGAAAGAGACGCCTTTGTCTATGAGTGTCTGGTATGCGCTGTCGATATCATCGACTATCAAGCCAATGCCCGTATGCCGGCCAAACAGCTGGGCGTTGTCTGTTTCTGCTAGTGCAAAACTGATATTTCCGCCCTTAAATGTGGCGTAGCCAAATTGGCTTTCTGCCATTTCGAGGGTGAAGCCCAATAAATCGGTATAAAAATCGATGGACACTCGAAGGTTTGAAACAAACACATTGATATATCCTATTTCCATATTTTCTGTCTCTGTGATATTTGGGTTAATTCTCTTAAGTGGTTAATTGAAATCAGGAGCTCTGTGGAAATAGGGCGGAGATTGTTCCGTCTGGAAATGCTCCATTTAGAAAAGGGATTAGCCGTTCCCGTTTAGGTAATCAATGGCAATCTGGGTATGCAGCGCGATTCCGTGGGCCATAGCATCTTCATTTAGGATCATTCGATTAGAATGACAGGGAGCGGCGAGGCTCGGGTCATCGGGTTTTACGCCAAGGAATAACATGGCACCAGGCCATCGCTCGAGCAGGTACGAGAAATCCTCTGCTCCCATCATAACGGACCGCATGGGTATATAGGCTTGATCGCCAAAGGTTTGTTTAACCGTCTGCCGGGCTAAGTTAACGAATTCGGCGTCATTGACCGTGACGGGGTAGCCACGCTGGATAGTCGTTTCTGCGGTTACTTCATGTGCCTGGGCAATTTGTTCGGCGATTCGATGGATCCCTTTGTGGGCTTTGTTGCGCGATTTCTCGGAAGTGGAGCGTAATGTTCCCGCCAGGATTGCCGTTTCGGGAATGACATTGGTGGTTGTCCCCGCCTGTATTTTAGTTGTTGTCAGGACGATGGGGTCAGATATATTAATTCGACTGACCACCAGATGTTGAAGTGCCTGTACGATTTCGCAGGCAACCGGTATGGGATCGATACAATCATGTGGCATTGAGGCGTGTCCTCCCTTACCTTTAAGGGTGATTTCCCAGGAATCGGCCGCTGCCAGCAATGGTCCTGCTTTACCGGTGAATTTCCCACTGTCCAATAAGGGGGTTATGTGGATTGCAAAGACAGCATCCGGGCTCTGTGGTTTTTCCAGCAGACCTTCGTCTAGAACCACTTTAGCCCCGAAGTAACCTTCTTCGCCGGTTTGGAAGAAGAAGTCTACTGTGCCTCGCAGGTTTTGTTTTGTCTGGCTCAACAGTCTTGCAGCACCGGCCAGCATGGCCGTATGGGCATCGTGACCGCAGGCATGCATTTTGTTTTCAACTCTGGACGCAAACGGCAGATCATTATTTTCCGGCATGGGTAACGCATCCATGTCTCCCCTTAATAGGATGCGGGGGCCCGGTTTATCGCCTTGTAAAGTGGCTATCAGACTCGTGGTGGAATTTGATTTTCGAATCTCCAGGTCCAGGTCAGACAGTTCATTGATGACGGCGGCAGTGGTCATGGGTAACTGGTTACCGAGTTCCGGGTTGGCATGAATTTTTCGGCGTAGCTCAATGGCTCTGGGTAAGATTTTTCTGGCTTCGAGTAGGGTATCCAATGGGTTGCTCTCTTTTGTCTGTATCGGGTTAACCACCGTGACGGTTAATCCAACAGTGATCAAGGTTTATAGGGTTGTATTTAGGTCAGCAGACCAATGTTATTCTGGGGTGATTAAATCGGCCGCTTCCTTGAACGTGTCATCCTAAGGCTATTCAATTTTTTGCTGATATGAAAGGGCCCTATAGGAAAGGGTCTGATATGAAAGGATCTTTGATTCACCCTAACGGGTATCGACATGGCTGGCCACTACCTGCTCTGAATGTGGCTGATCATCAGTTGGTCGGCGGCGCTTTTGTGTTTTCAGGGTTTAGCTGTATGCTCGTATACTCGATGGTGAGCCAGGTAAGGCGTTGATGTACCGACCTAATATCTTGATTTTTATGCCAGATCAGCAGCGTGCGGATACCGTGGGTTGCTTTGGTAATGCAGTTGTCCAGACGCCTCATATTGATGCATTGGCCGCCAGGGGGATGCGATTTTCTAATGCTTATGTGAATCATCCGGTCTGCAGTCCATCCCGCGTAAATATGATGACCGGCTGGTATCCCCATACGCGGGGACATCGAAGCCTGACCCATTTGGTCCAAGCGCATGAGCCTAACTTGCTCAAGTACCTAAAACAGGGAGGGTATCAGGTCGCCTGGGCAGGGAGTCGAGGTGATGTGTTTGCCCCTGGTGTCACAGAGGCTTCAACGCATTTTTGCGGCTGGACAACAAAACCAGCACAACGTGGTATGGGTCCGCAGTTTGCTGAACAATCAGCGCTGTATAACACCTTTTATCATGGTCAGCGACCGGGAACGGATACCTGGTTGGATTTCGATGAAGCCTCAACGCGTACCGCCATTGACTGGTTGAACTCTGAACCGAAAGGACCCTGGTGCCTCTGGTTGCCATTGATTTTCCCGCATCTGCCATTTGAAGTGGAAGATCCCTGGTATTCTATGTATCAATCAACAGACCTGCCCAAACGGGTTGTCGATGATGGCCAGGGTAAACCTCTGTTCCATGCGGCGCTTCGCGACAAGTTTGGTACACATCGTCTTAGCGAAGATGAATGGACAGAAATTAGGCGCGTCTATTATGGGATGGTAACCCGGGTTGATCATCAGCTTGGAAGAGTGATGGCAGCGTTGCAACAGAGCGGTGAACTTGATCATACAGTGGTGATATACCTGACCGATCATGGAGAGTATTTAGGCGATTTTGGCCTGATTGAAAAGTGGCCTTCTGGGATGGACCGGTGCCTGCTCCAGAACCCGCTTATTATGGCGGGTCCAGGTGTTAAAGAAGGCGTTGTTGCCGATACCTTTACCGAGATGGTGGATGTTTTACCGACCCTGCTTGATCTGGCGGAAATAGAAGCGGGCCACTCGCATTTTGGTCGATCGCTCACCGCCGTTTTGTCGGACCCACAGGTTGTTATTCGTGGTCAGAGCTTTTCTGAAGGCGGATTCAGTCGAGATGAATTGAGTCTATTGGAGACAGCGAAAGGAGAGTATGCCAATAAAGCGAATCTGCAGCATGAGCGTCCCGAATTGGTGGGCAAAACCATCGCCCTGCGGGATCAGCGCTATACCTATGTGTATAGGCTGTATGAGGGGAACGAGTTGTATGACAGGGAATCGGATCCGAATGAGACAATCAATAAAATTGATACTGCTGAACTCGCACCTGTTGCGGCTGATATGCAAGGCCGGATTCAGGATTGGCTGGTCCGAACCGCGGATGTCATCCCCTGGCAAGCGGATCCTCGATTTCCTAAAACGCCGCATGGCAAGCATGATGACTTTACCGGTTAATAGTTTTGCGCTAGCCAGAGCAATTGCTAAGGCGAAGTCGGGCTGGCTGTCAGGCAGGATTGGCGAAGCGCAGGCAGGTAGTTGGCAGAATCGACTCTCGGTGATAAGTCTAGCGTGATCGATAGTATGGGGCTTCTAATTGCTTATGTGTTGTAGCGGATCTAATCCCAATACTTTGTTGTAGTTGTTGTGGTAGCGATGCAGAGCAGGTTCGTTACGGCCGAAGGTAAAGTGTTTTAACGCGCCGGACCTGGCGCCTGCGTGGCAGGTTGCGGCGGCTTTATAATCCTCGTCTCTGATGATTTCACTAAAACCAGCGAGTCGTTCGCTGATCCCTTCACGGAAATCCTGGGGAATTTCAGTGTTGGTATAAAAAGAAATTTTTGAAAATGATTCATGGGGATTGTCTTTATGAGGATAGACTCTGACCAGCGTTGCTCCCGACATTTCCCCTTTTGGTCTACCTGGAATCTTGCCGCTTGGAATCAATTGGATATTCGGGAACAGGTAATAGACGGGAATAGTAGCCGCCAGTATATCCCACTCGCTTTCAGGTAAGTCACGAAAAACATCGATGGCTTTTGAGCAAAGCAACATGCGGTGATTGTTTTCGAAAGTGTCATAGCACTGTACGTTGCCATAGACAGTCTGCCCAAGTGTATCTCGGTGTAAAACGGGAAAGTGGTAGGTTTCACCAAAAGTATCAATGGCCAGTTTCCAATTCATCGGGGTTGAGTAAGTGTCCAGGGCACCAAAGCTGAGCTTTGAAAATCCCCAGGAATCTAATTCCTTGCCTAAACCCCCGAGCAGGGTATCCAAATCAAATGTTCGCCCTGGTTCGGGGTGTACCCAGAGGAGGCCATGCTTTTCTTCCGCAGTGAGCTGGACCAGGTTGTAGCATTGCTTTTCAACCGGGCCAAAGTGATCTTCTTTAGGAACAGAGACAAGATCGCCATTATTACTGAAACCCCAGCCATGAAACGGACAGCTGAATGAGAATTTTTTGCCGCGTTCTTGCGGCTCCAGAACGGTGCCACGATGAGTGCAGACATTAAGGAAAGCCTTAAACTGTCCGTTTTTGTCCCGGGTTAGTAGCATAGGCTTACCCAGTTCCGTTGAGGTCATAAAAGAACCCGGTTCAGGGAGGTCACAAGACAAGCCCATTACTTGTGGGTAGGATTGGAACATCAATTGCCACTCGTTGGCTGCCCGCTCAGCACAGGTATAAGCTTCAATTGGATTTTTGACGGTTCCACCAGCATCCACATTTTTACCTTGGTCGAGCCGTTGCATTAATAGTTTCATGCATCTTATCTGTTCGGATTGTTCCATAATCAATCTTCTAGATACGTCAATGGTCCAATGACCGTAGCACATCCTAAGATGTGGATAAATAGCATGGTTCAATGCTGGTGCACTGCGGGTTCAAGGTGCCTGCTAAGAGGGATCGGTCAGTTGGGCTTCAGCATAGGACAGAACGCCTTGTGCATGTACTCGGGTCTGATAGGGCTCGATGAACAGTTTACCAACAATTTCCATATCCGGATTCACTACAAATACACCAGGATAAGGTATGCCATACGCGGATTGGCTTGGTTGATAACTGGGGTTAAGGATATCAAGGGCGATGACGCTTTTGGCTTCAATGTCCGACAGGAGGGGGTAACTTATTTGGTTTGCTTCGATGAACTGCTGCTGTAGCGCTGGTGCGTCATAAGTTAGCGCGACAATAGAGATGCCTGCTTTAGTAAAGAGGTCCGCATTTTCCTGCAACTGAACCAGCTGCTTCATGCAATAGGGTCACCAGTCGACTGATCGGCTGGCAATGAAAACCATGCCTTTCTCTGCAACAAAAGGCTCAAGGTCAGTAATAGTTTGGCCCTCATCAAGCGCTGTCAGCGCAGGAAAGGTGGACCCGATTTCGATACCCGGGTTGAAATCATCGCTATCTGCCTCAACAAACATGCTCTTTGGCTTCTGGGTGACTGCAATTCGTTCCAGAGTGGCCTGCTTTTGCTGGAATGCCAATATTACGATGGCAGTCACGACGACGACTAATTGGACAATTTTTTTCATTTCGATGCTCGAATCGTTGACCATTGCGACTTGGCTTAACTCAGATACTATCTCCTGCCGCAGTAAAAGGCGATGGGCTATTACCGGATCCTCTCTACCCAATGACTTAATCGCAAAGACAAAAAGCGCAATGATCGCTTGGATGTTTTAGTCTAAAAACCAGCCTGGACAATACCAGCCGACAAGGCAGGTCCTGACCTAAAGACTGGTCTCCTCCAGCGGTCGGCCTACAGTCCCGGCGATCATGTTTCGATTACGTTCTTGTTTCTGGGACAGCTTTGTGGGCGCGCCCCTTGCTTTGAAATTGAAGGGTTCAGTGTCGATATCCTCTAATTCCAGCTCTCCGTTGAGTACGGCTTGCTTCCATTGCTGGTGTTCTGCATCCCGACCCTGAAACTCAGGCATGAGTTGATCCGCGAACAATTGTAAGCTAGCACAGATATCCTCGTGGCTGTTTTTGCCCGCTTGGTTCAATAAGATAACCTGATCGACGTTAGCGGCTTCTAGTTCAAGCAGCTTATTGCGGATTGTTTCGGGCGAGCCTATGAGTTCGCTGCCAGAGCGTTTTTGGCCAGCCGGGGTTTGTTTCCATTCCTGGTATCGTTCCCAGAAGTTGACTGAGCCCGGTTTGAAGGGGCCTTCCTTGCCATACAGCTGTAAGGCAAATTGGAAGAAAGTCCAACCATCGGCCTTTCGCCAGGCTTCTTCGTCGGTGTCACAACACATGAAGCCAGAGACGACAGCAATATTTGGATTTGACTGATAGTCGCAGAGCTTTTCCTGTTGCTGTGTGAACGTATTGTAGTAAGCATTAACCCAGGCTTTGGAAGCAGCGATATCAACAAATTTGAAGGAGAGGGCACCCATTCCCCTGTGTGCTGCGTAACGAATAGTATCCAGCTGCGAGCAAGCAACCCAGAGAGGAGGATGAGGTGTTTGCAGGGGCTTTGGAATGACAGCCCGAAGCGGGAATTGAAAAAATTCACCGTCGTATTCCCAGGCATGATTGTAGAACATGGGTAATACGCATTTGACGGCATCTTCCCACACATCGCGCTTGTCTCTGAAGCGGAGGTTAAAAGGGTGTAGCTCGGTAACAGAACTACCCTCTCCTAGTCCAAACTCAACTCGTCCATCGGATATAAGATCCAATGTCGAGACTTTTTCAGCGACCCTGGCCGGGTGATTTGTTGTCATTTGAATGATCCCATGGCCGAGTCTTATATTTTTAGTCCGCTGGCTTGCGGCAGCTAGAAAAACTTCCGGCGCGGAGGAATGGGAATATTCTTCAAGAAAGTGATGTTCGACTTCCCATGCATAGTCGTAGCCTAAATCGTCCGCCAGCGCAATTTGATCCAGTGATTGTTTTAATAATTGATGTTCGCTGTTTGCGGTCCAGGGTCTGGGAAGTTGATGCTCGTAAAAGATTCCGAATTTCATGACTGCGCCTTGGGGGTAATTTCTTCTAGCCTACACCTAGATGTTGCGCTCGACAATCGGTTCAGTTGAACGCGAGGCTGAGTATTCAGGCCATGAGTTCGAAATCGCTGGATTAGGAATCAGAGATGCTGGGATCGGTTGCCTAAACCGGATCTAGTGGCGTTAACTGCGTCAAACGGGTTCGAGTTTAATGGAGAGATGGTGGGTCAATCTCAGTGAGGTTTGAAGTTGGAGTTGAAATCGCTATAAGCTTGGCAGAACGCCCAGACAAATTTGGGTTAACTCTTAAGGATAGCGATCATCGTGAAAATAGGCATATCAATTAGCAGTTCGTACGCTCCAAAACACGCAGCGCTGGGAGCCCAATGGATGGTCGAGCGTGCGCGGGAGGCTCGTGAAGCGGAGCTGGACTCACTATTCCTAGGAGATCATCATGTCACGCCGACACCCTATTACCAGAATGTCCCCATGCTTGGGCGCCTGCTAGCCGAGTGGAGTGACCGTCCCGCAGGTGTGCTGTTATTGCTGCCCCTATGGAATCCGGTATTGGCTGCCGAGCAATTAGCCACGCTGGCTTGTCTTTCAAAGGGCAGGTTAATCATGCAGTGTGCGCTTGGCGCCGGCCACGCACAGTTCCAGGGTATGGGGGAACAGGAGCGTTTGCGGGTCGGAATGTTTGAAGAATCGTTAACTATCATAAAGAAACTATGGGATGGACAGACGGTCACCTCTGCTGGGAGATGGGCTATAACCGATGCCAGAATATCTCCACTGCCACCAGCATCAATTGATGTCTGGATTGGCGCCAGTGCTGATAAGGCGCTTGATCGGGTGGCCAGGCTGGGCGATGCATGGCTTGCAGACCCAGGCTCAACTTTTCAGGATCTGCAGCTTAAAGTTGCGGTTTATGAAGCGGCGCTTGAACGCCATGGTAGAGAAAAGCCCGCCACGCTGGCGCTAAGAAGAGATATTTATGTCGCTGAATCTGCCAGTGATGCCGCTCAAGTCCAAGCAGCAGCCATACAATCAAATTATCGCGGCATTGATCCCGAGGCACTCTTAATTGGTGAAGTGGGTGTGATTACTGAGCGTTTACTGGAACTTCAAGGCGCAGGTTTCACGGATGTTATTATTAGGAATCTACATCCGGATCAGACCAAGGCCTTACAGTCGACTCATCGGCTGGCTCAAGTACGGCAAGCCGTTTTATCCAGTTAGCGCCGTATTTGAGGTCCTCTAGACTGGGAAAGAATTCCTGTGAATGCCCGTTCAAATGGATGACCCGGATCGACCTTTGTTGCTATGGCTGTGCAGGGTTTGGTTCTGGCCCCGCCAGTACAGGTCAATGGCGAAAGCGGTTTATTTGAATATCGTCTTCTCCTAGGTCCGAATAATTGTCTTCCATTCTTGCTTTTATATAGTCCCGCCATTTAAAGCTCTGGTAGACAGGCGGGTGATCAGATAGTGGGTTGAGGGGTTCGAGAATGGCGTCATTTTTAGGGTTGAAGAAATAAGGGGTGCTAAAGCGTGCCCTATCGCTCATAGGGGTGACTCTGTGAATGGCAGCTCGATAGGTGTCGTTGGACCAGACTTGCATGGCGTCACCGAGGTTGACCACAATGCTGTCTGCAGACGGTGGTATATCAATCCAACCATGTTGGTTTGAATGGGCCTGCAGACCGCCTATGGCATCCTGCATGAGTAGGGTCAGAACGCCCGGGTCAGTGTGATGTCCCAGCGCCACTGGGCCAAGGGCCGCCGTCGATGCCTGTTCTGAGTTTGTCAGCGGGTCTGACAGGGGATAATGGTTTAGCCTGACGCTGCTGGTTCTTGGATCACCTGCCGGCAGGTCGCCTGCCACTGCTTGCCCGTTCATGATCGCGCTGTAGACGAGTGCCTGGGTTCTGATTGCGACAGCACTGCAAGCCTGAAAAAACGCGTTCATCACCGTGTGGAAGGAATGACTTTCAGGCCATTGGTTGATATCAGTAGGGTCTGTTCTGGGTTGCATAAAATCAAAGACCTCTTTCAGGTCTCGCTGTTGCTTGGTTAATTCTCTATCGTAATATCCCAGCGGTTGGTCCTGGGTTCGCATGATCTTTCTTTTTTCAGACCGGGGTTGGGAAAAAAAATCCTTCGAGGCTGTCCACATAGCATCAATCTCACGCTGTATACCATGATTTTTCAGCATGAAGAAACCATGATCACGGCAGGCGAGGTCAAGTGGGCCCAGGGCATTCGGTGTGGCCTCCGCTGTCGCTAAATCAAGGGTTGGAACGAGATCAAGTGCCATGGTTTATGAGTCCAGTTGGATTTGCTTTAGTGTAACCCAGTCTCGGCGCGAATAGTGCCGCGATAAACCGGGGCTCGTGCCGAAAGGCCAGTATAGAATAGCCAATAGGATATGCGGTAACAAACACTAGCCGGGTCGTTTGTTTCAGCTTGGTCTAACCCGTGTGTGGTTTATGCCGGGGTCAGTGGCCTCTCTACTTGCTCGAGTAGCGTTATTTGTGACAGGTTGCTTCCATTGAAATGCAGATTATTGCAGGATACCGATACCTTTCCCTATCAGAGGGCTTGAACAGTGCACAATGTACTGAGCATTTCGGCAAAGCGATTTAAACGCTCTCCTTTCTTCAATTGTTATCACAACCCTGAAGTTGTTTACGGTGTCTATAACCGACGATTGTACCCATTAGCTGCTGGATTTGATGCCGTCGAGCACTACCATCATTTGCGTCGTAAGGCGTGTTTATATGATGTTCCTGAGACGCCGTTGCGTATCTCTGGAGCGGATAGTAAACCGTTTTTAAATAAACTGTTTACCCGGAATGTTGAAAAAATAAGGGTTGGCAGGGCCGGTTATGCATTTGCTTGTAATGAAAATGGCGGCATCATCATGGATGGTGTGCTGATGCACCTTGCCGATGATGACTTTGTGTATGTGCAGGCAGATGGCGAGTTTTTGCCCTGGATGAAGGCTCAAAGTCGAGGTTTCCATGTCTCCATTGAGGATATTGATTCCTGGGTGTTACAGATTCAGGGTCCAAACGCCTTAAAAATACTTGAAAAGATATCGACCATTGCTATCAATGAATTTCCGTATTATTCGGTGCTAAAGACCGAGATAAATAGCCAGCAGGTAATGATATCCCGGTCTGGATGGACCGGAGAGATTGGCTTTGAAATCTACTCACTGGGCCAGGATTTCGATGGAGAAACGCTGTGGAACAGTTTGCTCGAAGCAGGAAGGGAATTCGGGTTATTGGCCTCCGACATTGGCTCGATGCATATCAGGCGTCTAGAGGCAGGTATTTTTGATTATGGTACCGATATAGATGAGAGCCTGACCCCGTTTGATATTGGTCTAGGTCGATTCGTCGATTTCTCAAAGCCAGAATTTGTTGGCATGACAGCGCTCTTGGCTTTAGTTCAGGACAGACCGAGACTGGTAGGAATCGTTGCTGATCGCGGCCTGCCTGAGCGTGGCGATCCGGTTTTCGTCGATAGTGACACAGTGGGTATTGTGACCGCTGGAGCCCACTCGCCAGAATTAAAAGCGGGCATCGGGTTTGTTAAGTTGAATCAACCATTACCGCTTTCGACCAGCGTCAGTTTTGGTCATGTTGCCGGGCAAGGATTAGGTTATCTTACTGATTTACCATTCTATGATAAGGAAAAGAAAATTCCCCGTGGCCTGCCGATAATGGGTTAGGCCAGCATTCGTCGTTTGACTGACCCGACTCAGGTTTATGTGTTTACGGAGCAAAGCTTGAACGAGCCTGTACTCCCCATTTATTGTCTATGAGCGCGACGATCCAGAGCGAAGGATAGTGTCCGATCACGCTGTTGTCTTCTTTATAGCGAGTAAATTGAACTGCGAAATGGACTTTTTCATGGTTGCTTTGAATGACCTGTCGATAGTCCCATAGAGAATAATCCCAGCCGGTTGTTTTGATAAAGCGATCAAAAAAGTCGGATGGTCGAGCCGATGCAGCCTCAAGAATGTGAATCCGTCCGCTGGCAATGCGTACATGTGGAAAGTGGAAGGTCGCATCCATTGCTGCCAGGTCCCTTTGATTCCATGCCTGCATATAGTTGTCCAGAGTCTTCAGGGCAGCCATTTCGGGTGCTGTTGTGGCTAGGCGAGAGGCTGATCCATGGCCTGGATCATTTGTGTCTTCGGGCATAGGGAGTTCCTTGAGCATTGAG
>CAZGCW010000032.1:0-16010 GCA_964524295.1 uncultured Pseudomonadales bacterium
CGCGATACTGAGGGCAATAACAGTTGAGGATGCACCAATAGCGGCCCCCGTCACCGGTCCTACTATATAGGTTGCTGCACCGGCACCGATCGTAGTGATGCTGGCGGCATCTCGGTAGCCGAATATCACTGCTAATAAGGCACCGACTGCAAACGAGATAATCACACCAAGGAATACAGCGATTATGCCTCGAAAACCAGCACGTCGGATTTCGGGCCAACGAACGCCATAAGCAGTAGCGACGATTGCAAAATCACGCAGCATGCCGCCACCCATGATACCGATGCCAGCCAACCAGGGAATGTCGGTGAGTCCTTGATCACCACCGGTAATGTGCCCCCCGAGGTAGGCTAGAAGTAAACCGATACTGATCGCCAGTGCTGAACCATGAATTCGACCGGAAAATATCCGATTGCAAAGCCAGTAAGAACAACCCATCAAAACACCAACAACAACAAATGCAGTGACCAGGGCATGACTCGATAAAATTTTTGTAACCAGTTCAATCATGACCAGTGATTTTCTCTGGACCGCTGAGCAGGGGCACTAATAAAAATGAAATTCCCACCGCGCCAAGACCTGCGGTGAGCGCGAGCCAGCCTCCATCTAGTGCCGCAAGTACGTTCTGCTTAGCTGCCATAGCAACGACGATGGGTAAGTACATCGCGTTCCAGAATTGAATTCCTGATGCGGCGTCTTTACTGAGTTGTTGCTTGATGGGTTCTAAATGGGTTAAGAAAATTAAAAGTAGCATGGCAATGCCAACACCACCGACATTCGCTGTCAGGCCCATCCAACTGCCTAGCATCTGGCCGAGTATCAGTCCGGTCAGGAGGCAAATCCCCAGTAGTGCAACGCCAAAGATCAACATGACTTATTCCTTTAAAACCTTATTTAAACCTGAGCTTGTTATCCAACTGGATTAAAACCTCAAAACCGTGCGGAAAAAATAGCAACACACTCACAATTATAGATCGCTGGCTACGATAGTGATATTCCAATACAGAGTCAGAGTTTAGCGCCATTGATACGCAGATGTGATCTAGTCATTTTGGATTTGCCTGGATTATGGGTCATTACTACTTTAGTTGAAGCCGAGTATTTTCCTGAGGCGGAGTCAATAGCAAAAAAAAGGCTGCTTAAGCAGCCTTTTTTCTTGTTTTTGCTAACGCTCTATTACATGGAGTAACGAACCTCGAATGCGTAGGTTCTTGGTGCTCCCCAGCCCTGGAATCCCGTATTGGGTCCGCCGCTGGGCAACAACATAGTCCCTCCGCCGAGGAACAGTGCTTGCTCGCGATACAACTCATCGGTGAGATTCTTACCAAACAGCGATAAGCTCAAGGACGCGTCGTTGGCAAGTTGTATATCCAATGCAATGCGAGCGTCAACTTGGCCATAGTCACCGTCATAGGTGCGATTCTCTGCACCAGCACCGGTATTGACTAGCAGATATTCGCCTGTCTTTTTGAACCCGATGTTGGCATACAGGGTTCCTAATTCGATCTCGCGATCATAGGCCAGATTCACTGCGAAGGTACTTTCAGGCTGACGAGAGTCACTGTTGCCACCCAGGGTCCGGATTGTTCCGTCTGGATCAGGGGCTCCGCCAGGTACGCTAGATGCACATCCGTCCAGGAATTGGCATGCAATACTGACGGTCCCATTGTCAACATTCAGGGAACCGTAGTTCAGTGATAACGTAAAGTTTTCGTTAATCATCCAGCGTGATTCCAATTCCCAGCCATCCGTTGTCGAGGTGCCGCCATTGTTGATGATCGTGGTGGTACCCGGGATGGAACCGGGTGGAAGTGAGATGATGGAGCTGAACTGGCCGCCTTCGCGTTCGATGCGATAATAGGCAATATTCAACTGTAGCGAGCCATCGAGGAGTTCGTTTTTAGATCCGATTTCGATCTGGTCCGCTGTTTCTGGATCAAATGGGGCTTCGCTTGCATCTCTTGCAGAGCGGATACTGAAACCACCACTTCGAAAACCCTGGGAGTAACTGGCATAAACTCGATTGCTATCGGTAAAAGCATAGTTCATCGACGTTGTCCAGATGGTGTCATCCCAGGAGTCGCTGGCATCGTAACCATTTGGGCTCAGTACTGAAGGTAGTCCGGTGAAATCGTGTTCAGTGTCTGTGCCCCCGGTATCAAACGTACCGGTTGAGTGGTCGTAATAGGCTGTTTGTGCGGATGTTTCTTCTTGGATATGACGCATACCGACCATGATTTCCAATTCATCTACTGGCCTCCAGGTAATGGAACCGAAGAAAGCATCTGATGATACATCCTGGGCAGACAACTGGGTACTCTTGGCATTCGGGAACTGGCAGAATACGTCGCCGACAGTTGGGTTTGCCCTGAATGGAAGATCCAATACACCAGGAATACCAGCACACGGTATCCCGGCTAGTCCGAGTGCCGCCGCCGGTAGTTGCAGTACATTGTTAGTACGTTGCTTAAAATCAAGTTGTGAATCGTAGTAGTAGTAACCTACCATAAAGTCGAGATTTTCATTGACTGACCCGGCAATCCTGATTTCCTGAGTCAACACTTCAAATTCCTGCTCTCGAAGCGTGTGTAGCTGAGCAAACGGTATGGCCAGCCCATCAATGCCGTCGCCGTCGAAGTCCTGATTCACACCATCTGCACCATCGTGCCAACCGGTTACGGAGTAGAGGGTCACGTTATCGGTGAGGTCAAGGGTTGCCCGCAGGCCGATCTGGTCGACGTCATAAGTGGTTGGCTCTCGCTTGTCGGCCAGTGTCACAAAGGGATTGCTGCCATCGAAGCGCGGGTCCTGGGGCGGTATCTGACTGGTATCATCAATGCTGTCATAGGTAAGAGTGGCTTCAAAAGTGTCAGACGGAGCCCAGCGCAGTGCCGCCGTCATCGATCGGAAGTCGACGTCACCCGCTGTTCCACCGATGTTCTGGTTGGTATAGAAGCCGTCTCTACTGCGATCAATAACGCCGAGTTTTAAGGCCAGTTGGTCGTCTACGAGCGGGATATTAAGCCTGAGTTTGACTTGATTTGAATCAAAATTACCACCTTCAATACTCGCATTGATGCCAAAGTCATTGAATTTTGGTTTGACTCGATTGACAACAATGTTTCCACCGATGGTATTTTTGCCAAAAAGCACGCCCTGAGGTCCGCGATTAATTTCAATGCTTTCTACATCAAAGGTGTCGATGAGTTGGCCGGTTGAGGAGCCCATCTGGATTCCGTCAACGATAACGCCAACCTGTGGACTCTGGGTTTTTTCAATGTCTGCATAGCCAATACCACGTATGTAGATGGCCGAGGCACCCGGCCCTGCTGTATTCATACCGATATAGACATTAGGTGCAAGGCCATCAAAGTCACGCAAGGTCGTTGGTTTCAGTTGATCGATGCGCTCACTGCCAAAGGCGGTTACAGAAAGAGGGACGTCTTGCTGCGATTCATCACGGCGACGCGACGTAACAACCACTTCTTCCATTTCCATTGAGCTTTCTTCGGCAAAGACAACGATCGGGTTATAGAGTGCGCAAATGCTAATCATTGCGATGAAACTGGTGTAGTTGGATTTCATGATTTCCCCTTATCCGTTTTTTATTATTTATCCATCTTTATCCATCGAGTTCACATCGTAGTTTATAACAGAAATGGATTAAGGTTGATAACCTAATAACGATAGTTTTTAAATGGGGCTTTCACTTTTATCAGTCGGGACAGGGGGGATTTCTGTTTTTCGAGTATGCCTTGCTTAATTTCGATCCTTTACTTTGGTCGTATTCGTTTAAAGTAATAAATACGGGCATTTCTTTCGAGGAGCGGTTGTTACTAGCCGAGATGGGCCTGGCCGCCGTCAACAGCAATGGTTTGGCCATTAACATAACGCGAACCCTCGCTACACAGTTGGACTACGAATTGGCCAATGTCTTGCTCACAATCGCCGACTCGGCGTTGTGGAATTGAGGCCTGAAATGCCGCTGCCTCTTCAGGATTTTTGTTCATCCACCAGGCGAGTCCGGGAGATTTAGCATGAGGCAGGATCACATTGGTACGGATACCATCAGCGCCCCATTCGCAGGCAGCAGCCCGGGTTAGTGAGCGTATCGCCTCCTTGACTGCAGCATAGGCTCCGTATCCAGACAGATCCCAGCGTTTGGCAGCAGTGCTAGCCAGATTGATGATGCAGCCATCCCCTTTCAGGTGCGGGTAAGCCAGTTTCATCAGCCTTAAGGTTGCTAGTGGCCCCGAATTGAATCCGGCTGCAAAGGCATCGTCTGAGACATCATGCAGTAATCCATTGGGAACTTCTTGAGCATTGTTAACAAGTATATTCAGGCTGCCATAGTGCTCAACACACTCATCAATGATGCGCTTGAGATCGTCCTTTTGTTTAACGTCACAAACACAAGCGGTGGCTTTACCGCCTCGCTCGGAGATGGTGGCTACCGTATGCTCCAGTTTCTGTTGTGTTCGCCCGGTTACCATCACATTCACGCCTGCTGCCGCCAATGCAAATGAGATACCCTGGCCAATGCCCTGTCCTGCCCCAGTCACCAGGGCGGTTTTACCTTCGAGGTCTTTCATGCTTATTCACCTATGGGAGAAGAATCCAGTCGCTCAATAATATACGCAAGCCAGTGGTAGCCGTGCAAATTAAGATCCCTTGAAGGGCCATTTATACCCACCTGCAGAGTGACTTATGGCGTCGGCTCAAGGAGGATTCAACCGATACTGTGTTGGTAGAAAGCATAGAGGTTCTGTCCCATTACTTTTTCGAGGTCAGCCTCAGATAATCCCCGTGCTTTCAAACCATCCCAAATGACCTCCATACGGCGGGGCCCATTTAACTCCTCAAAGTAATAAGGGTAGTCCGAAGCGACGGCTTGCGCACCTTCTTCACTTTCTAACTCGGCTATATAAGCTTTACTCAAGACGAGTCGTCGATGATCCCGGTCACTGCCAATGCAGACGCTGTTAATCCCACAGACGTTAATGGCATGGATGATATGGTCAAAGTAGACGCCCACTGCACCGCTGACTTGAAGTGTCATAAAAGGCCGCATTTGGGTCACACCGAATAACCCTCCTTTGTCAGCCAAAGCCTTTAAATTGGTATCCGAGACATTCCTTTCATGATCATATAAGGCCTTACAGCAGGCATGCGATATCATCACCGGTTTATTTGATGCAGCAATGGTATCCAGGGTGGTCTTTTCATTTGCATGTGAAAGATCAATCATCATCCCTACTTCATTCATTTTTTCGACCAATTCATTACCAAAAATGGTCAAGCCTGAACCGTTTCTTTCCTTGCATCCAGCACCTGCCCAGTTTTGATAGTTGTAGGTGATCTGGCTGGCTCGAAGCCCCAGTGCGAAAAACACATCTACATTGTCGAGGTTGCGCTGAAATTGAGTCGAATTTTGGGCGAGATAAAACACCGCCATTTTATTGTCTACACGTGCTTTGTTGATTCCGGAAACTGTGGTTGAGCGGCTGTAATACTGTGCCTTTTTGTCGAGAAATTGATTGTAGTAGAGGATGCCCTTCATAGTTTCATCGTAAGCCGCTTGCTCTTGTACTTTTGGATCAGCCACAGTCACCGTCATGCTGCGTATCCCGGAATCGAGCATCTCCTGCACCAGGCTGTCTTGATAGACTTCACGCAGTTCACCCATTGCATCCATGATCAGGGCATTGCGATGTTTGTCCCAAGGCTTGCCTCTGGACTCTGCCCGAACCGATTTGGGCATTGCTGCAAGGAAGGGCAGTGTGGCTGCTCCCGCCAGTAGGTCACGTCTTCTCATTTTCGATACTCCGGCTCATCAACGCTGTAAGCATTTACTTTGGTTATCTCACCCCACAAAAACTATAGCATGCATGACTTTGTAAAAATCGGAATTTTGTTTGAGCGGGCCTTCAGGGCCCCCTGAATAGATACTGATGGGTCACTTGATTGCTTAAACCCGGGTACTAGAGGCAGAAAACGGTGGCGGTTCTCTTTTTACCGTCGGGCAGTTCGCAGCACATTGGCATTAATCAGGTACCCTCCAATCCATTTGTGGGTCCAGCGGATAGATTGGCCGGGTGACTCGGGTCAGACCGAGTTGGCTAATCACAGGCGTGGTTAATCCCGGCGCGTCAACTTCAAAGATTTGTTCGGGTTTGAAGTATTCATCAAAACCGGCACGGAAATGGCCCCGAGATTTAACTACCAGTACTCGCAGACTGCTTAAATCGATACCCATTCGTTCGAGAAACACAGGCTCAGCACATTGATGGCGAGCCGACGCAACGATAATTTGTAAGCCTTCTACTAGCAAAAGCGCGCATAGGCCCAAGTTGATGCGCCTCCCTGCGTAGACGCCGCGCCGACCGACACAGCTTCCTTTGTTGAGTTTCACTACCTGTGCAGTGACGCTGTAGGGCTCCGAAAAAGGGGTTGAATTATTTCGGTTGATGGTTGTTGTGAACGTCACGCCAGTGCCTTGCTCGTGGGCTTCTGTTGCCAGAGCTGGGTCAATCAGCAATCCCAAAGTGCCTGATGAGATTTTCTCTTCCAGCATTCGTTTGAGTATGTACAGGGTATTCCCGCTGCCACCCCCACCGGGGTTATCGGCAACATCAGCAAGGATGATGGCAGGTTTCTGGTCATCTTGGATCACTTCTTTGGTCAGTTTGATTGCCTGGTCGAGGCTGGTGAGGCCGGTAGTATATTGATGGCGGTTTGCCCATGCCCGTCCCGCCAGGTGCTTTGCCGTTCTTCGCGCCAGTTGGCCATGGGTATCAGTACTGGCATCGGTGGTAACCACAATCGACATACCATTGGTCGCTGCATCTGCCGGCGCAAAGCCGGCTAGAATGGAGATGTTAATAATCGGAGCTTGCATCAGCGATTGCCCGTAGGCCATTAGATCTGAGTAGGGTCCGTGTGAGGTCAGTAGGCTCACGGCTGGACTGATCATCGGGACTGTTACCAGGTGACTCTGTGTTTGCATCCCTGCGAGCATCAGATTCATGACTTGCGCTGCTTCTGCGCCTCTTTCCAACTGGTCTACGTGTGGATTGGTCAGGTAGGCAATCATCACATCAACTGACTGCTGCATCCTAGGTGTAACATGGCCATGTAAGTCGAGAGTCGAGATGATCGGTACATCAGGGCCAACCACGGATCGAACCATTTCGAAGACCGCTCCATCGGCATCATCTAATTCAGAACTCAGGCCTGCACCATGCTCACAGAGATAGACGCCGTCAATGCAGGCGGCAGTCTCCAATCCTGAACGCATGGTGGCCAGCATTTCCTCAAAAAAAGCGTGCTCAACCGGCCCACCAGGGGGGGCTTCGGCGAGTAAAATGGGTACAGGTGTCCAATCCCGGGTTTCATCCATCTCATTGCAAAAGCCCTGTAGCGTTGCAGGTAATCCAGAGCCGTCACGTTCGAGTTCGCGTTGAATACCGACCGCATCAAGATAGAGCGCATCAGTGAATGCTTTCCTGTCCGTTATCGGTGCGCGTCGGTTGCATTCCAGGGAGAACCCCAGTAACGCGATAGAGGGTTGGGAACCTTCGGGGGTAGAGGACTTTTGGGATGCGCTCATAGCCGTCTTATTAACACGTTTGGTTAGTCATACTAATCGTGGCAGGACTCTAAGCCCAAAAGCAAGCGAGCCGCAGCGGTCATCACGATCAGCCAGAAATTGAAAGGTCTGTCCGGCAACTCGGCCATGATATTTCCCGTAGAACCCAAAGACATGGTTGCTGCTTGATGTCTGTAGAATAAATTCCCCATCAGAGTACCTGACATCAAAACCACCTAATTCCAGAGAACCGTAACGGCCAATGAATTGGTCTGGGTTTCTGCTCAAGGGCTTGACCGGTTTTTCTGTTGCTAACCAGGGCAGATCGGCAGGGGCGAAATCGGACAGCAATTTGCTGAGAATAGCATGTCCCAGGTCTGCTGTGGGTGCGTCGGCAACATTAATTGCCATCGCCACCGATATATTCTGGTCCGGAATAATTCCCGAAAAACTCGACCAACCCTGACGCTGGCCAGTATGCCAGGCCAGGGTGCTAACCTCGTTGATCTGTTCAATTTCGAGCCCATAGCCATAGCCAAAAGCAGCTGATGGGCGAGAGGCAATCAAAACCTGATGGTTCATCATGTGATGGCACTGCTGCCGGGTTAATAGTTTGGTTCCGCCCTTGAGTACGGCCAGTAAGCTTATCAAGTCAGAAGGTGAGGTTAGCAGTCCACCGGCCGGATAGAATAATGGCGCATCCCAGTAAGGAAGCGCTATCAGTCCTTGCTCATTTTGCTGCAGTGGCTTTGCCTTATCTCTGAAGCTGCTAGCCTGTTCCCCCCCTATGGCACTGTGATGCAGGGACAAAGGCTCGAAAATCAGTTTTCTTGCGACCTCAGGGTAGGGAAGTTGAAAAACGGTTTCGATGATTCCGCCGAGAATACAATAGCTTTCGTTGCTATAGCTTTGCAAAATGCCAGGTGGAGCCAGCATTTCCGGTTCTAACTGGTTGATATGGGAAATTAGATCCGCTGTTGTTAGGAGCTGCGGTCTTGCATCTGGACTAGTCTGTCTGGCCAGGTCTTTTGCAATGAATCGACAGGAAAGACCAGGAAGTCCAGCAGAGTGGGTTAACAAGTGCTCAAGTTGCATGCCACTGTCTCTAGCGCATTGTAATTCTGGGTAGTAGTGCGCGACTGGGTCTGTGACGGATAAAAGGCCGAGATTTTCAGCCTGCATTATGATCAGTGCTGTCAGGAACTTGGTTAAAGAGGCGACGCCAAACAGGGTGTCGGGTGATATCGGCAAACCGCTGTTTTTGTCGCACTGTCCATCACAGAACGTCAATAGTTCACCATCGCGGTTATTTACTGCGATGGATATACCGGGGAGGCTGTGGCCGCTTAGGATCTTTGTGATTCGCTTTTTAAATTGATCTTTGCTGATCATTTAACCACTCCATTAGTAGCTCAGACATCTAGCTCAACATAGGGGTTCCCGGAGAGCCCGTTTCAAGGGTTGCTGGGTAGCTGTGTTCTGGTATGGCTTTGGGCGGCATCTATCTTTTCCGGATTGACTCAAGGCGTTGAGTTTATTCAGGGTCGACGGGGAAAGGTGAGTGCGATCTCTGCGCAACGCTACCGCTGTTGATACGACCTTATGTCTACTCAGGATTGCCTCCATAACAGGGTAGAGATGGATCGGCGGGGGCCCAGTCGACTGCGGATCTCTGCCAGTAACTTGAATCAATTTGGAGCCAGGAAGAATCATCAAGCGATCCCGCCTTCACAAATTTGAAATCGGGGTTTTCTTTGACGAAACTGATCAAGGGTGAGCCGCATTGCGGACAGAAGCCTCGAGTAACCTGGCTACCGGCGCTCCCCTTGACTGTGTAATATTTGAGGGTGCCCTGGATTTTTAGAGCAGACTCTGGCACTAGTACGATGGTCGCTTTGCCGCTCCCCGTACACTTTTTGCAATCATTACAGTGACAGTGGTGGGCAGAGAGGGCGCTGGTCCGGGCAAACGAAAATCTGATCTCATTACATAAACACCCCCCGGTTTCATGAGGTGCCATCGTGTACTCCTTCGTGGGCTAATCCTGTTTCATGAGTTAGCATCGTGTAATCCTTCATGAGTTAACCTAGTGTATTCGTTCAAGAGCTAATATAGTGTATTCCCCTGATCTTTCAGGACTTGAGTATAGAAAACAAGGATATTGAAATCTAGGAAGTCAGTGGCCAGGTAGTGAAGCTGAACCGGTGTGCCTCGACCTGGTTTGGGAGTATCGTTTTTAGGGTGGAAATTTATTTAAAGGTGGGGATTTGTCCGGCTTTTTGAATGAGGCCTTAATCCATCCCTAAGCCACTGATATCGAAACAGGCCAGGATTACAGGGACCGTTTCAGAGAAACGCGCGAAAGCGTGGCCAAAGTCAAGCTGGGGTTGGAAGCACTATGTTGGGATTAAGTCAGTTAGACAGTGGAGTGAGTGCATATGCAACCAACAGCTGAGGGGCAGAGAATTGAGAGCCTTGATGTCCTGCGAGGCTTTGCCCTCCTGGGTATACTACTGTTAAATATCTTAGG
This sequence comes from uncultured Pseudomonadales bacterium, assembly GCA_964524295.1. Lineage (GTDB taxonomy): Bacteria > Pseudomonadota > Gammaproteobacteria > Pseudomonadales > Azotimanducaceae > UBA9926. The sequence continues at coordinate 10,119 of CAZGCW010000032.1, forward strand.
CTTTGGCCTGGTTTCTGCATCCTATTCGAATCCGGGATTTGACCTGGTGAATGCAACGGCGCTGGATGTGAATGTCTGGGCCGGCATAGAGTTGTTTGGGGAAGGAGCCATGCGCTGCCTGTTTTCCATCCTGTTTGGAGCCGGTGTTGTCCTTTTCACTACCGGTTCGAGTGGAAAAAGCGGGGCATTGCATTATCGGCGTACTTTCCTGCTGTTGTTATTCGGCCTGTTTGACGCCTATATCTTGTTGTGGAACGGGGATATTCTCACAACCTATGCCATTGCTGGGTTTATGCTTTATCCCCTTCGAAATTTCCAGGCTAAAACCCTATTTGGTTTTGCCGGTGTGTTAATTGTATTGATATCCCTGTTGTACGCCGGCACCGGGTATGGCCTCGATCAGGCGCGTTCCGCAGCCCAGGTTGTGGCAGCATCAGAGCAGCCTGATTCGCTCGATCCGAGTCTTACCCAGGGTGCCAATCAGTGGAAAGAATTTACCGCTGATTTTGATTTCGATGACGCAGCCGTGGCGCAGGAGTTAAGCCAGCGACGGGCTAGTTACCGTAGCGCCTTTCATTGGAACCTCAATAAAGCCAACGAGATGCTTTTGTTTGTCATGCCAATGATACTTCTCTGGGATGCACTGGCCATGATGATTCTAGGGATGGCGCTCTATAAGGTGAACGTGTTGCAGGGTGAGAGATCTTCTGCGTTTTACCTACGCCTGATGCTGGTTGGGTTCGCTGTCGGTTTGACGGTCAATGGTTATGAAGTCTCTCGAGCGCTGACTAGTGGTTTTGATCTCATGGCCACTTTCGCTCAGATGCAGCCAACCTATCAGATTGGCCGATTGGGCATGGCGCTGGGCTATATCGGCTTGATAGTCTGGTTCAGTCAACGAGGTCAGTTGTCTGTCTGCCGGCAGGCCCTGGCAGCGGTTGGGCGGATGGCTCTGACGAATTATCTGATGCAATCACTGATCTGTGCTGTCCTATTCACTGGGCTGGGTTTTTCGCTGGTGGGCGAATTCAGTCGGGCTGGCCTTTATCCCATTGTGTTGCTTATCTGGTTATTTCAGTTGTCGTTCAGTCGCTGGTGGTTGCATCATTTCCGACTAGGGCCAGTGGAATGGTTGTGGCGAAGCATGACCTATGGCCGACTCCCTCAACTTAGTCGCGATCCATGAGGCGGTCCGTTGTTTGCTGGCTCCGACGCACTTGCATTATGACTCCCAGGTACGCCAGATCCTGATCAGGTCATGGCCATTATGGTCCTGCAGGGCATGCCGAAGGCGATAATTTGCCAATTCCTGCCAGTCGAGACCCAGGGCAGTAACCTCATCGATGAACCGTTGTAGGTCTGTTGCTGCCGCAAGATAGTGAATGGCGATAGACGTAAAAATGCCCGTTCGGTAGTCTTCTAGCAGCTCATCCATCGTATAGCTGCGGACACCGTTTTCATGGAGCAGTTTCAGGTACTTGCGCATGAGTCTAGGCTCCTGTTTTCTCCGCTTTTGAGTGTCCATTCCCAGTACGATGATGCGAGCAAGGTCAATGGCCCCAGGTCCGCGTAAGGGCAGTTGCCAGTCAATCATGACAAAGTCTTCTCGGGAACCAGGGTTACCAAAAAACATTTGTTTGGGGTGATAGTCACCATGGACAAAAGTATAGGGCCTGCTATCGATATAGCTCAGTGCAGCTGCCTTGTTTTCCATAAAAGCGCGTACCAAGTCATGGGTATAGCCACAGTCTTCGTCCAATAAGTCGTCAACGATAGGGATGGCAGCATGTGCAAGGTCAACGTACATCCCCATCAGAGCGGGGTCGCTCTGCGCGGTTAGCCAGGGTTTTGTTTTCAGGCTGGCATCGTTCCACCAGTGAGCATGGAATAGAGCCAGCTTCTCCACGGCTGTTTCGACCTGCTGGAGACTGGGGTTCCATGAGGGGCAGTCGAGATGGGAGATATCCTCGAACAACAGGATCAGGCCCTGAGAGTCGGCATTAAAAGCCGAGTAGTAGCAAGTCGGATAGTTTATGCCTGCGATGGCCTCATGGTAAAAGCTGTATTCTTTGAAATAAAGATCGAGCGGTTTCACCACATTCTCCATAGTAGAGATATCTTTTGCTGCGATTTTAGCGATGAATTTTGATGGTAATAGTGTACGGCAGCTGTATTCCACATGGATTGCAACAATATCAGCAGTCTGCCCAGGCTCGGGAAAAGGTTCAGCCGTCACTTTGGTAATGTTGACATCGATAAGGTGTTCTGAGAGCGCGTGAGTCATCCAGGCTTGGTCGAAGTCTTCAGATTTCGATGGTATAAACATCTGATTTACTCCAATCAGGTAATCTGTGAGCGCCAGTTATGATCTTAGCTTGGCCTTCGGGACATGACCATTGGTTCGGTCTTGTCAGGAGAGCGTTGAAGGTCATTGGGGGAGTGGTTCTAGCAAGGCCCGATGAGGTGGCTTTACGCTATTTCGACAGGGACTGCAGGTTGGTTTGTTAGTTCGACTGAGCGAGCCGGGACCATGAGTGCAGGGGGTGCCAGTTCAGGACGTGTTTCAATGTCATGGTTAGGGAGATTAACCCGGTTAAAGCTTGATAAGCTAACGGGTCGGATATCATGTACGATAGGTTTTTTGATGGATAATTAAGGTTGAAAAGATGAAAGTAGGACTCGCCTTCGCCAGTAGTATTGGTATTGATGGTGCAGCGGCACTTGAAATTTGCCGTCGTGCTGAAGCAGCAGGATTTGAATCAGTATGGGGAGGAGAGCATGTTCTGATGCCTGACGCTATTGCTTCCCGATATCCTTACACGCCTGATGGTAAAATTCCTGCGGAACCGGAGACGCCGATCCCAGACCCCTTGATCTGGTTGGCTTATGCCGCCGGAGTTGCTCCAACGCTGCGCCTGGGAACCTGCATCCTGATTGTGCCGCAACGTAATCCCTTGATTCTGGCCAAAGAGTTGGCAACCCTCGATTATATCTCTGGGGGACGGGTGGAACTCGGGCTTGGTGTTGGTTGGATGAAAGAAGAATTTGAAGCATTGGGCGTTCCCTGGGAGAGGCGCGGGGCCAGGAACGATGAATATATAGCCGCGATGCGTGCCCTGTGGGCTGGACCCCATGCGGAATTTCATGGAGAGTTCGTTGATTTTGAGCCAGCAACCTGTAACCCGCGACCGGTTAACGGCTCAATTCCTGTGCTGGTTGGTGGAGACACACCCGCGGCCATTGACCGTGCGGTGCGTATTGCCGATGGCTATTTCCCCGGCGAGGGTGATATTGGCCGGTTAGGTGATTTAATTTCCCGCTTGCGGCAAAAAGCAGAACAAGCCCAGCGAGACCCAGACAGTATCGAGATCAATGCCATGTTTGGTATTCAGATGGCCGATCCCGCTGCTGGAATTGAGCAGATGACTGAGCTCGGCGTGGGCAGAATTATGATTCCTGCATTCTTCTTTGCCGGTCCTGATGGTATGGATCGATTGAGTGAGTTTGGCGAAAAGATCATTCCGCTGACTCAATAGTGATCAGGAAGTGGGTTTAGACCCGTTTCTGAATGGATCATCAACGATGTTCTGCTGACCATTCAGCCTGGTTTGGCTTGCCGGTTACTGCCAGGCAACGTGCATGGCAAAAAAGTGGTCAAAAACTTCCCGGTCAGGGTGATTGTTTGGATTGCGTTCAGGGCTGCGGATATAAAAATCCAGCTGTTGTGTAGCAGGGTTGACTGAACCCGCTTCTCCGGAAGTTGGCGAGAGGATGGCTTTGAGGGTGTCCCGATGCCGCATGCCTTGAGTCACCATGAAGTGGATCTCATAATCCCGGTACAGTAATTCACCGTTCAGGGTCGCCTTACCATAGCCCCAGCCAGCCACATACAGCAGGCTTTTTGGCCAGTTTGAATCGCCGCAACCGGCATTGCCGTGTTCAAAAAGAAACGCCGCTATTCCGCCATCTTGGCAGGAAGAAAACTCATGGAAGCGCTCAATGTCGACTACGAATTGACCTTCAGGTAACGTGAGGTCCGCTCTGAAAGTGCCAGTGTTTTTTATTTCGTTGACATCAATGAGCAGGTTTCCTGATACCTCACGTAGATTAGTTGCATTGTTGTCCATATGATCCCAGGGAGGGACGTCTTGGAGGGTCCCGACTTGATAGATTTTTGATCCCTTTATTCTGAAACGTCCGTCATAAAGCGCATGTTGGCTGGGTGTATACATACCGGCGTCAGTTCCCGGCTGCACTCTTGGGTCTCTGAGTTCTGGTTGCGGGGATTTTTCGGCAGACTGCTCCGGTTGAGAACATGCACTCATCAGACAGATAATAACGATGGAGTAACGAATCATTTTAGTATGCCCCTCCAGCAATGGTCGGTATTGGCTAATATTGTTCAGATTGAAACTAGGGTATTTAGCTTGGCCTAGCCTGGATGGGGAAAGCAAGCAGTGATGGGTGTTTTGACTTCTTATCTGGCAGCCATTGCTTTATCAGGCTAATCTTGAGTCGCATGTCTTTATCAATATCACCAAAAGAGCAGCAGATCCCCTGGTGGAGACTAGCTGGATTTGCATCAATTGCCTTCCCCACTGCAGGAATGACTTTGCCTCTGGCTATCTTCCTACCTCCTTTCTACACTAAAACGTTGGGCTTGGGCCTGGCTGAGGTTGGCTTGGTATTCATGCTGGTACGGATGTTTGATATTGTCACAGATCCGATGATGGGCATGATTAGCGATCGGTTCGATAGTCGCTGGGGCCGCAGACGGCATTGGCTGGTTATTGCGCTGCCGTTTATGATGCTTGGTGTGTTCATGTCCTATATGCCGGTGGGCAGCCCAACGGTGTGGTACCTGGGATTCTGGCTTATGGTGTTGTATGCCGGTACCACGATGCAGACGATTTCGCATACGGCCTGGGCGGCCGAGTTATCAAGTGACTATCATGAGCGTTCTCGAATTGCAGGTTTCAATGCTTTTGCTGGTTATATTGGTTCGCTGCTCATTCTAGTGCCGCTTGCTGTGTTGGAATACGCGGGCACACCACCGGCCGGGCATGAAGCCCTTTCATTCTTTGGTATGATTGCGATTATCTTTGCGCCCCTGTGTGTGCTTGCAGCAGTGGTACTGGTTGGTGAGCAACCCAGCTCGCCCGCACCGCACATTGGGTTAGTCACCGGACTTCTGGTGGTTTTGAAGAATCCTCATATGCGCCGCTTGTTACTAGCTGATGCGGCTGCAGCAATGCCGGGCGCGGTTATGGCAGGGCTGTTTATATTCTATCAGGCGGAGCTGCTGGGCGATTCTCAGTCCAACTCTATTGCGCTGATTTTCTTCTTCTCTGCCCACATAATGGGTGTGCCTATCTGGGTTAATTTATCGAAAAGAATCGGTAAGCACCGCTGCTTTGCAGTAAATTCGATTGTTTTCTGCCTGACAACTGCTTCGTTTTACTTCCCGGGTGAGGGCGATGTCGTCTTGTTTATCTGCTTGCTTTTTTGTACGGGTTTCGCCCATTCCGGTTTGCAGTTTTCTATCAGGTCAATGGCAGCAGATGTTGTCGATTACGACAATGTACAAACGGGTGGGCAGCGGACCGGTTTGTATTTTGCCTTGCTGGCAATTACAGCTAAAGCAGGCGGTGCGCTAGCGATAGGGATAACCTATCCTCTGTTGGCGCTTGTTGGCTTCGATGCTCAGGGCAATAACAGTGCGGACACTCAATTCGCCTTTCGTATGATCTACCTGACTGTCCCCGTTATTGCCATGGCACTGGCCTATTTCGCCATACGTGGATTCAGGCTCGATCAAGCTGAGCAGAAGAGCCTGCAGGAACAGATCGAATCCCGCAATTTTAGGGGGGGTTGATTACGGTGTGCTTGATT
>CAZGCW010000032.1:16020-24751 GCA_964524295.1 uncultured Pseudomonadales bacterium
ATCGAGACTTCCCTATAGGCAGCGTTAACTGTGGATAAAGCATGTGCATCGAGGTCTTATTATCCGGTTTTGTGAAGTCAGTGCAGAACCGTTTGATTTTATTCAGGTTCCGGCGGGCCAGCCAGGATGCCGTCCAGTTGGAAATTTTCGACTCGGGTAAATATCCGGTTCAGCCAGGTGATAGCCAGGTCATGTCCGCGATTGGTACCCAGTATCAGGAGGTCCTGAAACTCAGCGGGTATGACCCGCAGCAGAATTAATAGCATTGATGCCTGATACTGCCAGGTTAATGTATTTTGGTCTACGTCAACGCCTTGAGTCTTGAGCTGCTGCGAATAAAAACTAAGTAACTCAATAATTGCATTTTCGTCTTCTGATGTGAGTGAAGCGCTTAGGAAGTAAGCCAGGTCGATGCCCAGTGGTCCGGACATTAGGGTTTGCCAGTCACATAGAATGATTTCATTGTTCACATCGTCAAAAAAGAGGTTATCGAGACGGAAATCTCCGTGATTCAGGGTCGATGGCTGCGCGGCGAGCAGTGACATGAGTTCGATGCCATTTTTGTCCAGCCATTGCAGCGTCTGCTGAGCAGAATCAGAAAGAGAATGGCCATACTGCTGCAGATATTGAGGTAGTGCCTTGCGGAAAACCTGTTGGCTCAGTTTGATGGTCAAGGCTATAGGAATTATCCAGGGTGTGTCGGTAAGCAGTTTGTTGTTTAGGAACGTGGCATGCATGCGAGCCATTGCGGAAAGAGCCATTCTCGCATCCTCGGGTGAACAGCCTGCTACCTGGTCGCCAGGGCGAAGTTGCCCAAGGTCTTCGATGACTAGGGCATAGCGTTTGGTTATTTTGCTGGTCAACCAGTTCAGTAAAAGGAATATAGGCCACAAGAGGCCAATGGGAAGTGTGTTGAAAAACCGCATGATGGCCAGTCCATGTTCCGGTGCTATTGATTCCTCCATGGCCGCATGGATCATTCGCGGTGTTCGCACCGGCAGGAATGGTTGGAATTCCGTATAAAACCTGATTTCGCGTTCATAGACTCCAAGGCTTTGACCCACCTTTCGGTTGCTACCCGCTGTGGGTAGTTTAAGAATCAGCGAGTCTGCACTTAGCTGATTTTTCAAATGCGGCGAAAGGCGTATGACCTCACCCATAAACCCGGATCCTTCACCGATAATATCCCAGTCAATTCGCTCGACAGAATCCGGCATTAGGTTGTTGAGGCGGAAAATCTCGAGAAGCCATTGAGCATCGATGTCTGCGCTAGTTAGGGGAATTGGGTCAGTCATTCGAGTGGTTCAATTTGCCGAGCTTTCAAGCATACCCAGAAATGAGCGGGAATCGAACCCGAAATGGAGCTTCTCAGGCGTCGCGACCAGTCTGGAAACGGTGCTTGTTTGTTTGCTCGATATAGCACCTCAGTGAGATTGTCGCAGTTCAGGGATGATAAAAACCGGCCGTGAGTCGGGTTTGAGTTAGGCTTCCTTCCAGATCGTTCCGGCTTTGTATAAATGCTTGAAGTCTGCATGGGAATAGCCCAGTTCAAATAAAATCTCTTCATTGTGCTGACCCGATAAGGGTGGGCCTTTTAGGGTTTGTTGCTGACCGTCGAATGTCACCATTGGCCCATGTCTTTGGTAGTTCCCTAGTGTTGGGTGTTCTGCTTCGGTGGATAAACCCATCATCTGGGCTTGTTCGTTTTCAGTCCAGAATCGGTTAGGGGCCAGGCCATCTGCCTGAACACACCCGACTGCCCCTAACAGGGTTTGCCATTCCATAGCGTTTTTGCCAGCAAATAAGTCAGTGAGCGCATCGACTAGATGTGGGCCGCCGCTGCGCATTTGCTTGGGGCTTGGGGCTGGAATCTCAGCTGCTTCGAGGGCTTTGCAGAAAATTTCTATGTCGAGAGCAGAGTTTAATCCGAGAAAGACCCATTGTTGGTCCGCGCACGGGTACAAGCGATAGATGGGCGATAGCCCATGCAGGTCAGAATCGGGTAACGCTCGGGCCTGTTTCCCGGGATAGGATAGGAAGTCATCTGCATTGGCATAGGCATTGGCAATCAACATATCAACCAGGACCTGTTGCCCTGTGTTTGTGGTACGTCTGGCCATTAGTCCCAACAGGGCAGAAGTAGCAACCACTAGCGCCGTGTTAGGGTCGGGGTTGACTTCATTGGCGCGCATGAGTCGTCGGCACCACTGTCGCAGGGTTTGAGTCTGTTGCAGATTATTAGGCAGACTTCCTCCCATTTGATACATCACCCCACCCATTGCTGCTCCAGGGATCGGATGGGTGCTCGGTCTCAAAGCGCCGGGACCCTTGCTGCCGTATCCATTACATTGCAGGTAGATAATCTTCGGGTTGATTGAACTGACTTGCGCATAACTGATGCCAAGACGTTCCGGGACGCCAGGCCGGAAATTGTGAATCATCACATCGGCGTCTTTTAACAGATCTAAAACCATTTTCCGTCCAGCCTCGGTTTTCATATTGACGGAGAGACTGCGTTTACCCACATTCACACGGGCTGCGCCTAAACCAGCTAACATGCCTCGAAATGGATCACCGCCGATGGGTTCTATTTTGATCACCTCAGCGCCCATGTCGGCAAGCAACGCTGCACCAAGCGGTGCTGCGATGATCGTGGCAATTTCGATCACGCGGATGCCTGCCAATGGTAGTGGGTTGGGCTCGTTTCCACAGGGTGATGGTCGAGGGGACTGCGTCCATTGCGGCTCCCAACTCGGTTGCGTTGATTTACCTGTGCACGGTGAGGCGGGTGTGGCGGTTAATCGCGCCACTGGGCCAAGTTGCAATTCCCCGTTTTGGCCGTCGATTACATGACCATTTTCGACGATGTCCGGGTCCTGCAGTGCTTCCTGAGTGCTCTGGTACGTTGTTGCAACGATACCGCCATCCTCGGTGAAGTCTTGCATCCATTCCGTGGCGGTTCTTTCCTGAATTCGACTCAGCATCCGACTGCGAAAGGCTTCCTGTTTCTCACGATCATTCAAGAGCAGTTGCTTGGGATTAAAATCTTCGTCCGCGATGATGTCGATCAAACCGGTTGCGATCAGAAAATTGTCGAACAAATGAGGTAGCAGGTTGCCAAACTGCATCCAGCGGCCATCGCCAGCTTGCGCTGGATGGTAAAAAAGGCTTGGCATTGGCGGTGGGTCAGACGGGGCTTCAATCAGGGGTAACAGCGCGGGGAAGTGTTCTTTGAACTGCATGCCGATCATGGCGCCCATTTCATAAGGTAGTAACCCTTGTAGGAGGCTAGTTTCGACCAGACGTCCTGGGCCGTTTTCACCTTTGGCCAGGAGTGCGGCTAAAATTCCGCTGACGGCGGATTGGGCACAGGCATGGACACCGACCTGTAGCGCTGAAAATACGGGTCCCTGACGATCCACAATACCCGAAAATAAACGCATGCGACCCGAGTACGCCGCTACAGTGTGTTCGTATCCAGGGCAGTTCCTCATCGGGCCGCGATTGCCAAAGCCAGTTATATGGCAGTAAATGAGATGAGGATGTCTATGGTGAATCGTTTCGAAGCAAAGATTTCGTCGGGTCAGGGCCTGATTGCGCCAATTGCAGAGCAATACATCTGCCGCTGCTGCCAGCAAGTGGAACCGGTTCAGATCTTCTGGCAGGTCCAGGTCTAGCATCAATTGTTGCTGACCCCGATGCCACATAGGGCTGGCGGGTAACCCCTCTAGTTCGTCAGCAGCAGCCGTTGAAGGGCGTTGGATGGTCATCACCTCGGCGCCGAAATCAGCCAATATCATGGTTGCCATGCCGGCAGCAGGTCCGGTGCTGAGGTTCAGCACACGAATACCCTCAAGTGCCTTTGACACGGTATCTCCTTTGGTCTAATCCCTGAAATCTGATTTTTAAAAGCGTCATGATAACCCTACCGCTTAGTTTACGACGCCCGTTTTAGCAATAGCTATACTGTGTGGAATGATCACAACCGGCATTGCCGTTGTGACCTCAAAACAAAGGGTGGTTCCCAGCACTTGAGTGCCTGCATAGGGTGGGCAGTTGACCTAACCGGATTTGCAGGTGCTATCGACTTACTGTCTGATGCCTTCGACAATGAGTTCTACTTCGATATCACCTATCCATTTGGCGAGGCCAAAGTCACCGGGACTGAGGGTAATATTTCCCTGGAAACCACTTCGGTAACCACCCCACGGGTCCTCTCCTTCACCAATTTGATGGACACGGATTGAAATCTCTTTGCTGACACCATGCAAGGATAACTCGCCATGCAGCAACCCACTTTTACTGTCACCTTCAAAGGAACTACTGATGAAATTGATTTCAGGGAAATCGCTCACATTCAGGTATTCGTCGCTTTTTAAGTGCTTGTCTCTTTCCGCATGGTTGGTGTCGAGACTATTAGTTTGTATTTTCACGCTTGCCTGGCTGTTCCCTGGCTGCTCGGCATCATATCGGAATTGTCCCTCGAAGCGATTGAAATGCCCAATAATGTAGGAGAAACCCAGATGCTTAACCTTAAAGGTAACGAAAGCATGCTGGCCCTGACTATCAATGACGTATTCGGCTGCGGTGGCAGGTTGGCACAACAGCAAGGCGGTCATGATGGCGACGTAAAACCAATTTTTTGACATGATGGTAATTCCTCTTTTTAAAATCCTCTTTTAAAACGCTCTTTTAAAAACCCTAGTTTAAAAACTTGCTATTAAAAACCTGAGTTTAAAAACTTCCTGTTGAAAACCTTCATTCCTGGAAAGTAAGTTAAACATAAAATCCTTTGCGGAAAGCAGGCTGTCTCCGATTTGTAATGATTTATTTACCATTTTTTGGCTGACTTAGGTACTTCTTTTTTAAATCCCGTTTCTGAATTTGCCAATAGCCACTTGGAATCGGTTTTGCGTTGGCAGCAAAATGAGCGTTGTTGATAAATTCAGTTTAATGGTTCGATCTGACAGTAGCCTATCAGATGGGTGATACGATCTTTTTGGGTTTAATAGCCTGTCTCTTTATCAATGACACCTTCAAGTTTTTCACCGTTGGTATAGGCTTCCAGGTTATGGATGAATCTGTCAATATTGCGTTGCACTCTAAATTGGCTTGCGCCAGCAGTATGCGGTGTCATAACGACGTTTGGCATGCGCCATAGTGGAGAATCTGCCGGTAGAGGTTCTCTGGGAGCAACATCCAGAGCAGCGCCTCCGATCTGGCCATTATTTAAGGCATTAATCAGTGAGGCTTCGTGCATTACTTCTCCTCGGGTGACATTGACCAATAGGGCATTGTCCTTCATCGCCGCAAATGCGTCCTGATCAAGAAGGTCTCTCGTTTCGCTGGTTAATGGGCAACACACACTGACGACATCAGCCAGATTGAGTAGTTTCCCTAGCTTATCTGGGCTCCATATTTCCGGCACTTCCGGCATCGGAGCCACTGGATCTCGATCAACAGCGATGCACTTCATGCCGAAGGCTGCGGCTCTTCTAGCCATGGCTCGGCCCGTGCCGCCCAGGCCAATAATACCCAACACCGATCCCGTCAATTCTAATTCCTGGAATCGCATCTCTGGGCGGTGATTCCAACTGTCGGCACCATAGCGTAATGCCGTTGCCAGCTGGCGAGTGAGCATTAACAGTAATCCAAAGCCATGATCCGCCAGATGTTCTCCCACCAGTCCCTTCTCGCTGGTCAATACGACGTCGCTGTCGAGAAACTTGGGATAGAAAAACATATCCACTCCAGATGAAATAGACTGCACCCATTTAAGCTGGGTTGCTGCAGAGAACAACTTTTCATTAACAAGACCTAGAATGACTTCAGCATCCCCGACATGCTGGGTCGCTTCGTGATGTGTGGTGACGATCACCTCGCCATTGGGTCCAGCAAGGGATCTGATTGTGTTGAGATCGGTCTCAGGGACTGCGGGTAATGTTAGACCTGGGATAATGACAATCTTCATGTAATGACAACCTTGGTTTTACCCATCGTTTCGAAATCGCCGATCCAGGTACCCGGTTTATCCACTGCTTGCCGGGTATAGGAACCTGTGATTAGAAGTTGGTCTTTTTTTAAACCGAGACCGAACTGATAAAGTCGGTTAATCAAACTGGCAATGGATTCAAAATGGTCATCGATGTGTCCGTTTGCGCTGGTTCTCTCGATTAATTCGCCGTCTCTGTAAAGAGAAACATTGAGCCCATCGTAATCCTGGTCGGGTTGAACGAAACTACCTGTCACGATGCCCCATTGGGTCAGGTTTTCAGCCACCCGAATACCCTGTGCAGCTGGACCTGACAGGCGACGCTGATTAATTTCAAAACCAGGCGCTACTGCATCAATAACAGATCTAGCCAGATGTCTGTCGGCAGCATCGGTGGTGATGTCTCGCGATACATGAAACACCAGTTCATTTTCAAGACCAAGCTGCCCTATGGAAGCTAGATCGACGCAATCACCGGACCGGTGAATTCGGCTGCTGAGGATAAACCCGAAGGGTCTTATACCTGCACCAAAGCTATCTCGGGAAGCGCCAGACGTTAAACCAATTTTATATCCGCCCAGGGATGCACCCGCATTGATCCATTTCTGCAGTAGTTCAAGCTGTAACCGCTGGCCGTCATCAATGCGGGTTTCCGGCAGGGGTGCGGCTAATTTCCCGGTGCGCATTCCCTGCCACAAGGTATCAATTAAATGGGTCACTACATTAACTCCACTGCAAAAGGTTATTGAAAACCGAGTTGGCATAACAATCAAGCCAGTTGTTCTAGGTATCTAGAGAACCTCAGTTGCGGGCCTAATTGGGTAGGTAGAGAATTTGAGCTCTGAGTCTAATTGGATCGGTAGGGAGCTTGAGACCTTAGCTTAATCGAGTTAGTTTTATACTAAATAAGGGGGAACGTCATGCGTAATGGGTTTAGGATTTTGGATACCGACTGCCATCAGATCGAACCGCCTAGTATGTGGGCAAATTATATTGATCCCCAGTTTGCTGATCGAGCCCCTGTGATGGCGGATATAGGGGGTGGGAAACAAGGGATGGTGGTTGAGGGGATGCCGCTGACCAAGCAGGATGGTAATTACCCCATGGATGCCAAAGAATTTCATGAGGCGGTAGTCGAGGCGATGAAACAGCATGAGGAAGCCCGTGCGCAGGGCTTTAATGCGCTCAGCCGTCTGAATGACATGGAACGAGAGGGGGTCGATGCTCAGGTCATTTATCCCACCGTCGGTGGGCAGTTATTGGGCAAACAGTTTCATGATACAGATTTACTGGCAGCTTGCTGCCGGGCTTATAATGACTGGAGCCTTGATTATTGTAGTGCGGATGCAACTAAACTGCTGAGTGCGGCTATGCTGCCCATGCAGTCTCCTGCGCTTGCCATTGATGAAGCCAGGCGCAGCAGTGCCAAGGGTGCAGCTTGTTTTTTTATCAGACCGAATCCCATTGATGGTCGCAATTTTTATCATTCCAGTTTTGATCCGCTATGGGCAGCACTGGAAGCGTTAGGTAAACCTGTTTGTATTCACGATTCAGGGTCTCCTTACCTGTCGTCTTTTGGTGATCGGATGCATACCCCCACCTCTGGACACATTATTGCCCATCCATTTGAAGCGATGGTCGCAATGATGTCACTGATCTGGTACGGGGTGATTGAATCTCATCCAAAGCTGAAAATTGTTCACGTAGAAGCTGATGCAGGCTGGCTGCCCTACTGGTTACAGCGTATGGAACAACACTGGGAGTTTTCCGGTAATGCAGAACATCCCCTGTTGAAGAAGCGACCCACTGACTATTTCAAATCCAATTTTCTGGTGGCCTGTCGCGGCGATGAAATGACCTTGCCGGCGGCCGTTGAACTGGTGGGAGATGACTACATTACCTTTAATACGGATTACCCGCATCCAGATGGGACCTGGCCTGCTGGCTTCCAGGCGCTGGCAGACCAGCCTATTTCTGAACAGAGCAAACGCAAGATATTCTGGGATAATGCGGCCGCGGTTTTTGGGGTAGTAGACTAGCTGGTGATCTTGCCTCCCGGGTGCCTGTAGTGCTCGCTGTCTTCAGATTCTGGCGTATAGCATGCAATGATCCGGCGTGGTTTTATTTTTTGAGTTGTTAATGAACTGTAGGAATCCAATGAATACATTAGCGCAGACAGCACCCGCCTTTGTAGCCATGGCCCATAGTATTGTCTGGTGTAACGTGGCCACAGTCGATTCTGCTAATCGCCCGAGAAGCCGGGTATTGCACCCTTTTTGGGAATTTGATGGTGACCATCTAATCGGTTGGGTAGCTACCGCAGCCACACCGATTAAAAAAGCACACCTGGCCTACAGTTCCTATTGTTCTGTGAACTACTGGACGACTTGCCACGATACCTGTGTCGCAGAATGCGCGGCCAGCTGGTGCGAGGATAGCCAGACCAAGTTGTGGGTCTGGAACAGATATCTGGAATTACCCGAGCCAGTGGGATACGACCCGGCGATCATACCTGGCTGGGAAGGTCCGGATTCCCCGGGATTCTCAGTGCTTCGTTTCGCCCCCTGGCGATTGCGGGTATTTCCTGGGTTGGTATTGATGGGCCAGGCAGGTGAGGTCTTGACTTGGCAGGCCTGATCATTGAATACCTATACCTTTAGCTGACACAGCATCATCAACGATGTTAAAGCCAGCGCTTGCAAGGTTTGGGATTGGTCCACATTATGCCTATAATCTGCA
>CAZGCW010000033.1:0-15065 GCA_964524295.1 uncultured Pseudomonadales bacterium
AGCCTATTGTAAAAAAAACGGTATCCGAATGGAAATTAGTTTCATTGATTGCTAGAGATAATGCCCAATGACCGGGTGGGCGGGTTACATTAATTATTATCGATGGTTATATTGTCGTTAAAACGCGCTTGATAAAAGCGCAGCAAAGCGGCAGAATACGCGGTTTTTGCGGCATGCTATCTTAGGTACTAGGGTAGTTCTTTTCCTATTGAAACAGAGGGTTTTCATGAAAATTCTGGTTACAGCAAAGCGTGTGGTTGACTATAACGTCAGCATCCGGGTATTGAGCGATCAAACCGGTGTTGACCTTAATAACGTAAAAATGTCGGTAAATCCCTTTGATGAAATTGCCATTGAAGAAGCGGTTCGTCTAAAAGAAGCAGGGAAAGCAGAAGAAGTGATCGTCCTTTCTGTGGGAACCGCGAGTTGTCAAGAGCAGATCAGAACAGCACTGGCATTGGGGGCTGACCGGGGAATTTTAGTTGAGACTGATGAGGATCTGCAGCCTTTGGGGATTGCAAAGGTGATGAAGGCGATTGTTGAAAAAGAGCAGCCCGGACTGATCATTACCGGTAAGCAAGCTATCGATGGGGATAATAGTCAAACCGGTCAGATGCTAGCCGCTTTAGCGGGTATTTCTCAGGCAACGTTTGCATCTGAGATTGAGCTTGACGATGATTTTGCGACGGTCACCAGAGAAGTAGATGGAGGCCTTGAAACAATTAAGGTGAGTCTGCCCGCGGTGGTAACGACTGACTTGAGATTAAACGAGCCTCGTTATGCTTCACTGCCGAACATCATGAAAGCAAAGAAAAAGCAGGTCGATGTCTATACGCCATCCGAATTGGAGGTTGACGTGACACCTCGCGTGAAGACGCTGAAAGTAGAACCCCCGGCTGAGAGAAAAGCGGGTATTAAGGTGGAATCAGTTGAAGAACTGGTTGACAAATTAAGAAACGAAGCAAAGGTGATTTCATGAGCATTCTTGTCGTTGCAGAACACGATAATCAAACCGTTAAACAACCGACCCGGGTAGTGATAGCTGCAGCACAGCAAATTGGCGGTGATATACACCTGTTAGTCGCTGGTGAAGCCTGCTCAGCAGCAGCTGATGCGGCTGCAAGTATAGAGGGAGTCAGTAAGGTATTGGTCGCTGACGATGCTGTCTATGGTCATGCACTGGCAGAGAATCTGGCTGAACTGATCGTTGACCTCGCATCGGGTTATTCGCACATAATGACGGCGACGACGACTTCAGGAAAAAATTTCATGCCTAGAGTGGCTGCATTGCTTGATGTGGCACAGATATCTGACATCATGGCGGTTCAGTCTGCTGATACCTTCCAAAGACCCATTTATGCGGGTAATGCGGTTGCAACGGTTCAATCGAGCGATGCCGTTAAAGTATTGACGGTTCGTGGAACCGCATTTGATCCTGTAGTAGAGGAGGGTGGTTCTGCCGAGATCGAGTCGGTGGATGTGGTCAAGGATGCAGCCGTGTCGACTTGGCTCAGAGAAGATGTCGTAGCACTTGAAAGGCCTGAACTAACCGCTGCGAGTATTATCATATCGGGTGGTAGAGGCATGCAGAATGGGGAAAACTTTGCATTGCTTGAAAGCGTTGCTGATAAGCTGGGTGCCGCCATTGGCGCATCCAGAGCCGCAGTTGACGCAGGCTTCGTAGCCAATGATATGCAGGTAGGTCAGACGGGTAAGATCGTTGCCCCGGATTTATATATCGCGGTTGGTATTAGTGGCGCCATCCAACACCTTGCTGGTATGAAAGACAGTAAGGTGATCGTTGCCATTAATAAGGATGAAGATGCGCCCATATTCCAGGTTGCCGATTATGGACTGGTAGCCGATTTATTCGATGCTGTACCTGAAATGGATAACCTGTTGTAACCGAGCAGGATAGGCCCTGTTGCTAACGGGTCTGGTCGCTGCTGCAGTAGAGGATCGCCTGTGATCGAACAGCTGGCAAGGTGTAGCCCTAAGGGTTAGAGGACTGCGTTGCGGGGTTCCATTTCAACTTGGTTACGGCTTGCTGCCGGGCCGGGTTTTATTGTTCGGATAACCAGTCGTCGTCACTGTTTTCTGATATGTTTTCAAACAACACGGTGGAAAGATAGCGTTCCCCCGTGTCTGGCAGCATGATGCAAAAGGTGCTTCCAGGTGGTGCTGCTTGAGCCGCTTTAATAGCGCCAGCCATGGTTGCACCCGATGATATTCCGCAGAAAATGGCTTCTTCTCGTGCTAATCGCTGAGCCATTTCAAGGGCTTCATCGTCGGTTACCGTGATCACCTCGTCGATGGCCTCAGCCGCCAGAACGCCGGGTATGAAATCCGGGGTCCAGCCTTGTATCTTGTGGGGCGCCCAATCTTTTCCAGAGAGTAAAGCAGCGCCTTCGGGTTCAATACCAATCACCTTGATGTTACTTCGCGCCGTCTTGAGCACCTGTGCAGTTCCGGTGATGGTGCCGCCGGTACCCCAGCCACTGATAAAATAATCCAAGTCGTGACCGGCAAAATCGCGAAGAATTTCTGGAGCCGTTGTATTCCTGTGATAGGCTGGGTTCGCTGGATTTTCGAATTGGTTTGCCAAGAACCAATCGTGTTTTTCTGCCAGTTGTTCAGCCCTTCTGACCATGCCTGTCCCCTTTTCTGCGGCAGGGGTTAATATCACCTTAGCTCCGAGGGCTTTCATGATCTTTCTGCGTTCTATGGAAAAAGTCTCCACCATAGTAGCGACAAAGGGGTAGCCTTTCGCGGCACAAACCATGGCCAGTGCTATGCCGGTATTGCCTGAGGTCGCCTCGATAACGGTTTGGCCTGGCATTAGCTTGCCCTGTTGTTCGGCGCTTTCGATGATGGCGATTGCCAGGCGATCCTTGACTGAAGCCATGGGGTTGAATGCCTCTACTTTGACATAAAAGGTTTGAGCGACCGGTGCCATGCGGTTGATTTTAATGATGGGGGTGTTGCCAATAGTTTCCAGAATAGATTGATGAAGCATAAATTAGGGTCTCGGGTCGGAAAGGTGTTAGGAGATCTGATGATCTAAGTTTTAGGTTCTACCATAGCTAAAACCGTCTGGCGGTATACCAATTTACCGGTCTTGAAGAGGCTGGTAACTGTTCTACTACATCTAATATCAGCGCGAACAAGGCCATGCGAATGAGCACGCCATTATCTGTCTGCCTGAATATCGCCAGATTGGGATTTTCGTTGAGGTCATTATCGAGCTCATTTGCATCTGCTCTGGAGTCTCTGGGCAAAGGGTGCATGATAACCGTGTTGGGTTTGCAGAACTCGGTATAGATAGCCTGGTTCAACCTGAATAGACCTTTATAGCGATTGGCTTCTTCAGGCGACGTAAAACGTTCTTCTTGGGTGCGGGTTACGTAAATGATATCCGCATCTTGTATACCTGCCTGGAGCTCGGTTGATTCTGTAACGACATGGGCTCCTGATTTCATTTTGTCGATGTATTGCTGTTCCAGTTTAAGTTCTGCAGGGGAAATTAGCGTGAAATGAATGTGATCAAATAGAGTCAGCAGCATGCACAAAGAGTGAACCGCTCGGCCAAATTTTAAATCGCCAACCAAAGCAATGCGCAGATTATCAATGCTTCGCCCTTTATGGGCCATTTCCCTGCTGATGGTATACAGGTCAAGCAGGGCCTGACTGGGATGTTCATTTGCACCATCACCCCCGTTAATAACAGGGACTCGACTGGCACGCGAGAATTCTTCAACTGACCCTGCGGTTTGATGGCGCATTACGATCATGTCGCTGTAACCGCTGAGCACTCTGGCAGTATCGTAGAATGACTCACCCTTTGCTATTGCAGACGACTTCATTTCGGTGGTTTCCCTGACCTCACCGCCCAATAGGTTCCAGGCGCAACCAAAGCTAACCCGCGTACGAGTGCTAGGCTCGAAAAACATATTTCCCAGGATTGCGCCTTCCAATACGCGAGTAACCCTTTGTCTTGATGCATAGGGAATCATTGAGTCAGCGACTTTAAAAACTGCCTCGACTGAGTGGCGATCAAATTGATCAACACTCAGGATATGACTGCCCTTGAAGTCCATGTCATTTACTCCGTTTGGGTTGCAGAAGCGGAACTTTGTTCTTTGATGATTTTCCTTAGCCATTGGTTTGCCTGGTCTTTATCGGTACTCTCATGCCAATACAAGTGAGTTTCGATATCCTGTGCCTCGAAAGGTAATCTCAGGAATTTTATCGGCGCGACAGTTCTTAGAAAGGCGGCAAAATGTAACGGTACGGTGACCGCCAGGTTTGACTCGGCAACTAATTGGGGTATCGACATGTAGTGCTGGGTGCGAATGGCAATCTTTCTTTTTTCTCCCATTTTCCCGAGGGCGAGATCGACTATACCCAGCCCCCCTCGGCGAGAGGAGATATGGAGGTGTTCAAGAGAGAGGTAATTTTCCAGACTTAGCTGGTCTTTGATTAATGGGTGTTCCGTACGTACGGCACAGACCTGAGGGATTGATTTTAAACGGGTATGCTTGATCTGAGGATC
This sequence comes from uncultured Pseudomonadales bacterium, assembly GCA_964524295.1. Taxonomy (GTDB): domain Bacteria; phylum Pseudomonadota; class Gammaproteobacteria; order Pseudomonadales; family Azotimanducaceae; genus UBA9926. The sequence goes on from CAZGCW010000033.1 coordinate 4,553, forward strand.
GGGTGTTAAAGGAACATCAAATGCGAGGTCAAGGTTTCCTGATGCCAGCTCTATATTGAGATCGCGGCGCCGAACCTGGTAACACTCAACAGCTGTATGGGGTGCATAATGCTTCATGCTTTTGACCAGGGTCGGAAGGTAAACCGCCTGTTGAAGATCACTCATGGAGATCCTGAAGCGTTTATCCGAAAGTTTCGGGTCAAACTGTTCGCTTTCTTGAACACTAGATCTGAATAGATCCAGCGCTTGGCGGACCGAACCGATGATGTTCTGTGCGACGGGGGTGGGAATCATGCCATCGGCAGTGCGCACAAATAGCGGGTCATCAAATAACGATCTTAGCCTTGATAAGGAGTTGGAAACAGCCGGTTGTGTTATGCCAATTATTTCGCCGGCTCTGGTTAGATTACCCTCAGTGTAAATGGCATTGAATACGACAAAAAGATTCAGATCAATATCACTGAGTTTCATGGCGCTCGGATCCTGTATAAGTTTGTCTGATAGTACTGCATGTCGACAGTTTATTGAAGTAATACAAGCGATTCTGAGGTAATTCGATTATGATTTAGGCTATTGGGTTTGTATTCAGTCCTGATGAATCGTGAGTTTTAGGTCATTCAGCGTCACACTCATAGCGAGCTCAGGCGCAGCTGGGGGGTGAACTCGGATATTCCGAAATCTAAGCCTGGTAACGCTGGTTTTTCTGGATTCAAATGGGAAGCGGTTTTGCCCCAAAAGTAGGTTATTAATATGTCGGATCAACAAGAGGCTTCTTTGAGCAGGCGCCTGCCCTTTAGTTTTGCCAAGCGGCATGGCGTGCTTCTGATGCCAATGAATCAGGATGGTAGTATGGAAATGCGTTATCAACGAGAGCCTGGTTCAGCCATATTGGCTGAGGTACGCCGGTTCGCGGGAGCACCCATCACCTTTAAAGCGGTTGGTCAACGTGCCTTCGAGGCAGATCTCTCACGTACCTACGAGGAAGATTCTGGCGAAGCGATGCAATTGATTGAGGATCTAGGGGATAGTCTGGATTTGTCGAGCCTGGTTGACCAGTTACCCGAAAGTGGTGACTTGCTGGAACAGGATGATGATGCACCGATTATAAGGCTTATTAACAGTTTGTTGGCTGAGGCTGTAAAATTGAATGCGTCCGATGTCCATGTCGAGACCTATGAAACAAGACTACTCATACGGTTTCGGGTTGATGGCGTGTTAAGAGAGGTGGTTTCGCCCAGGAGAGCATTGGCACCGCTATTGGTTTCTAGAATTAAGGTCATGGCTCGATTGGATATAGCGGAGAAACGCTTACCTCAGGATGGACGTATCTCTGTCCGAATAGGGGGGAAAGAGGTTGATGTGCGCGTGTCGACCATACCGGCGAGTAATGGAGAAAGGGTGGTGCTGCGTCTGCTGGATAAGCAGGAGGGCACTCGTGATCTGACGCATTTAGGTATGCGAGAAAAAGACCTGGAGGCAATGCAGTCTTTGTTGCAACGCCCGCATGGCATTATCTTAGTTACCGGCCCGACTGGGTCAGGTAAATCAACCAGTCTTTATGCAGGCCTGTATCAGTTAAATGATGCCAGCCGGAATATCCTCACGGTTGAAGATCCCATAGAATATGATGTAGAAGGTGTCGGCCAAACTCAGGTGAACCTGAAAGCGAATATGACTTTTGCAAAAGGCCTGCGAGCCATTCTGAGACAAGACCCAGATGTGGTGATGGTAGGAGAGATTAGAGATTACGAAACGGCAGATATAGCTGTGCAAGCGAGTCTCACTGGCCATTTGGTGTTATCGACCTTACATACTAATACGGCTATTGGCGCGATTACTCGCTTGGCTAATATGGGCGTACAACCCTACCTGCTGTCAAATAGTCTGGCAGGGCTTATCGCTCAACGCTTGGTTCGAGTCCTTTGCAAACATTGTAAGCAAGCTTATCAAGCCGATGCCTATGAAAAAGAATTCCTCAAGTTATCGACTAGGAAGCGGCAGACTTTATATCGGGCAGAGGGCTGTGAGCAGTGTGCTTATGAAGGCTATCGAGGTCGCATGGGCATATACGAAGTGATTATTGTTGATGATGATATCAGTCGTATGATCCATAGTGGTGCTTCCGAACAGGAAATGGAAGCCCAGGCCAGGAAGACGACTACCGGGATTCGTACAGATGGAAGGCTTAAGGTTTTAAATGGTGAAACCACCATTGACGAAATACTTCGTGTAACCATGGAAGATTAGAAGGTGAAGTCAAGTGCCAGCCTATGAGTTTGAAGCGCTTGATCGGCAGGGCCGGTCTGAAAAAGGCATCTTAGAAGGTGATTCTGCTCGTCAGGTTAGACAGATTCTCCGCGACCGGGCTCTGGCTCCGCTCAAGGTAGAATTGACCTCGGCTGCAAGTCAGGGAAAGCTAAATAAAACCGGGGCGTCGTTTGATATTTTTGGATCGCGATTATCCGTCAGTGATCGAGCGTTAGTGACCCGTCAACTGGCCACACTGATTGCTGCTGGTTTGTCTGTTGAGGAGTCTTTGCTTGCTGTCTCAAAGCAGACAGAGTCTGCAAAGACCCAGCTCATGCTGGTGACGGTTCGCGCAAAAGTGATGGAAGGTTATTCCTTTGCAAAAAGTCTACAGGAATATCCTCGAGCTTTTCCGTCTTTATACCGTGCAACAGTAGAGGCAGGGGAGTCAGCAGGTCATCTAGAACAGGTGCTCAATCAATTGGCTGATTTTAGTGAGGCGCAGTACGCCTCCGGTTTACGTATTCAGCAAGCCATGATTTACCCCGTGTTGCTGTTAATCCTGACCGTTGCAATCCTGGCTGGGTTGTTGGGGTATGTTGTCCCGGACATAGTTGATGTTTTTGCAGACACAGGTCAGGCATTGCCTGCGCTGACACAAATGATTATCGGTGCCAGTGACTTCGTGATGAATTATGGATTGCTGTTGGTGGTTCTGGTGGTATTTTCGGTGATCGGGTTTAGACGGTTGCTGGCCGTGGCCGCATTCCGACTTAAATTTGACCAGAAAATGCTGCATCTGCCGATTGTGGCGAAAATGAGTCGCGGCAGAAATACAGCTCAGTTTGCAAGTACGCTTAGCATCTTATCGTCCTCTGGCGTACCCTTGGTGGATGCGATGCAGATATCCGGTGGTGTTGTATCTAATACTTGGCTGCGACTTCAGGTAAAGGAGGCTACTGTAAAAGTGAGAGAAGGCTCTAGCCTGCAGTCGGCATTGGAGCAAAGTGGCTACTTTCCACCCATGATGCTGTACATGATTGCCAGCGGCGAAGCCAGTGGTGAATTGGACCAAATGTTAGAGCGGGTGGCCAAGCATATGCAGCAGGATGTAGAAGTGCTGCTCGCAACTTTGTTGAGCTTGATCGGACCACTGATGTTGGTGCTGATGGGGGGGGCTGTGTTTACGATTGTAATGGCAATTCTATTGCCGATCATTAACCTTAACCAGTTAGTGGTATAATGCCAGTCGGTTTTGTGCCGATGTCGGGTTGATATAGCGGCTAAGAGAGAAGGTGATTATGAAACGAAAAGAATCAGGTTTCACACTAATCGAAATTATGGTTGTGGTGGTAATTCTAGGTATTCTTGGTGCCCTGGTGGTACCGAATCTGGTCGGTCGTCCCGACGAGGCCAGGGTAACGGCTGCGAGGTCGGATATACAGCAAATCGGTAATGCTCTGGACCTGTACCGTATGGATAATGGCCATTACCCCAGCACCGACCAGGGCCTGGAGGCGCTGGTAAATGAACCTTCCGGCTACCCTGAACCGCGACGCTGGAATGCCGATGGGTATTTAAAGCGAGTGCCAGTGGACCCCTGGGGAGAAAAGTATCTTTATTTTAATGAAGATAGAAAGGCTGAAGTCTACTCTCTGGGCTCAGATCGAAAGGAAGGTGGCGAAAGCGTTGATGCCGACCTTAAACTTTCAGACTTCTGATTAAATCAACTATGCTAGGGCCGTCCAGGGGTTTCACTCTGATTGAAATTCTAGTGGTTCTGTTTGTCATCTCAGTTATGACAGGACTGGTTGTGGTGACTTTGCCAGGTTTTGTCCGATCCGACCGCCTTGAGCAGGAGGCTGCAAGGTTGAAACTGGTTCTGGAGATGGCGGTTGAGGAGTCTCAGATACAGTCCAGCGAACTTGCGATTCAACCGGATCGAAATCGGTATGCATTCTATATATACGATGAATTAGCGCAGCAGTGGTATGAAATGAATTCGCCGCCACTGAGTACCCATGACTTGGATGACAATATCAACCTTAGTTTCAGCATTGAGTCTAAACCTTTTACATTTTCTATCGACAGTAATATCGGGCTTGATGATGAGGATGACGTAGATGAATCATCAAAAGGCAAAAAAAAACCGCCGCCCATCTTATTCCTATCAAGTGGTGAGACCACGGTGTTTACTTTGACCTTGGCTTCAGCAAGTGGGGATTCGAGAACCTTGGAATCGGATGGTTTTGGCTCTTTCAGGTGGCTAGGAACAGGCGATGAATCGATTCGCTAAATTTGCCCGGGGTTTCACCTTGGTGGAAGTGATGATTGCGTTGGCCGTTTTTGCCATTGTCGCGGCGGCCTTGAGTCGTAATGCTTCTATGGGCATTCAACAAACGGTGCGGGTTGAAGAACAGGTGCTGGCCTGGACAGTGGCAAAAAATGCGTTAAACGAATTGTTTATTCCGCCGAGAGAAGCTGGTCGCAATTTCAGTTCCGGTCGTGATAGCTATACCGTTTCGGCCGCCAATCGACAATGGCAGGTTAATGTTCAACTGGTCACTACGGAGGACCCAGATTTGAAGCGAGTGGAGGTGTCAGTGATGTTGTCTGAAGACCCGGATCGAGTATTGGCAGCGGTTACTGGGTTTTTAGGGAAGTATTAATGAAACGCCGACATCATGGATTTACCCTATTGGAAGTGTTGGTTGCGATGTCTATTTTCGCCATTATCGGCCTGGCGGCGAACCAGCTGTTGCGAACATCGGCATTGATTCATGATCAGGTTGAAATCAGAAGCAATGAGTACCTTGCATTGGTGAAGGCGTTAACGGTGCTGGAAAGAGACATAACACAATTTGTACCTCGAGGAATCAGGGACGAATATGGAGATTATCAGTCCGCGCTGGCTATCAATCATGGCGCCTTTGTGCTTGAGCTTACTCGAACGGGATGGCGTAATCCGGTGGGTTTTGCCCGAAGCAGTCTGCAGCGTGTTGCCTATAGCTTGACTGAAGAGACTTTGACCCGGCATTTTTGGTTGGTGCTTGATCGCGCCGAGGACAGCCAGGCCATTACTCAGGAAATACTCACCGGCGTAATCGACTTCCAGATAAGTATTATTGATATTGATGGGGATCGACAAGATTTTTTTGAACCACAAGCCGATGGTAATAGCTTACCCGCTGGACTAGAACTGAGAATCAATACAGAACACTATGGTGAATTGCTGAGCGTCTATGATTTACCTGAGATAACACAACCGTTGGAACAGGTACCGACCGAAAATCCTGATTCGGAAGGTGCGGATGAACTCACAGAGCCTGTCGTGCCTGCGCAACCGCTGGCGAAAATATCCATGGCATTTGAATGATGCGGCAGACTCCGAAATCACAAACCAGTGCGGGCGTCGCATTAATTACCGTTTTGCTGATCGTGGTGATCGCGACGGTACTGGGTGTTTCAACCGCAAAAAAACAACGTATGACGATTCAAAGCTCCAGCCATTTTTTCTCTCGTGCTCAGGCCAGATACTTTGCGTTGGGGGGAGAGGAATTTGCACGTCAGATACTACACAGGGATTTTGTTAACCAGCCTCAATGGGATTCTCTTGACGAGGCCTGGGCCGAACCTAATCTGTTTTTTGAGTTTGAGGGTGGTGATATCACATTGAATATCACAGATCTGCAAAGCCGGTTAAATGTGAATACTTTGGTTGGCAGTGGCCAGCAGGTTGTTTATTCTAAAGCTCGAATCAGTCTGCTGACCAATCAGTTAGGCGCCGACCCGGCTTGGTTGGATAAGGTGATTGATTGGGTCGATTACGATGCTGCAGCCAGCCCTATGGGTGCCGAAGATTATCATTATCTGGGGCTGGAACCTGCTTATAGAACCAGCAGCCAACCTTTCGCTGATTTGTCTGAAATGAGGTTGTTGATGGGTTTGGCTAATGATACATACTTCCGTCTCAGGGATCATTTGACTGTCCTCCCTGCGGCCAATACGAATTTGAATGTTAATACCTGCTCGGGATTTGTTTTACAAACCATTGCTGCCGGTCTGACGCTTGAACAAGCCGAAATACTGCTTGCAACACGAACTGCGGCAGGGCCTTTCGAGTCCATGGAAGCCTTTCTGCAACAGCCTGAATTGGCTGGGTTAGGCGTCAATCAGGAAGGTCTTAGTGTACAATCAAGTTATTTTGAAGTGAAGGTTCGGGCCAGGTTTGAGGATCAGGTCGCTTATCTCACCAGTTTCTTGCATCGTGACCCGGTCACCGGTGTTTTGAAGGTTCTACATAGAAATAGTAGTGACAAAATTTTAGTAGGACCTGCGCTCCTGCAACCGGAAGAGAATAGTAATGGTTGAAAGCCTGACAATTCGATTTTTTAAGGATTCAATAGAATGGATATTCCAGGATAGGGATGCCCGGGTTGTATCTGCCGGTACCGGACAACTTGAAGACCTGATCGCAGAACCACAATTAGACACAACCTCAATCCAGGTCAGGGGTGTGCTTGCTGGAGAGCAAGTTTTATTAACCAGGGTCACAGTACCAGCGAAACCAACCCGACAGATTTTGCAGGCGGTGCCTTATTTGGTGGAAGAGCAGTTAGCCAGCGATGTGGAAGATTGCTTTTTTGCGACAGGTAAAAGAATCGGAAATGAACTTGATATCGCTGTCGTTAATAGAGCCTGGTTCGAAAGTGTTTTGAGTGCGGTTAAAGCCGTTAATTTGTCACTTGAGGTCATGGCGGTAGAAGCTAACTTATTGGCCTCGCAGGAGCAAAGTTCGATTTATATTGATGCAAACAGGGCGCATCTGCTGTATTCGGACTGCAAGGGATTGAGCACCGAATTAGATCAGCTGTGCCACTTGGTTACCTTAACTCTTCCTGAAGTAACCGAGAATATAAGCGTGGTTCGATTTGATGATACCGCTTCGAAAGCAGACATTGTCCTAGATGAAATATCGACCTTGGACAGGCTCAGTCTGGTTCAGGAGAATCAGCCAGGCAGTTGTTTCGAATACATGGCGAATACCGTCCATACAGCCAGTCTGGATCTGCTTCAGGGTCCCTATTTAGTGCGCAAAAAGCAGGCCGGGTCGGGCAATTGGCTAAAGACGGTGGGTTGGGCGGCTGTCGGTGTATTGGTATTGCAATTTTGCCTGATGTTGGCAGAAGGTATTTATATCAATGAACAGGCGGCAACCCTGGCTTCTGAAAGTGAGTCTTTGTATCGATCAGTCTATCCAAATGATAAAAATACCACCAATATGCGGCGCCGGTGGAACTCTCGGCTGGGTCAGGCGGAATCGAATGAAAAAGCTGGATTCCTGTCTTTGTTGAGTCAAGCAGCCAAGTCAATTAAAGCGTCCGGCCTTGAAATTCAGAATATAAATTATAGCGAAAGTCGTGGAGATCTGGTCTTCCAGTTAGTCGCTCAACGCAGTGAACAATTAATGCTTTATGTAGAGCGACTCTCTGAACAGGGTATAGAAGCTGAGATTGGGACTATTTCTCAGGATGAAGATCGTGTGCGAGGCAGCATACGGATTCGCCCTATGGGAGGCAGGTAGTGAAGGCGCGTTGGCTGAGTCCTGCATGGGGAAAGTATACGGCCTTACCGGCACGAGACCGCAGGATGTTGGCGGTACTGAGCGTTTTTCTGGTGGTAGTGTTAGGCTATCTTTTGGTCTGGTCACCGGCGGTCGACTATCGACACCGAGGAATGCAGGACCGGGACCGAAACCTGGAATTGCTCGAAATGATGCGTCGGACGGAGTCTCAAGCCAGACAGAAAACGGTTTCCAAACGATCAAGGGTAACCGGAAAGAACCTGCTTTCGATTATCTCCAGAGAAGCGCAGCAATTAAATATAAAAGCCAACAGACTGCAACCTGAAGGCCAGGATGCAGTGAGTCTGTGGTTTGATAATATTGCCTTCGATGATTTACTCATGTTGCTGGAAAAAGTGGACTCAGAGTATGGCGTTTCAGTTGAACAGATTGTCGTGGACCGTGGCGAAAGAGGCGGTGCCGTCAGGACTCGCCTGATCCTTAAGATTTAAACTTTCAGCAAGCCTGAGGAAGGCGCTATTTCATTGGCTGGACTCTCAAGCAGGTTTCTCGCGCGTTGCATCACTCTTTGGTACCAGTAAACAGCAACAATTCCAACCAGGATATTGGCTAATGCCGTTGCTGCAAATATACCCACATAGCCATAAAGGTAGCTACCTATGAACGCAAGCGGAACATAGACGATTACGAGCCTTGATATAGAGAGTATCAGGGCCGGGATGGGTCTCCTCAGTGCATTGAAAGCGTGATTGGCAATGGTAATTAAACCCATGAAACCGATCGATAACGGGATAATATGCAGGAAGGCGACAGCACTATCCATTAGATCAGGGTTATCGCTTATACTGCCCACGAAAAAACGAGCACCGAACCACAGAATAACCGCTGCAATGATTCCCCAACTGATGCAGGCTATATAGCAGGTCGTTAATGTTTGCTGGACTCTTTTAAATTGTCGTGCTCCCCAGTTTTGGCCGACCAGGGGGACCACGCTGGTACCAATACCGATGACGACCATTCCAGCCACAGCCTCGATGCGGCTGGCAACGCCAAAACCAGCGACGACGTTGGTGCCGAATTGGGAAAGCAACCAGGTGGCAAATGCGGTTGATAAGGGTTGGATCAGGTTGGTCGTAGCGGCTGGTATACCGACTGTGAGGATTTGGATAGTCGATTGGGTAAAGTGGGATAAAGAAATATGCAGTAGAGATTCTTTAATCAGATACCAGTATACGGCTAGCAGGAGTTGTAGAAGTGAACCGATGACAAAGGCCCATGCTGCTCCCATCAGCCCCATAGCCGGAATACCTAGCCAGCCAAAAATCAGGAAAGGGCCAACGATGACTTGAACTACCGGCGCTGATGACATGATGTAGCCTGGATAGGTGGCATTGCCAAAAGACCTGATTAAGCCGTTAGAGACCATAGCAATACCCATACATGGAAATCCAATAAACCAGATGTGGGCATAGTCGACGGTCAGTGTCAGGACAGTATCTTCAGCACCTAGAGCACGGAAGAGGTGTCCCGCGCTCAGGTAACCGATGATTGAAATTGAGCAGGTAAATATCAGTACGAGAATGTAGCAGTGGGTGATGGTTCTTGCGGTTATATCTCGGTCGGATTCGCCCATTGCCTGGGCGATAATGGTGGATGCACCCATACCAATACCACGGGTGAGTGCGTTTAAGGCCATCGCTACCGGAAACATATAGGTGATTGCAGCCAGTTGCTGCGTACCTAGTTGGCCGATATACAAAAGTTCAATGAGTTGGCCGAGGGTCATGGCCAGAAAACCGAGAATCATGACGGTTGACAGATGAGCAACGTGCTTTACCACCGGTCCCTTTGTATAGGTTGCATGTTGAGTAGGATCGTTGTTATCCACGTTGCTGCCTTGCTGCGCTTGAAATCACTATAATGGATTTCTCAGCTGCCCATTTCTTTTTTCTGGACAGTTTTATCTGTACTTTTTGTGAATTTCTCTGATTGTGCTTTATACGGAAAAAGATGGACTCTCTCCAGTGGCTCCGCCATGCAGGTTTAATGGAAATCCCGGGATTTTAACGAGAAGCTTTCAAGTAACCCACTGTAATCCTGAACAGAACCCGCTACCACGTGAATGATGGAAGCCTGTCTCTCGATGATACCTTTTATTTTCAATAGTTTGCCCCTTAATATGGCTGCTCGGAAACGCTCCAGTAAGTTGCTCCATACTACAACGTTAATGTTGTTTGTTTCATCTTCAAGTGTCAGGAAGATAACGCCGGTTGCGGTTGACGGTCTTTGCCTGCCCGTAACCAGGCCGGCAATTTGAACAAAACGGCCATGGGTAATGAGCGTTAATTCAGAGGCTTTTTTACAGTGTTTAAGGCTGTTTTCCTGCTCCCTGAGGATGGCCATGGGGTGTCGGCCTAAACTTAAGCCGAGGCTTTCATAATCAGCGCGCAGGTCATCTGTTTCAGCGGGCGCATCTAATTTAACGTGGTCCTGCTCTCTAACAGAGGATGCGCCTAGTAACGGTGAATGAGGGATGATTCCGGTTGCCTGCCAATGGCTTTGGTAACGATGTCCTGATAAGGATTTAAATGCGCCAGCTTCAACCAGATGCCCCATCTCGGTCTGATCGAGTTCTGCCTTGGTTGCGATATCCGGCAGGGTTTTGATGGTATGTGTTTCCCT
>CAZGCW010000033.1:15075-24726 GCA_964524295.1 uncultured Pseudomonadales bacterium
GATAACACGGAGTGCAGTGGTCTTCCTTAAGCCCTTTATTCGCTCTAATCCCAGGCGAATAGCTGGCTGCCGGGTATGTTGCTGATGATCTGGGCAAGGTGTTGTTTGTTGAGGGTATTCCAGAGAACAGTCCCAGTGGCTATGCAGGATATCTACTGGTCGGACTTCAATGTGGTGGCGAATGGCATCCTGCACCAGTTGTGATGGGCTGTAAAAACCCATGGGCTGGCTATTTAATAATCCGCAATAAAATGCTGCTGGATGGTGGCATTTAAGCCAAGCAGAAAAATACACTAAAAGAGCAAAACTGGCTGCATGGGATTCTGGGAACCCATAATCGCCAAATCCTTTGATTTGTTCGAATATTCGCTCGGCAAAGCCCTGATCATGACCTCGTTCGAGCATGCCATCAATGAGTTTTGTTTGAAAATGTTCGAGCCCGCCTCGTCTTTTCCAGGCGGCCATTGCCCTGCGTAGTTGGTCAGCTTCACCAGGTGTGAAACCAGCGGCAACCACCGCGAGTTTGATTACCTGCTCCTGGAAAATAGGCACCCCAAGGGTGCGTTCCAGGACAGCCTTTACATCATTATTTGCATAGCTGACGGTTTCTTCGCCATTTCTTCTTTTTAAATAGGGATGGACCATTTTACCCTGAATGGGGCCAGGCCTGACGATGGCGACCTGGATCACCAGGTCATAAAATTTTGCTGGTTTCAGTCTTGGCAACATGGCCATCTGGGCTCGTGATTCAACCTGAAAGACACCGATACTATCTCCTTGCTGCAGCATTTGATAAGTCAGTGGGTCCTCGGCTGGAATATCAGCGAGCGTGAGCGCTGCTTTTTGTTGTTGGCTGATCAGATCAAGGGATTTCCTGATCGAGGAGAGCATACCCAGGGCTAACACATCGATTTTAAGTAGGCCCAGAGCTTCAAGGTCATCTTTATCCCATTGGATGATGGTTCGCTCCGGCATGGCAGCATTTTCCACGGGTACCAGTTGGGACAGTGGGCCGCTGGAAATAACAAAACCACCCACATGTTGTGATAAGTGTCTTGGAAATCCGAGGATTTGTTCAGTCAGATTGATGAATTGGTTTACAACCCTGTTACGAGGACTAATTCCGGCTTCTTCAAATCGTTCCAGTAATGAGTTCTTTTTGTCCCACCAGGATACGGTTTTTGCTAGTTTGTCAATCAGATGGGTATCTATTCCCATGGCTTTGCCCACATCTCAGATAGCACTCTTAGGCCTGTAGGTGATCACTGTGGCTGCCAGTGCCGCTCGATCACGGCCATACTTCTTGTAAATATACTGGATCACCTCTTCTCGTCTTTCGTGTTCAAAATCAACATCGATATCAGGAGGTTCATTACGTTCTTTAGAGATAAAGCGCTCAAATAGTAAATTTATTTTTGCAGGATTTACTTCTGTAATGCTCAGACAGTAACAAACGGCACTATTGGCAGCAGATCCTCTTCCCTGACAAAGAATATGTTGGCTTTTTGCAAACTGGACAATGTCGAATACGGTCAAGAAATAGTATTCGTAGTTTAGAGAAGCGATTAACTGTAATTCTTTGTCAATTTGAAGTTGAACCGGTTTCGGTATCCCATCGGGCCAACGTGTTAGCGCTCCGGCTTGAGTTAACTCGAGCAGATACTGTGTTGGGGTTTTGCCTGCAGGGACCAGTTCTTCTGGATATTCATAGCGTAGTTCATCTAAAGAGAAGTGACATTGGTTGGCTATCCGTAACGTGTTTTCTAATAAAGATGAGGGATAAAGCTGGCCTATGGCTGGGATATTGCGGAGGTGCCGTTCACTGTTTTTTTGTAGGAGACGGCCTGCCATTTTGATAGACACGCCTAACCTGATGGCAGTTAAAGTGTCGAGTAATGGTTTCCTGCTGGGGATGTGCATGTGGACATCGCCACAGGCGACCATGGGTATGCATGTCGCTTTAGCTAAACCAGAAAGATAGCGGTAGGTTTTTATATCCTGGCCATCGAGAAAGCTTTCCAGGCCAAGCCAGAGCCGTTCGGAGAACCATGCTTTTAAGGTTTTGCCATAGACGGGGTTTTTTCCCTCATCCTCAGTAGGCAGCCAGATAATGATGATCTGGTCTGTTGCAGTTTGCAGGTCTTTCAGCCTCAGGGTGTATTCACCTTTCTCTGCCCGACGTCGTGCTCGGCTGATAAGGCTGCAAATTTGCCCATATCCAGTCCGGTTTGGGGCTAGCATGATAATTTTAATCTCTTCCTGGAGCGTGAACTCGCTGCCGATAATTAGTTTTAAGCTACAGCTCTTGGCTTTCTTGTGCGCTTTAACAATACCAGCCATTGAACATTCGTCAGTAATCGCCAGTGCGTGATAACCGAGAACGGCAGCTTGCTGGACTAGCTCCTCTGGATGAGATGCGCCCCTCAAGAAAGAATGGTTGGTAATACAATGTAACTCGGCATATTGGGAAGAGGGCACTGGTACCGCAACTGATCTTTCAGTAAAAGGGGGATTATAATGGTTCATTCTGGGTCATTGGAACGAAAAGCCAGGCGCTAATATACTGTATAAATATACAGTATATTGAAATAACCATAAATTCAAGCTTCTCTATCTCGATATAAGGGAAGTTCTATCCGATTACTTGATCAACTTGGTTTAACCCCGGGAATTGGCTCATAAAGGATTACATTAGGGTTCTGGAAACTAAAAAGTGGGGTGAGCCAGTCTGCACTAACCGCTATAATGAGGCTTGAAAGAGGTTCTCTGATGGCAAAATTCTACTTTTACTACTCCTCCATGAATGCAGGGAAGTCGACCGCTCTGTTACAGTCAAGTCATAACTACCGAGAGCGGGGTATGTCGACGCTGTTGTTGTGTCCTGCATTAGATAATCGTTATGGTCAGGGTAGGATTACTTCTCGCCTCGGGATTGAGGAAGAAGCGACCACATTTGCCCAAGATGAAGACTTATACCAGTTGGTGGCGGGGTATCACAATAACCGAGCGATCCACTGTGTCATGATAGATGAAGCGCAGTTCCTGAAAAAAAACCAGGTCTATCAGTTGGGGCGGATCTGTGATGAGATCGATATTCCCGTGCTCGCCTATGGTTTGCGGACGGATTTTCAGGGAGAACCCTTTGAGGGAAGCCAGTACCTGCTGAGTTGGGCAGATAACCTACGTGAGCTTAAGGCTATCTGTCATTGTGGCAGTAAAGCAACCATGGTCTTACGAACCGATGCAGCAGGCCACGCCCTCACCAGTGGTACGCAGATTGAAATAGGGGGTAATGATCGGTATGTATCGGTTTGCAGGAAGCACTTTCACCAGGGTTACACAAAAAATGCATCAGGGTGATATTAAAGGCTGGATTCCAATGGAGTGGTCATTTGGCATCAACACTCGAGTCAGGCTGCTGTTAAAGTGGGTTAAACGGGCCAGCCGTGAGGAAGTAGGCGTTGATGGCGACCACCCGGCACGGGTCGTAGCAGGGAGAAGTCAGCCACACTGTATATAGATAACAGTAGATGCAGAGGGATTGGAAGTATTTCAGCTCACCAGGCGCAGATGATTTTGCGCAAGCAGGGTTTAATTGGTGCAGACAGGGTCCACTTTAGGGTGATGAGCAGGGTGATACAGGGTGATACAGGGTGATAACGTGTTCTCAACAGATCTGGGTCGATGCGGATGCGTGTCCGGTGCCAGTAAAACAGATGTTGTTCCGGGCGGCCGAGCGAACAGGAATTCAGCTTACCCTTGTGGCGAATCACGTGATGCGGGTGCCTGCGCCTGAGAATGTCAAATTGATGCAAGTAGGTGCCGGTTTTGATTTGGCTGATAACAAGATTGTTGAACTGGTGAACAGCGGAGACCTTGTCATTACTGCAGATATTCCCTTGGCTGCAGAGGTTATAGACAAGGGAGCTCAGGTGCTGAGTCCGCGTGGTGAAAGTTATTCATTAGAGAACATTAAAGCGCGATTGACCCTGCGCGACTTCATGGATACGATGCGCGCCAGTGGAGTGCAAAGCGGAGGCCCGGCTGTGTTTTCGGCCAAGGATAAGCAGCGTTTCGCAAATCATTTGGATCGATATTTAACAGCAAGCGGTTATTAATAAGCAATTGAGGTTCCGTGTTTTTGGGTTTTTTGGGATTTATCCGGCTTAGGAGCCGGGTCTGGTTGAATCGCGATCAGCCAGAACAGGCTGCAATGTCTTACGCGGAGACAACTGGTCAGTATTAAACTGCTGGCCTGGAACTACCCCAGTGTTATCGGATTCGACCTAATAACATGACACAGACTTGAGTTAAAACTGAAATGAAAATAGAAAAATCATGTGTGGTCGCTGCGCAGTATGTGCTGGCTGACCTTGATGGTAATGAGCTAGAACGGTCTACACAGGCATCTCCCATGGTTTATCTGCATGGCTATAGAAATATTCTTCCGGACTTGGAAGCTGCTTTGGCGGGTCTTGAGGAAGGTGCAGAGATACAGGTTGATCTACCCCCAGAGCGCGCTTATGGGTTGAGGGATAGTAATGCGGTGCAAAGAGTACCAAAGAAATATCTGATTAAACCGCCTAGAAAAATGCCTCCGGGGACCTTGGTCAGATTAAATACCCGGTCTGGGGCAAGGGATGCCGTTGTGATAAAGGCCGGGAAATTCAATGTTGATATTGATAGTAATCACCCTTACGCAGATAAACATTTGGTTTTTTCGATAACGGTAGAAAAAATAAGACCGGCAACTGCTTCGGAGTTAGCTCATGGTCACAGCCATGGATTCGATGGCCAGGAGCATGATCATTGATTTTTCGTCTGAGCCTAGTTGCCCTGCCATTGAGGCTGGCGTTTTTCGGCGAAAGCCAGTGGCCCTTCCAGTGCATCATGGCTCTTTTGGCGGAGGGTTTCCTCCGCGTATTTGTGATGGAAGGCTTGTGCCAGAGGAAGATCAAGACCTTGCATTGCACAGGCTTTGGTCGCGCGGATAGCCAAGGGCGCGCAGCGAAGAATATCGCTGACATAACCGTCAACGGTTGCCTTCAGTTCGCTGGCATTAACAACCTCATTGACTAATCCCAACTCATAAGCACGTGTTGCTGTCATGTGCCTGCCGGTGAGTAGAAAACCCATAGCCGGCTTAAGGCCAATTTGACGCGGTAATCTGTGCACACCAGCCGCACCGGCTATGAGACCTCTTCTCGGTTCTGGCAGGCCAAATTCAGCATGGTCGGCCGAAACAATAATGTCGCAAGCCAGCGCGATTTCTAACCCGCCGCCTAGGGCAAAGCCGTTAACCATGGCTATAAGCGGTTTGCAGAAGTGCCAGCGTTCAGCAATGTGGGTTGTTTGCTCAGCTAATTGTCGCCACTTTAATCTTTGCTGTTCATTGGCTTGCCTTTCTAGTGCCCGGTGTTTCAGATCAGCGCCAGCACAGAATGCTTTTTCACCGGCACCGGTAATCACGGCCAGCCAGATATCATCATTTTGTTCAATTTCATTCAGGTGTTCGGAAAGCTGCCAGCGCAATTCGGGGTTGAGCGCATTCATTGCCTCAGGCCGGTTGAGTGTAATCCAGGCGACTTTGTCGCTAACTTCGAATCGGGTTGTGTTGGTCTGCATTTTTATCCTTGCTGGTTAGAATTCGACGGATTGTTAGCCATGCGACGCTCGCAGGGGGTAAGGTCGAGTTAAGCCCCAGGACTGGCTGAACCACCACTGGGTAGGTAATGTGGGTAATCTCGGCTGGACCTGACCCTGCTCAGGACACTGGCTGCGGTTTGATGTTCGGCTAGATCCTCAAGCTGTTTTACAGTCACTGCCATCATGGCAAAGTCGCCCTTTTTGTACTCTGCAAGCGCGGTAGTAGGCGAGATCCAGATACTATCGGTGGTTTCTTCTCCGTCGTGAAGCTCCAACTGATCATTCGGGGCTGAGCCAACGAAAAATCTCGTGTCGAATCGGCGGGGTCTGCCCGGGGGCGTTACCCAGCGGTTAAAAAAATGGATTTGATTCATGCTCAAAGTCCAACCCTCGTTGGCACACATGGTATCCAGGCTGATTTCATTATTTCTGAGTAGACGCCGATACTTGATTACTTTTTCATCCTGGGTGTTGATTTGTTTTCCTTCGTAGGTGGATGCCAGTAGTAGCCCGGATTCTTCAAAGGTTTCTCTTATGGCTGCGACCCAGCACGCCAGCCAGTCATCACCCAAGGCATTTTTCTGGTGCAATTGGTCCTGGCTCAAAGGGGTAATCTGTTTTTTGTAACTGGCGTTATAATCTGATTCATCGACGCGTCCCCCCGGGAAAACATACATGCCACCCGCAAAGGCGGTACGGGTGGTTCTCTTCAGCATGAGGATTTCGTACTGGGGATGCGCTTGGCGTACTAAAATCAGTGTTGCAGCAGATCTGATCGGCTGGTCGTTCATTGCGGGCTTACCACGCCGTCCTGGATAAGCGCTTCAATTGTGGCTTTGTCCATGCCCAGTTCCTGGAGAATGGCCATGCTATCCTGCCCCAGTTTAGGCGCACTATGCCTGGGTCTGACGTCAGATTGGCCAAATCGGATAGGGATACCCACCGTTTTATACTCTCCGAACTCTTCGTTATTCATTGATGGGAACAGGTTAATTGCTTCAGCCTGAGGGTCAGCGGGCACTTCGTGCAAACCCAGCACAGGGCCCCAGATTAAACCGGCTTCGTCAAAAATCGGACCCCACTCATCACGACTACGTGTAGAAAGGGCCTGATCGACGCCATCAGTGAGTTCTGGCATGTGGTCATAACGACCTTTCCCAGTGGCATACTTGTCTTCTTCTAGCCAATGACTCAGTCCCAGGGCCACGCAGAAAGCGGGCCATTGTTCTGGTCCCGGCATGTTGAAAACCACCCATTTACCATCGCCACAAGGGTAACGGTTGGCCGTCGGTGTCAATAGATTGTGTCTTGCCCGTCGTCTCACCGGGGCATGGTCATTCGCCGTAGTTGCATAGTCACTTGCCTGGGTCCATACAGCCGTTTCATATAACGAGGTTTCTATGGTCTGCCCCTCTCCTGATGATTCTGCTTGCCTGAGCGCCGCTAATATTCCAGCGACCAAAGCCAGCCCGGTGGTGTGATCACCCTGGGCGGGCCGGGCCTGGGGTACATCACCCATATCGCCTTCTCGCATGGCATCGTATAATCCTGAACGACCGAAAAAGGCGGTAACATCGTATCCTGGTCGCCAGGCATCTGGGCCAGTGGTCCCGAAGCCGGTTAATGTTGCGTGGACTAGCTTGGGATTAATTGAGAATAGCGAGGTCGGATCGAGGTTGTATTTCTGCTGTCTTTCCAGCAGCAGATTACACATAAAAATGTCCGCGGTTTGGCAGAGTGTGTGAATAATTTCTATACCAGCCAGTTGAGTAAGATCGACAACCAGAGACTCCTTGCCTCGATTGTCTACATCGAATTGCAAATCAATTTCACGAACCGGTGATTCGGTCTTGGGCGTTCTGCCCATATCTCTCATAGGATCACCAACAGGAGGTTCTATTTTAATAACCCGGGCACCCATATCTGCAAGAATGGCACCCGCGCTTGGCGCCGCCATCCAGTTGTCTATTTCAATTACGGTAATATTGTCTAATGGTGAAGCCACTGCTATTTATCTCTCATCGGTTAATATAGAGAGCCAATCATAAGTGAGGTTCTAACAATTAGAAACCTTGAAGATAACCGGGGTTGTTCGGTCAGGCGATATGAACAAGATGACTTGCCCTATCTTTACAGCATCTGTTTGCAAACGGGTGACGCTGGGCAGGATGCAACCGGCCTGATTGATGAGCAACTCCTTGGACATTATTACGCGGCACCCTATGTTCATTTTGAACCTGATCTATGCTGGGTATTGGTCAGACAAGCCGTACCAGTGGGTTATATCCTGGGTACGAGCGATTCCAGTGCCTTCGCAACCTGGGCAGACAGGAAGTGGTGGGGCAGGCTCAGAGAGCGTTACCCGCTGAAAAATAAAACGCGTAACTGGACCCAGCAAATGATTTCTCTATTGCACGAAGGCTATCGGCCCCCCAGTGGAATTAAGGCCTATCCAGCGCATTTACATATTGATTTACTGCCGGAAGGCCAAAAGCAAGGCTGGGGCAAGGTTCTAATGGATCTGTTGTGCGAAGAATTAAAACAAAGGGGGATTGCTGGCGTGCACCTTGAAGTGAGCAGGCGTAACACGAATGCCATTGGATTTTATCAGCGAACCGGATTCTGTATTCTCAAGTCGAGCCGTAGCTTCATTCGATTTGGGCGGTCGCTCTGACTAGAATATCAGGTGCTTTTGGTTAAAAAATTGAAAAGTTGCCGGTCATGTCGGCTTTTGGCTGATAGCGGACCGGAGTGAACATGGGGTTGCCAGGGAGACTCTTTGGCAGCGGTTACTTGATCTCCCATGACGGTCACCCTTTCGATGACCCGCTCTTCCTGGAAATCATTAATAACGAAATGCTGCGTACATCGGTTGTCCCACATGCAGATTGTACCGGCTTGCCATTGGTATCGGATCGTAAATCTAGGGCTGGACACCCATTTTGTCAGGTAGCTTAATAATACCTCGCTCTCGGGGGCATTTAACTCTACGATCCGTCGAGTAAAATGTTCATTCACATAAAGTGCGGGTAGTTGTGTTTCAGGATGCAACCGGACAACAGGGTGGATTGCCATTTGCTCAGAATGATTGTGAGGATGCGCGTCGTGCAGTGCTGTCAGTCCGAGGCAAAGTTCTTTCATTGGGTCAGAGAGTTCGTTGTAGGCCTGATATAGATTCGTCCACATGGTGTCGCCACCTACTTCAGGGCAGGTAACCATATGCAATATAGACATGACCGCGGGTTGTTCCTGGAAGGTGATGTCAGTGTGCCATTCATCGGCTATACCCCCCTGGCTTGCGACTAATTTGAATATTTTCGGGTGGGTGCCTGGTTCGCTTTTTAGATTTGGGTGTCCTTCCAGGGGGCCAAAGTGTTCGCCGAAAGAGACATGTTCCTGCCTTGATAGATGTTGCCCAGGGAAAAACAACACCTGATGCTGTATCAGTAAATTTTTGATGCTTGAAATTTCCTGTTCAGACAGATCGGCAATTTTTAGCCCGGTTACTTCTGCCCCCAGCGACCCAGATAATCGTTTGACTGTCCATTGTTGTGGTGCAATAGAGGCATTCATTTGGGTAAACTCGATAAAGTAGGGTATTGAGAATAAACGAACCAGAGGCTAATGAAAACTGGCCGTTACAAATTTCCAGTGAGTCGGGCCAGGTTGCCTGGCGAATAAGTGAGTTAGTGAATAGCGAGAACGATTTTTGATGAAAGGGATCTGGTTAGAAGAAGGTCGGCTAGGGTATCGTGACGATCTGCCTAGGCCGGTTTGTGCGCCTGGGGAATGTTTGGTCGAAGTAAAATTTGCGGGCATCTGTGGTACGGACCGGGAACTGCAGCAAGGTTATTACCAGTTTAAAGGTATCCCTGGGCATGAATTTGTAGGCAAGGTAGTGAACGGTGCACGGCAGGGCCAGCGGGTCGTTGCCGATATCAATCTGGGCTGTGGAGCCTGCTCGCAATGCCACCAGGACCTACATCGACATTGTCCTGACAGAAA
>CAZGCW010000034.1:0-24259 GCA_964524295.1 uncultured Pseudomonadales bacterium
GATATCCAGATTAACGAAAGCGTTACAAGTGCTATTCACTTCATCGATATGGGAGAAGGTAGCATCAAGGACCTCTAAAGCACTTATCTCTTTGCGTTTTATACATTTAGCTACCTCCACAGCAGAGAGTTTGGTAATGTCCATTTTGTCTTACCTCATTGACGCGCCACGGTGTTTCCGGCTCTGCTCCTGCTTAACAGCCGGACCCTGTTAATTTATTTACGCTTTACTGGCCTTCTTTATTTTACATGACCTGTCCCCGACGCGGCCTTGGCCGAACTGAAAGTATCAGCCGCTTACCCTCAACCGAGTGACTACCCAAACAAATCAATTACGCCTGACTAGCCGATCTAAAGCGCATCAGTGTATCAGTTTGTTATAGCACATCTGCCTCGGTAAAGTTCGATCGTACTGCTGTTAAACCCGTAGCCTTGAACTAATTTCTCTGCTTCAGGACAAACTTCACAGGTTCAGGGTGTGATCAATAACCTGGGACTGAATCGTTTGTATTAAGACCCATAATCAAACCAATTACCCGGCCTGGTGGACTGGACATCCCTATTCCCGTCTTCTTGGTACTTCAGACACCCTTAGAAATAGGCTAGGCTGAACACAATGGCCATTGATTTATATACACAACCAACCGATGCGGTTGAAACAGCCCCGAGACACTGGCATCAGCGCCTTAAGTTCCTCGGTCCTGGCGTGATTATATCCGCATCCATTGTTGGCTCCGGGGAGATCATCCTGACCGCCAGTCTCGGAGCTGCCGTTGGCTTCAGCATGCTCTGGTGGGTACTGTTATCCTGCTGGAGCAAATCCATCGTACAGGCTTCTCTGGCCAAGTACATCGTGCTCAGTGGTGACACCTACCTACGGGCGCTGAATCGTATTCCCGGTAAACTCCCTGGTCCAAAAGGAGACGTATCCTGGCCGGTCTTTATTGGTCTGATTGCTTTTCTACCCGCCTTTACCGGCCTGGGTGGCTTAATTGGCGGCGCAGGGCAGGCCCTATTGCTATTATTTCCTGACTTTTCTGACCTGCCGGTGGTCGCTTGCCTTGCTTTGACAATCGCCATCCTATTAAGAAGCGGTCGGTACCAGCACCTGGAAAAAATCATGTTGCTGTTGGTGTTTATCTTCACCTTACTGACGGTAACCTGTCTTATACTCATGCAGTCAACCGCCTCTGCAGTTCAGTGGCAGGATATTAACCAAGGACTTCAGTTCGAATTCAGTTACCCTTATGCCGTCCTGGCCTTAGCTGCCTACGGTTATACTGGTGTCAACTCGGGTGAAATATCGTCCTATACCTACTGGTGTATAGAAAAAGGATACCCAGGCAAAATCGGGATAAACGACGGCAGCGAGCAATGGGTCAATCGTGCAAGAGGCTGGCTAAAAATCATGCACCTGGACGTCTGGATCACGCTGGCCCTTCTGACCTGTGCCACCATTCCCTTTTACTTTCTAGGCGCAGGCATATTACACCCTTTGGGCGAGGTTCCCTCCGGCCAACAAACCATTGTCGTTCTCAGTCAAATGTTCACTAAAACCATGGGACCCTGGTCACTGTGGATCTTTGCCGTGGGCGCCTTCTGTATCCTGTTCTCAAGTTGTGTTGCGGGCGTGGCTGCAGGAGGCCGCTATATTCCCGATTACCTGATTGAACTCGGCTTTCTAGCTCGTCATCGTCTCGATATCCGCCGCAGTATTATTCGTTACTATGGTTTAACCGTGCCTTTTATCGGCTTACTCCTCTATGCTGGTTTCCAAAGGCCAGTTCTAATGGTCAGTATCGCGGCCTGTTTCGGTGCGCTGATGCTGCCCATTCAGTGTGGTATCACCCTCTATCTGCAGAAAAAACGATTACCAAAACCACTTTTACCCAGCAAATCTACCCTGGCATTTCTCTACCTTACCTTTATTTTCCAGTTGGTTATGGCCGGTTTAGTCCTTTATTTTGTTGTGTTTTAGCCGGTCTACCTCTGAAACTCGCAACAAGAGAGTCCTTAACTCCGGCTCATTAAGTTACTTCCCCTTCCAGTACCACAGACGCACGAAAAGCCAGTAACAAGCGACGGGCCTTCTATTGGGTCTTCCCGAAGTATTGAAGCCGCTTCCATACATCTAGCCGGCCAAATTAGTAAACAACGAACGCTAAATTAAATCCGTATAGCATCGGTTCCAACAACCTCGCTGTTAATTAACCGATAAGAGAAGCGTGAGGTCTGGATTCATTCACATAGCCGATGCAGATTGCTGTTCTTTTAAGGCATGCACTGCGGCCAGGCCCACAACACTGCCAGCAAACTCCAACATCGCATCCTGTAACACCTCCCACAGATACTCTGTTGATGTCATATCAGCCAGGAGGTACAAACAGGGCGTTTGACCCAGGTCACGACGAATAACAATGACATTGATGTCAGCGATAATCGTCTGCGCAATCATAAATTCAGTAAACTGCTCTGATCGAAGGTCGACCGCACATAGTTTCGCAAGCATCTGCGATGCCTGGATACCCACCACACCCAACCAGCAGTGACTGTCTCGCCTGGGAACTGGATAAATCTGCGTTACTGAATCCTGAGATCGACTATCCTCTAGGCCAACAAAGTCGGTTGATTGCCCCTGTAAATCACCGAGCAGGAGAAACTCATCAAACGAAAGCCTGCCCACCAGTACCCCACCTGGCTGCAGCAAGGCTAAATTCGGCTGTGCCGGCAATTGAAAGCCTTTTTGTTCAAGCCAACCAGGCGCATCCGGACCCTTCATACCCGTCTTGGCTAATCCACACAGATCAACCAATCCCAGCTGTCGGGCGACGGCAATATCTTCCTGAAGGGAAACCATGAGGTAGGGAACTGCATTATCCTCAACCTGCCTGAAGCTGGCACCTGCTGCGGTGTGCAGGCGGTAAAGTGGACTGCGACGAGGCAAACTGCCGGGGTCTTCTACTCGCGGTAATTCAGCCATTGCTATACTGCCTGCCGAAGATTATCGGGATCAAAAAAAGGTAATTCAACAATCTCTGCAGATACCAGCACGCCACCCGCCACCTTGATATTAATCGTCTCTCCTGGGATGCCTCGTTGCGGTGGAACATAGGCCAGGCCAATAATCGACTCAAGGGTAGTTGAATACTGACATGACGTGACGCGACCGATCATTTCACCCTGATCTATCACCAGATGACTCTCAAGCGGGATAGATGCGTGCCGGTCCGAGACCATGAATCCTGCCAGAACTCGCTTCAGGCCTGCTTTTTCCAGCTCTTGTAAACTCCGAGATCCCACAAAAAAAGGTTTTCGCTTTGAAACAGCCCAACCCATACTAATCTCAAGCGGGTGGGTCATCGCATCCGTATCCTGGCCGACAATGACGTGTCCTTTCTCTAACCGCAGAAGTCGCTGCGCTTCCACCCCAAATGGCGCCATTCCAAAAGCCTCGCCCGCTTTGGTCAGTAAATCCCAGAGCGCCTCTCCGTATTGCTGCGGTGCATGCAATTCATAACCCAACTCACCCACGAAGCCGACCCGAATCAATCGCACACTCATGCCAGCAATAGTACCCTGGCGGACCGCCATGTAGGGAAATCCTTCAGCTTCAATATCTACATCCTGGCAAAGCGCTTTCAATACCCGACGGGCATTGGGCCCGGCAATATTAATGGCACAATAAGCACCGGTCACATTGGCAATATCAACGCTGAGGCGCCACTGCGCATTCCATTTCAACATGGAACGAGCAACCCCATCGACCCCTCCAGTAGTTGCCGTCACATAAAAGTGATTCCGATCAAGTCGGCAGGCAACACCATCGTCAACCACCACGCCAGCTTCATTAATCTGCAACGCATATCGAGCTTTACCGATGGGTTGTTTGATAAACCCGAAGGTATACATACGATTCAGAAACTCGGCTGCATCTGTTCCTCGAATCTCTATACCACCCAGAGTGGATACATCAATCATACCCACATTAGTTCTGACGTTCCTGACCTCATCCTGGATCCGCTTTTCTCTGTCCTGCTTTGGCCCATAAAAAGCGGGCCGATACCAGACTCCCGCCTGCATCATCTGGGCACCAAGCTCAATATGGCGATAATGCATATTGCTGCGTTTAGTCGGAAAAAACACCCGCCCGGCACTATGCCCGAGTTGCTCTGCTGAAAATGGCGGGCGCGCTGTGGTCACACCGGTTTCCGAAACGCTTATTCCTCTCGTATCTGCCACTAAACGTGCCACTGCCAGGGCCGAATGCCGACCTTGGGAAGGCCCCATTCCTGCAGTTGAATAACGTTTGACGAGTTGGACATGTTCATAACCATCGTTTACGGCATTGACGATATCCTCAATCTGTAAGTCTTCATCAAAATCTACAAATTCCTTGCCCTGGATATGCGGAAATATCGGCCAGTGGTAATTTGGACTCTGGCACGGTTCATCAACATTGCGCTGGACCTTCCTATCGACTCGCCCTAGCGACTGTAATGCGCGCCCTGCGGCAATAGCACCATCGGCAATCACACGATCTAAACCCCAAACACCGTTCATTGACCCAGCAATTAAGCTGTTGTCGGGAAGATTCTCAATCACAAAGGCCTCAGTTGCATCATCATAAGACAAGTGCCCGCCTGCCTGACAAGCCAACTGATATGCAGGCGTGTACCCCACCGCCATCACCAGCAGGTCACAAGCCAACACAGACACCGTTGCAGCCACCGTTTCATTGCCTGCTTCGAGTTCGCAAACTTCAACTGCAGCGAGGTGCCCTCCCCCCCTGGATGCGACTGCCTGGTGAACCCGGTATTGAAAACGAATACGGATGCCTAGGGCAGCAACTTTTTCCAACAAAGGATGGCCCTCATCGGGTCTTGCTCTGAGATCAATCAGTGCCTCCACTTTGACTCCGGCACTCGACAGAGCAAGCGCACAGCGGTAACCATCCCAATTCCCGCATAGCACGACTGCTTTCCGGCCGGGTCGAACCGCATAAAGGTGGATCAACCGCAGCGCAGCGCTACTCATCATGATCCCAGGCAGGTCATTATTACGAAACACCGCTGCTTGCTCGAGCGAGCCCATAGCCAGAATGACCTGCTTGGCTCGAACCTTAATCAGGCGTTGTTGGTTGATCACTGCAAGCCAATTGTCTGCAAACCAGCCATTACAGACCGCATCTGTCTTTACATCGATGCAAGTATGATTGCTAACCTTATCCATGAGTTGCTGCCGCTGCACCGTTAGCGTCAGGCTATCCAGGGGGAATTCAGTGTAGTTAAGAGACCCGCCAAGCTCACTGTTTTCCTCCACCAGCAACACCTTTACTCCGGCATCGGCAACCGTCAGCGCTGCAGATAACCCTGCCGGGCCCCCGCCTATAACCAGGACATCATAAAAACAGTGCGTTTTATCATAGTAGCCCGGCTTTAAATTCTCATTTATTCTACCCAGACCTGCATATTTTCTTATCAGACGAGCCCACAACTGCCAGACTCCCTTAGGTCGGAAAAAGGCCTTGTAATAAAAAGCAACGGGCAAAAACCGGGACAGATACCCCAACCAAGCATATCGATCCCTTTGCAGAGACCCGCTGACATTCTGAGAAGATACCTTTAAATCGGCTGTGATTCTCTCTACATCCGCCAGGGCATTCGGATTCGAAGGTAGTTGAACCAGCGTATTGGCATCCTGGCCTGCCATGGTCAGCACACCGCGAGGCCGATGATACTTAAATGAACGACTGAGTAACCATTGGTCATTAGCGGCCAGGGCGCTTGCGATCGTGTCCCCGGAATAACCCGTATAGCGTTTCCCATCAAAGGTGAAACGGATGGCTTCCTGTCGCTGCAGTCTCAACCCATAGGGCGGGGGTAGCCGATTGTCACTCACTATGCTTCTCACTTGCTCGCGCTTGAAAATAATCCACCCGTTCCTGATGGAGGTCACTGCTCGGGAAACTGCGACGAATTTCATCGGTAATCGTGTTTCGTTCGACTAAGAACCAATATGAAGTCGGCAGGTGGCACCACCATTCAGTCACCCAACCCGCCTTATTTTCAGCAAAGAAAACATGCTCAGCCCATTCTCTGGAGGAACTATTGTGGTGATCCGGGGCGGTATGATACTCGCCGCCATAGCTGAATTCTGAAATATTTCGAAGGCCATTCAATGGACAGAAAAGTTGTTTCATGGGTGTTCCCTTAATGACTGGCTGCCGTAGCACCTGCTTCATTCACTTGCTCGAATCGATAAAAGCGATCCAGCGAAAATGGTTTGATCAGTTCAGGGACTCGACCGGTAGCAACCAGTTCCGCCATGGTTTTACCGCAAATAGGGGTCGCCTTGAACCCCCAGGTTCCCCAACCCGCATCCAAGAAGTAATTCTCCACGGCGCTCAGCCCCATGATCGGACTGTAATCCGGAGTCATATCGGTGGTTCCAGCCCACTGACGCAACACGCGAGCCTGCGCCAGAAATGGAAACAGCTCCAATACAGACCCGGCCAGTTTCTCCTTTTGATCCAATGTCGCCCGGGTATGGTAGAGCGGATAGGGGTCTGATCCCCCGCCAATCACAAACTCGCCTCGGGAAGTCTGGTGGACGTAGACATGAACCTGCGGTGAACTGACGTGAGGGTCCAATAGTGGTTTATAAGGCTGGGTTACCATCGCCTGAAGAGGAAACGAATGAATCGGCAGCCGCAGTCCCGCCATCTTGCCGACAATGGAACTGGCACCGGCAACTGCCTGAACCACGGCACCACAACTGATTCGACCTCGGTTAGTGCGGACAGCAACGACTCGCCCATGCTCGATTTCAATTCCCTGGGCCTCAGTAAGTTGATGCAACTCAACGCCTTTTTGACACGCCCCACGGGCATAGCCCCATACCACTGCATCGTGACGCGCTGTGGCCCCGTCTTTGTGCCACAATCCAGCGAGCACAGGATATCGCGCATCCTCCGACATCCTCAGATTCGGAACCAGTTCACGGATGGTATTTCGGTCGACCAGTTCTGAGCGTACGCCCAGGTGCTGGTTTACTTCGGCTCGCCACCTGAAACTCCGTATCGCGGCATCACTGTGCGCCAGGGTAAGTTGGCCGCGGTTCTCCATCATGATATTAAAGTCAAATTCGTTACTTAAATCCTGATATAACTTGACCGATTCACGATAAAAGGAAACCCCTTCAGTCGTTAAGTAATTGGAACGGATCACTGCGGTATTACGGGCGGTATTACCCCCCCCCAGATAACCCTTATCAATCAGCGCTATGTCAGTAATGCCATGATATTTTGCTAAATTGTAAGCAATACTGGCGCCATGTCCGCCAGCACCAATGATCACCACATCATAATGCTTCTTGAGCTCCTTACTCGGTGTAAAGTGATGCTGTGCCGGATAACGCTTACGCATGCCGTATTTAAGTAGTCCAAATGGCACTCATCACTCCCTTCAATACACATCTGTGAAAACCACAACTCGAACAAACGAGACAACAAAGACTGAGCCAGTGACCGCTGTCGCCGGCGATCTTACTGGGTTGTCGTGCTGCGGTTCCCGTTAGTCCCCTGCACCGGACCTCGATTGATCCGAGCTAGGCACCAGCATCTTGGCTGCCAGATCCACCAGTTTAAACCAAAGTGCCTCATTTATCGGAATTCCATCAACCAGTGATGCCTCGAATTTAGCCAGCATAGCATCCCTGTTAACGGTTTCTATCAATTCAGCCGATGCAGGCAGCAATTCGCGCTGTAAAGCGAACAAGGCCATCGAAGACTGGGCACAATAGATATCCAACTGACCGGCAGGCGGCAATCCAGATTCGTCGCTCGTCAACCCATAAATGCGGTATTCTGGCAAAGGGGTCGGCTCCCCAGGGAGCACATTCAAAACGTGAAGGAAATTAGCCTCCGGCCCTGCCCGCCAACATGCGGTAGAGGCGACCTGGCGACTGCCCAGACTGATCAGATGCTGGAAAACCAGTATTCTGTGCTGACAGCGGGTGACCGTTACCTTCCCAACCGGGGCTGAAAGGCATTTCACGTAAGCAAGATCTGCAGCAGAACGAAGACACAGCAAAATACTCAAATCCTGACCATCAAGAACAGCACTATGTTGATCCTCCTGCAACACAGTGACGGGTTGATGCTGCTGCAGGCTTGAGTCAACCAGAGCCGAAGCCAGCCTGTCCAGCCCACCCAGCCCCCACATTTCTGCATGGGTCACTAACTTCGCTCCAGCCTCATAGTCTCCCTGGTCAAAACCCAAACCCTCAAAAACAAGTTTGAGCAATTCTATTAATTCATTTCTAGATACGTTCAAACTCAACCCTCAGGCGCCAAGGGAAAATACCACTCATCCAAGTGCCGGTTACTTTCAAGGTCACCTAGCAAAGGGGCACCTTGAAACATGGTATTACGCACCCAAAGCCTCGACTTCGGGTCAAATTTACTAACGCCGGAGAAAGATAACTTGGCCCTTAGCAAGTGAATCGGTTGCATTTCCTTATCTGCCAAATTCGCCTGTATATCCCCATAGACAAGTTGTGACATGGTCTGGATACGCTTAACAATACTGGTCTGGTCCGAATGCTGAAGTAAAAAATGGATCACATCGCTGTTCGGATGGTCATGCAAATGAGCACAAATACGCGCATAGCAAGCGTTAACAGCCATAGCAACCTGAACCGGTAATTCCTTATCTGCACCCGTTTCATGATCACGCTCACCCAGACGCGGTTCCATTTTCTCTTCTGATCGATACCAGAAAACATGCTGTCGTTCTGGTTGCTGAAAATCGATGGCCAGAGACCAACCATAATCAGCCTCTATGGTTCGCTTTAACTCGCTCAGCGGGATCTCAGGGCATAACTGCAGGTTTTCCTCGATACCGAGTTCTTTTTCCATGAAGTCAACGAGTTCAGGATAAAGTTCAATCAAAAGCGAATACACAATCTCGATGGTATCCTGGCAATATTGTTCAACCAGTTGTTGCTTCAGCCAGAGCCAATTCTTAAGATCCTTTTTCGCCGCTAAGTTTCGAGCTAAATGATCAAGATCAGCAATGACTTGGCTATTACGATCTGCCTGCCAGGCATCCTCGACAGTCGTTTCCCTGGTATGCTGGATCACCTTTGCAATCATCGCCTGCAATCGCAGCACACTATCCGGTTTCACTTTGCCCATCTTTAGCACTCTGGCTATGGAAACCTCTCGGACCAGTAACCATCGGGAAATCAATTGCGGGTGCTTAATTAGAAAAGGGGCCATGCCCAAACCAGTGGCATTGCCGATACCCACGTATCGCCTGATATCTGAATCCAGCTTCACTGCAGCTGCCGGTGCTTTACAATGAGCAATATGTTGGGCCTGTTCTACCGAAAAATGCCGCAACATAAAACAGGTGAACATTTCTGCTGCAAATGGTTTGGCAAAGCTAGGGCATTGGCGCTGTACAGCACCCCAATCAGCCATTCCGAATTTGCCACTACCATAAACAGCCGTCGTTCGGCAAAGATACCCAACTTCTTTTAAGCGATTTATCTCGGGTTGAACCCCCGATGCCAGGGCGTCAACGACATAATCAAACATCCGCTTACTCCGGTTTGCCCGAGAAAGAACCAGCATTTTGGATGTCATCCTACCCGCTTCCTGCAAGGGCACTGTCTTGCGCAAACGTTGCAAATGATGGTCATCTACCCGGCCTTGCAGCAATGCCATGGTGAGATCCCACTGCTCGGCAATGACTCGATCATTTCGGTTTTCATCCCGCAGATAAGCAGCAAAAACAACGAAACTATAAATCTCCCCTTTTGCCTTGATGCTGTAAACAGCATAGCCAAAACCGCGATCATCAAGCTCAAACTGCTTACAACGAATGTGCCAATGATCACGTGCCATTTGCCGCACCAGAATACGCATAAAGCTATGTCGAAACGGTTGCAGCGAACCTAAGCGCTGCAGGTCCATCACCTCCTCTGCGGGCCTGAGATCGGTTGGATCCAGGCCTTCAAGCAATACCCTATTTGAGGGCACTGCCACTTTGGAAGCATTGGGTCTTTTCATGAAGGGCCTATCTACCTTGATAATCCAATATGGGTTGACCCGCGCAAAACCTGTTTATCAAGCCAGTCATCTAATCCGGCCACAGGATCTGGCAATACAAAGTCAAAACTTCGTAAAAGAAAGTTGAAAAAAAGCCAGCCAGTTATTGCCCGTTATCTTGGCTACTTCTTCGTCAGAAAAACCGACCTGTTTGAGCCCCTCGGCAATGTTACTAATATCGCCACTATGACGAAACCAATCAGGTTGGTCGGGCCAATTGAGATTGTCCGCACTACCTTCACCATGGTCTGCGACGAAAGTCCACCTACCGCTTCGCATCCATTCCAGTGTTCCATAACCCCAGTTCTGACAAAGATCAGAGCCAATCCCTAATTGGTTAATGCCCATCACTTCGACCGTCGAAGCCACCATTTCACAAAACTGCTGCAGGCTGCAATGACTGCCGTCCTTGAGATGGAACGGATACAGACTTAAGCCCAACATTCCGCCAGAGTCAGACAAGGCCTGCAGTACAGCATCTGACTTGTTACGTAAAGCTGGATGAAAAAAAGCCGGGTTTGCATGAGTAATCGCAATCGGCCGCTGCGATAAGGCGATCGCTTCCAGAGTCGACTGCTCTGCAGAATGCGACATATCAATGACCATGCCAACCCGGTTCATTTCCTGAATGACCTGCTTACCGAATCGAGTAATACCCGGGTCATTTTCTTCATAACAGCCCGTCGCCAGGGAACTCTGGTTATTGTATGAAAGCTGCATAAATCGAGCACCCAGTTCATGAAGTACCTGCACCATTCCCAGATCATCGTTCATCGGTGAGCAATTTTGAAAACCAAAGATAATCCCCAGCCTGTTCGATGCTTTTGCTTCAATAACATCCGCAGCAGTCCTGACCGGCATAATCAGATCCGCATGGTTTTCAAAGTGCCTGTGCCACTGACTGATATTTTGCAATGTCTCCTGCATATCTTCCCAGTAAGAGACAGTGACATGCACCGCATGAACGCCCCCATCCCGGGTGGCCTGGAATAGAGCTCGATCCCAGTTGTTATATTGCAAGCAATCAATGACGACATCGGTATTTTTCATGACTATTTCTCTGAATTACTATCGTTCGTTCTAAACCCTCTGGTGATCATCGCCCAAATAATCTCCTCCACACCTAACCCACCAGGCTGGCAATCTGGTCTAGCAGGGTCTGAGGCACCTCCACACCATCGAGTTCATGCTGACGGCGCAATGCGGCCCGCCTTTCTCCAGGAATACGAACCTCATTATCTGTGGTCAAAGCAGCAAACATCTGTTCAAGGTGCTCAACATAACCTTCCGCCATGAATCCGCTATCAATGGCAATAATGATTTGCCCGACATTAGGTGGCCCACCTTGATCACTGGCAAACAGAGAAGCTTCATAGGAGCAATGACTACCGGTCAAAACGCCAGCCAGCATATCCACCATCAGACCAAGACCAAACCCTTTGGCACCGCCAAGGGGTAACTGCGCTCCTTTTAACGCCTCAGCTGCATCGGTTGTCGGCTCACCCTGCTGATCAATGGCGTGACCGGGTTCGATCGGCCTTCCCTCACTCGCCGCCCGAACAAGGTTAACTCGAGCTGTCGATGCCGTTGCCATGTCAAAAACCACCGGCTCTGCAGACGCTCTGGGCGATCCAAAGGCAAAAGGATTGGTACCAAAGAAGGGCACCTTACCACCGTGGGCTGCTACGGCCCGGGAAGAATTCGCGAACATCAAGCCGACCAACCCCTGTTGGGCCAGTCGCCTAACAAACCACCCAAGAACACCCGCCGAGGACGAACGATGAATCGCCATCATGCCAATGCCATGTTTCCTCGCCGAGTCAGTCAGACGTTCCTCACCCGCTAAATAGGCGGTGTGGCAAAAACCATAATCAGCATCAACCCGGGTAATAACGTCTGAAGGCGCATCCACCACAGGGACAGCATGACCCACGATCTTGCCGGTTTTAAGTTGTTTAAGGTAAAGATGGATATAACCTAAACCGACATTACGTATTCCTTCTGCCTCCGCATCCATAATCTCCAGAGCAACCGCGTCGGCCTGCTGTTGACTCGCACCAGCCGAGGTAACGGCCTCGTGACACAGACTACGTATTTCATCCAGACTCAATACAGGCATACCTTCTCTCGATTTCTTCTCTAAACCCCCATTCTTGCAAAAAGACTTGCTCAGGACCATTACCTTTTTAAACAAATACTGCTGCGACACTTCGCGCTCTCGCCAAGAAAAGCGGCCAGCTTATCCCCACTAGAAAAACACGGCCTAAAGAAGAACAATGCCTTGCACACACTCACGAATTTCGTTGGCAGGCCTTTTAAGCAGCAAGGGCCACTATTTGATGACAACCGCTATGGTGCTGTTCTAATCGCCACTAGGATCTATTTAAATTTAACGGCGATCTTATTGGAAGCAACTGCTTTCTTAATGGGAAGAATCTGATTCAACTGCTATGTATCAATAGCCCTCTGGCCAATCAAAAATTGAAACCACACACTGAATCGGGGATGGATAAGTTTTTATATAAATGCAAATATAGAAAAGCAGACACTGGTCATTGCCAGTCTTTTATCAATCTGGCGATGACAAACGATGTAAGGAAAGGGATAGAATCAACATTTAGAAGAAAAACCAAGAAAAGAAAACCTAAAAAAAGAAAAACTGATTTAACGACCGAAGAATTTCCACTATGTCATCCAGAATCTACTTAGCATGGGTTGCAGCACTCATCCTGACATCAGCAATGCAGATTCAAGCAAGCTTGCTTGAGGGCACTGCTACAACAACCAATCTCAGAGCAGGCAATTGCAACATCAGTGAAGCGGAAATGCATTTCCGTATTGACGAAGCATTCGGCGAACCCTTATTGACTTCTTCTCTAAACTGGACAGCCGGCGCCAAAACTGCCGCTAATTGTCTACCAGAAAAATCCTCAATCTGGATTGAATTACAGAGCCGTACTAACGATCCTTATTTCGTGCTCTTCCATCCAAAAATAGGCGCAAGTGGCAATAACGGCCAGGAAACAACTTCATCGCCAAACTGGAATCGGTTACTCTGCAGCACAACGGGAGACAATGCTGTCTGCCTGTCACAGTCGGCGGCTAGAAAATTATTGGAAGAAAAGCCAAAACTTCGATCACTGCAGATTCAATCGAGATCACAGATAACGCTATTAGATCAACCCTCAACCTCAGAAGAACGTCAAAGTAAAACAACCAACCAATTCAGTCTCAACTTTGAACAACAACTATTAGAGAAAATTGACAGCGCCTTGAATAAACCGGAACCGGAACCTGCCACCCCGTCACCGGTGGAACCCCCGACTCAGTCTCCAGTTGAGACAAAGCAGTCATCAGCCAGATCCGTGGCTAAAACAGAGGTTCCCCAAAACATCCGGGATGTCGCCGAGCACATTGCGCACCTCATGTCCAAAGACCTTGCGATATACACGACACGAGGGGACGCCTGCGCTTCTGAAAAAACGGTGTTTCATACTTTAAAGAGTACCTCTGTCTGTGGCTTGAACTTCAGCAGTAAATCCAGATTCGATTATCTCTGTACAGACGACAAGGTCCCTCAGCCCATTACCAATGACCATTCAATTTGGTTGGATTTAGCGACAGACAATCTAGAAAAACCGCTGATCAGAGTCTCTCCGGAAGGCTGGGCTTCTTTGTTACTATCCAAGACCGATGCCTCCCCTGCGGGCGGCTCTACTGAACCAGAAACGACAGCACAGTTCTTGGTCAGCAGCCAGAACAACAAGATAGAGACCCTGTCATCTCTCGCCAGACAACTCCTCATTCTGCAAAATTACTGCCATACAAACCGCTCCTGACAACTTCTATACTTGCCTGTAAAGGAAATTCGCAGTATTTTGTTAAGGTTTGAACAATATTTTAATAAGGCGCTGACATTAAACCTAATCTTTTCATAGCCAGTCTCCTCTTATTCTGCCTGTTGTGTAGCTCAGGGGTGCATGCCCAGTCAAGCACGATCAGTGAAGTACTGCCCCTGGAAGTTCAACTCGATCTACATATGAGCGAGCTCGGCAGACTACTACAAATCGATGATAGTGTCGGGATAATTGATCTGATTGCCCGAATGCGAGCACTGGATACTGAAATTCCAGATGCCCTTTACTTTTTAGAAGCGACCGCCCTGCATAAAACTCAGAATTCTCTGGCGGCTCAAGACCGCCTGTTACGCTATCTTAAAAACACCGGTCGCGAAGGTCGGTACTATGACCAGGCCACTGAATTACTGCTAACCGTCAGAGAAGATGCAGCCAAGCAAGAAACAGCCCGCAAGGAAATGGCCGAGAAAACGCGTCAGCAGCAGATTGAAGCCGAGAAAAAAGCTCAGTCTTTACGGACCCGGGAAGCCCAGAGGCTGCTTGCTCAAGTCGGCTTTCCACAAACGCATGAGTCAGGCATCTTAGATCAGATCACGCGCGAAGCACTGGCCGTATTTCAGGTCCGCAGGCATCTTCAAGTCAATGCAGAGATCACCAGAGAAACAATCGAACACCTAAGGAAGGCGGTCCCGGGTTCTGATGACTGTGATACCCTGGCTTACAGAGCACGAAAACCAACTGAAATCAGTATCAAACTATCCGATATAGCCCACCAACTCGCCGTGCCCGCGTGCAATAAAGCACTTCGACTATACCCAGATGCGGCCAGGTTTCAGATCCAGTATGCCCGCTCATTACTGGCTGCAGGACGTGCCAGCGATGCTAAATCCGCCGTCGATAAAGCGGCTCAACTGGGCTACCCGGGTGCAATGCATCTGCTGGGCGAAATCTATGCAGATGGGGGCCTCAGCGATGAAGGTGAACCCGATGAGGAAACAGCGCTGCACTGGTTCCTAGAAGCCGCCAATAAGAATGATCCAGAAGCCCAGATGAGCGTCGCCGTCTACTACGAAATCGGCAAAGGTGGCTTAAAGAGAAGTTCCTCAATGGTAGTCGAATGGCAAACCAAGGCCGCGGCGCTGAATTACCCACCCGCCCAGGTTATCCTAGCGAAACGTTACACCAGCGGCTCTTCAGTACGACGGGACTATGAACGGGCAATCACGCTGTTAAAGGGGGCCATCGACAGCAATTATCCTGATGCTTACTTCCACCTGGCGGAAATGTATGAGCGCGGCAGAGGTACGAAAAAAGACAAAGCAACAGCCCTGGAATTTTATCGACAGGCGAAACTACTCGGCGTCGAAGCAGCCAGCGCTAAAATAGACAGGCTGGATTAGCATTTAATTCAAGCTGGGTAAGAGTTGATCCAGATTGTTTTGCGCCGCTTTGTTTCCCTGCTTGGCGGCTTTTTCATACCAGAAGATAGCCTGATCAAGATTTTTTTCAACGCCGATACCCAAGTGATACAACCGCCCGAGGTTCACCTGCGATACAATTTGATCCTGCTCAGCGGCCCTCTTGTACCAGATCACAGCCTCTTTAAGGTCAACCTCTGTACCGGTGCCACTCTCGTATCGAAAAGCGACCATGGCCTGAGCTCCAACATCGCCATTTTCAGCCGCCTTCCTAAACCAATAGGTTGCTTCTGGAGCTTCGTCCAGCAAAGAAGCTAACCTAATCATGGCATTAACATGTTCCATCTCAGCTGCACGCCGGTACCATTTCTCTGCGGACGGCAAATCTTTTGTTACATGCTCACCATTTTCATACATATACCCCAGGTAGAACTGGGCATCTATATTTCCCTTTAATGCCGCAATTAAATATCGTCTAGCATAGAGCCCCAGGGTTTCCTCTTCACTGACGGATTCCGCTTCACTGGCGGATTCCGCCTTGGTTATTGTCACTGCCTCGTCTATCTGTACCGATGCATCCGATTCTGCCTCTGCTATTGTTGTTTCCTCTGCCTTTGCTGGCATCATCCCAGATGCGGGCGCTGCCTGTCCCCCACCTACCTCCATTACGCCTGAAGGCTCCTTAACAGTAAACTCATCACGCTCGGTTAGCTTGGGATCATTGGAATCGTTGTGCGGCTCAGAGGTTGAAATGACACCTTGGTCCGTTGACGCTAACCCAGTTTCACCTTGTTCCGATACCAGCGCAGGCGAATCAGGTTCTGGCGCGACCTCTGGCATGGCCTCTACGACATCATCCAATCCCTGCTCTCGTGGTCGTGGTTGTGCTGCTGATGCCGCAGTATCTGTCACTCCCATGCCTTGATCGACTTCATCAAGAGACTGAGCAGTTTCCACTTCGATAGGAAGCCCCTCAGAAACACCCGTCACAGCCTCATCTAGCTTAGGCTCAGGCGCCGCCACAGGATCGACCTTAACAACGTCTGCTGCCGTGCCACCCTCTGCTATATGGGGATCTGCAATTAACGTCTCAACCGCGCTATCGTTACCCGCCGGCTCGGCTTTGATGGTCTTTTCATCAGCAACTGGTTTTGTTAGGTCTGGGACTGTTTCAAGTTCCGCCTTTACAATGGCCTGATCAACACCACCCACCAAGCGGTCTGCTGACCCAAGTGGATCGGTATTTTGTTCACCTGCTTCGAGTTGCGTAGCCATTTCAACCCCAGGCGGAGGCATCGCAATTGATTCTCCCTTACTAGAACCTTGCTCATCTAACTCACCGGTCGCTGACTCATCTAAAAGCCCATACATCATTCGCGATAACTGGTCATCCAGTCTGGAAGAATCGGACACAACCCCACTTTGATCAATCTCAACAAAACGATCGGTTTGTTCTGTTGCTTGTAGCTGTTCAGCCGCTATAAACCCAAGCCGTACGCCAGAATGGGATATATCGAACCAGTCACCCGTGATACTTTTATATTCCCCCAGCCCCCAGACATTAGTCCCCGCGTCCAACTGACCCACCACGTCCGATTCCATGACCGGAAACGCTCGAACCATTGTTTGCTCAATGGTAACCAGGTCACGATTAATCGACGCAAATTCGAAAGACCCCTGCTTCAGGAACTGTTCTCTGGGCAGGTTTAGGTTAGCCGACTGTTCTAACTGACGCTGTCTGATCAGGGCCTGCCTGGCAAACTGACCATTTGGAAACTGGCTAAGATAAGCGGCATATTCATTGATGCTTCCGGTATCTTTAATCAGATTCCAGAACACGGTTTCGTTGCCCCGAGCACGTTCATCCGACTCAGTTTCAGGCGCCGTGGGTAAAGCAAAAACAAAATCACCGCGATCAAAATCTCGATCTCGCAATTTCCCATACCGAGGCGTTTGCGCCGATTCGGTGAGATTAGTCACCCGGTCTCCTAAATACATTCCTAGTTCTGATGCTGTCAGATAACCATCGGCATTGGCATCAGAGCGCTCCTCGCCACGAATTGCCCTAATAAACAATTCCCGGAACTGACCGTCATCAGACACCGTCTGATCAGCATCACCGGAAGTTAGGAACTGGCGCACCGGTAACGCGGTTGCCCGTGTGATCGCAGCTGGCGGCATTGCACGTTGAGCTGAGAAGACGGTGCCGGCAAAACAGGAATCAAAAACAGCATAAACGTGTTTCGAACTTGATTGACGCATATAGGTTCCGAAATCACGAAGCGCCAACGAAGAAAACTTGAAGTCTGCCCCTTCGGATATCACCGGGGCATCAGCTGGGACCAGGTAACCTTCGCCATCGACCGTGGCACCATGGCCTGCAAACCAAACAAACAGGCGCGCATCAGGTCGCTCACCTTTAAGAATAAAAAAGCGCTTAAACACCTGCATCAATTCAGCGGAATCTAGATTTCTGTGCAGGTCAACTTCGAAGCCTTTTTCCTCAAGTGCCTCGGCAATTAATTCAGCATCTTTTACCGCATTACTCAGCTTCGGCCACCCCTGAGTATATTCATCGATACCCACAACCAATGCATAACTTTCATTATACATGCGGTATTCGCCCACTATCTCGGCATTTTTTGATTCCGATGCGCGTAACTGCACAGAGATACCACGACTGGCAGACAAGGCATCAACCGCCAGCAACAAGCACGCTATTACAAATATAATTCTAGAACCCAGGTCTCTCACAGTCATTCTAGTCCGAAGCAGTGTATTTAAATTCCCTAGTCGCCAAGTATTAATCCCTTCATCCCTGCATAGACTATCAGATATTGCAGTAAAGGATGACTAATCCGGACAGTTTACCCGCCAACCATAATTGCAATCAAAATAAAAATTGATAGCACCTTGTTCGCTACAATCCCGAACATTTCTATAGGCCGTCATCACAATGCAGCGCACACAGGATGCTGTGGTGTTCCTACCCCCTCTATTTCCACCGGATTTGTCCTGCCGACAGCATCGAGCGTTTAAATGGCCAGCCTAAAAGGCGATCCAACTCCACGGTCAATAACCCTGTTTTACTGGTAGCGCGACTCGCCCCAGCCGGTCTGATAATCAACGCTCATTCCAGGACCGGAAACCGTCAGCCTCTGAATTTTCCATTGCCCCGCCACTTTAATGTATCGCTCGTGATAGCGCGCAGCCTGCCATTTTGCTTGGTCATTTTCACGGAAGGTAAAGGGTCCAAAAAAGTACCAGGTCGCTGTGGCTTGATCTCCCTGCACCTCTATTCTCGGATTCATCACCATATGCTGGGTAAAACTCATCATCTTCTGAAACTTCTTAAACAAGGTCGCAATCTGCTCATGACCGACTGCTTTACCAATGCCTTTCCCTTCCCAGATGCCATCCTCAGTAAAAATAGAAATGATGCGATCCGGGTTATGACCGTCATCACAAATTTCACAATACAGGGCCTTGAGCTGTTTAATCTCCTCAATCGCCTCTAACCTATCAATTCTTGCCGCTAAATTTTCCAATTGAGTCTCCCTGCTGACTAGTTTAGACCTTGCTCATGGCACTTAGATTGTGAATACCTCTTTAATGAGCTCATCCAGGATTTCCAGCTTGTTCTCACCCATAGTAAAATCAGGGACAATTAGCTCATTGACACCCGCATCGCGATAAGCACCCACAATATCCCTAATCTGGTTACTGTTACCCGCAATCGTTGCCTGAGCATTACCCCTCATCTTGGCAGCAAACTTGTCATCATCCGTCAAAAACATTAATGCGACGGCAGATCTTTGAATTTCCATTGGGTCCCTGCGTACAGCGTCGCAATGCTGGTCCAGAATAGACATCTTATGCCTGAGTGTGTCGACAGTTCCCCATACATTCCACTCGTCCGCATATTGGGCGGTAATTCTCAGGGTTACACGCTCGCCGCCACCGCCGATCATAAGCGGTAGTGATTCCTGAATAGGTTTCGGTTCCAGGGGGGCGGCTTGTAATCGATAGAATTCCCCCTCAAAGTTCGCTTCAGCATCGCCCCACAGCGCCTTTATGACTTGGCAAGCCTCCTCCAGGCGAGCCAGCCTTTCAGAGGTTGAGAAAAAATCAATACCATATTTCCGATGTTCATTTTCCTGCCAGCCCGAACCAAGCCCCAGGACGACCCTGCCTTGAGATATGTGATCCACTGTTGCTGCCATTTTCGCAAGGACTGCAGGATGGCGATAAGTATTGCCAGTCACCAAAGTACCCAACCTGATCCGCGGCACCAGCGCAGCCAGTCCAGCCAGGGTCGTCCATGCTTCCGGCCAGGGCGTGCTGGTATCCTCTGCATTCGGCATAAAGTGATCCGCCAACCAAAGACCATCCCAACCTGTCCTTTGAGCATGCTCAGCCAGACCCTTGACTGTAACAAAATCCTGGCTTGGTAATGGCCACAGGCTAAATCTCATCACGCTTCCTGCTCTTTATGAGATAACTCGACATGACATTGCCTCGTGTTTGCCTGCTAATAGCATTAAACTCAGACCGCTTCCTTCCTGCCTCCACCAATTTATTCCTTCTCAATTAGAATTAACACCCCTGCCAACATGATAAACTAGGCGATATGACGCATAACAGTTTCTTTGCTACCGCACCCAAAGGGTTTACCGATCTCCTTGCCAAAGAGCTCAGCCAGATAGGGGCTATCCAGGTAACTGAAACCCGCGGCGGAGCAACTTTTACCGGTGACCTTGAAACCGCCTACCGGGCGTGTCTCTGGTCCAGACTGGCTAATCGGATCCTACTACCCCTGGCGGAATTCCAGGCAGCTTCTTCCGATGCCCTATATGAGGGTGTCAAACGGATAAACTGGTCCCAGCATCTTGGGCCCGAACAAACCATTTCCGTTGACGCAAATGTTTCGAACTCAGACATCAGCCACAGTCATTACGCAGCCTTAAGGGTAAAAGATGCGGTTGTCGATTATTTTCGAGAAACCTATTCCCAGCGCCCTGACATTGACGTATCCCAACCCGACATCCGTATCAATTGTTATCTATTCAGGAACCGGGCATCCATCTATCTGGATTTATCGGGTGCCAGCCTGCATCAGCGTCACTACCGACTCGAAGCAGGCGCGGCACCCTTGAAAGAAAA
Organism: uncultured Pseudomonadales bacterium; assembly: GCA_964524295.1. Taxonomy (GTDB): domain Bacteria; phylum Pseudomonadota; class Gammaproteobacteria; order Pseudomonadales; family Azotimanducaceae; genus UBA9926. The sequence goes on from CAZGCW010000034.1 coordinate 20,552, forward strand.
CCTGGCTGCAGCGCTATTGCTTCGCAGTCGATGGAACGAAATCTACGCCAAGCGAGGTGCTTTTGTCGATTTAATGTGTGGCTCAGGCACCCTGGTTATTGAGGCTGCTCTCATGGCGGCTGATGTTGCCCCGGGACTCACCCGAACCCAATGGGGCTTTCTCAATTGGCGACAGCATAACCAGGGCATCTGGCAGCGATTATCCTCCGAGGCGCAGTTCAGGCGTGAAAAAGGACTCCAACAGTTGCCTGTAATGTTGGGTTTTGATAGTGACAAACGCGTGCTGGAGCAAGCAAGATCAAATGCCGCGCGAGCCGGACTGGATGACAAAGCCCAATTCATATACCAGGACATATTCAATTTCCGACATGACTTACCGGCTCAAGGGTTATTACTCAGCAACCCACCTTATGGTAAACGTATGGCGGATGACCCGCGTCTTCCGGATTTATACAAAGCGCTGGGAGACATCGCAAAAACACAACTTAACGGATGGAAGGCCGCTCTATTCACTGAAGATGCCTCTCTGGGTAAGCATTTTGGTATCCGGGCTGAGAAGCTTCATACCTTTTACAACGGTGCCCTGCCCTGCAAACTAATACAATTTAATATAGATGAAACTAGGTTTTTTGGCAAAGACCGCCTACCTCGGATACTCGAACCGCAAACGTTAAGCGCTCAGGCTGAAATGTTCAGCAATCGTCTCACCAAGAACCTGAAAAAAATCTCTAAATGGGCCAGAAAATCTGACGTTAGCTGCTTTAGAATTTTTGATGCTGATTTACCTGACTATGCTGCGGCGATAGACCTTTACCATAGCGCCGAAGACCCGCTGGAAAAATGGCTGTGTATCCAGGAATACCAGGCTCCACCCAGCATTGACCCAGCGAAGGCAAAATTCAGGACACGCGAACTGGTAACCGTATGCAAAACTCTGTTAGACCTGGACGAAGACCATCTTTTCTATCAGACTCGCTCCAGACAACGAGGCGAATCTCAGTATCAGCGCAGATCGACGACCCACCAATTTCATCCGATAAAAGAAGCAGAAGCCCGATTATGGGTGAATTTCGAAGATTATCTGGATACCGGTATTTTTCTTGACCATCGTCCTCTCAGACAGTTACTCAAACAGCAGGCAGCCGGCAAGCATTTTCTCAACTTGTTTTCCTACACCGGTGTGGCTACGGTTCAAGCCGCCTTAGGTGGAGCGCTAAAAACCACCTCGGTGGATATGTCACGCACCTACCTGGATTGGGCAAAAAGAAATCTGGCTATCAATCACCTGCCGCCAGAACAAAACCAGCTCATCCAGGCTGACTGCCTGAATTGGCTGCACCAGCAAAAATCGGCGAGTTATGATTTGATTCTGGTGGACCCACCCAGTTTTTCCAATTCCAAACGTATGGATCAGGCCTTTAATGTACTGGATGATCATATTGATCTCATCAATGCAGCCATGCGACTACTACGCCCTTCTGGGACCCTTTATTTCTCGACTAATCTACGTAAATTCAAGCTCGATAACTGCATAAATCAGCAGTTCAACGCAAGTAACATCAGTACTGAAATTCTTCCGGAGGATTTCAAACGGCGAAAAAACATTCATCATTGCTGGAGACTTTCACACTGAATGATCCCTTTTTATAAGACCGGCCAATCAACTCAGTCGGGGTCGAATCTGCTTTGCGACTCTCAGCTTTAACAAGCAACTATCAGGGCCTGATTTTCTGACCAGCATAACAACGCTTTAAACCCGCAAACGAGGGGACCCTAACGGATTACAACAAGCCCTGGATTTTTGACCCTGCACATCAAAATGTGTAGTATTTTAAAAAAAGGAAGACGCCCATGAGATGGATAATTGCTGTCCTGCTAACCATCCTATCAACACTCTGTCTGGCTGAACCAGTCAAGGAAAACATTGGCCTGTATGGCGGATACGTCGCTGACATAGAGGCAATAGACAATGCCGGCACATCAGAAGTCCTCATTGCTGTCGATACCAGCCAGCGCGGTATTTTTAGATGGAACCCGAGTGCCGTACCACCGGCCTGGGAATCGGTCACTAACCCTGATGATACATCGATAACCGGTAAAATACCGGGCCAGGGTTCGCTGGTCGAAGAAGATGTTGCCAATGCAGGGGTGGTGTATGGCGTTATTTCATTCAATGCAGCCAGCCTTTTCAATGCTTTGTACGAAAGCAGCAACTACGGCGACCTTTCCGGCACAGCCGTAAGCTGGACTGCTGCGCTGGACAGCAGCGGCGCTGCCCTGGATGAGGTTACTTCCCTGCATGGCCACTCATCGGGCATGTATGCTGGTACAAATGAAGGTGACATCTATCGTAACGCATCTGGTGCCGGCGGCGCATTCACTAGCGTCTTCAGCGCGGCCAGCGGGGAACAGATCGTTGACTTTGCGGTTGTATCCTCGACTAAGGGCTATGTGGTAACCCAAACAGCGGCGGGTCAGCTCAACCTCTGGTCTACAGACTGGGCTTCAGCCACCACCGATCTCACCTCCAATCTACCCACATCGGCTCCTATCGAAGTGCGTTCAGGGAGTTGTCCTCTCAGTGACTGTTCGCTGGAAATCAATCTTATCGGGGCAGATCCAGAAGACAGTAGTGGCGACACAATCTATATAGCAGGCTCCTCGACCAATGGGATGGCTTTCAAAAGTACTGATGGCGGCACCACCTGGAACGATGGCTGGGACTACCAATGTGGTTTGACTGGAAGCGGTTGCGAAGATTATGACTTCACCAATGGTTACCCCAATGGCGATATCATCCGTTTTAGAGGCACTGCAGCATCCGGAACAGAAAGCCGTCATGTTTTTATTTCAAAAGTGGTCATGGATCTCGATGAGACCAGCCCGTCCTGGACGACTACCCCAAATCTAAGTTCTTCTATCTTTCCCTCTGGTCCAACTGGACCCAGTATCACCATGACTTCAAATGTTAATGATGGTGCCCTCGCTATAGACCCCAATGACAATACCCAACTCTACATTGCCAGTGACCTGGCCATCGCTCAGATCACCCATGATCCGACCAGCGGATTTCCCAGCCCTGCAGGCGAGGAAATGGGCAATGCCATTGGTATCGAGGGCCTGGTTGTTAATGACCTGGACTTTTTCGAAAACTCAGCCACAGACAAAGAACTGTGGATTACCACCAAAAGCGGCTCAGCATTTGCTAAGGGTTATGACCCATCAGACCCCTCCAGTGTCGCTGATGCATCCGGATGGGTATTCCCGATCTATGTCGGTGGTGATGGCGCTCCAGCAAGGGCAGTGGCCATAGACCCCGCAGACAAAACCCTGGCTCTAATTGGTACCAGTAGTGTCTATCGCAATGATCGCGCCGAAGGTGCAATCGACCTGGTCGATGTTGCCATCAATTGGACCCGGGTGTTTGATCCGCTGGACGCCGCCTTTTCCGGTACCGGTATGCCCTTGGAAAGCGACCGAGTCGACCGAAGCTATACGACCTCCCTGGAATGGCAGACTTCCAGCGCCGGCTCCTGTGATCGAGTGTATCTATCCGTTGCCAATACAGACACCGGCACAGAAGGCGGTATCTTTTATTCTGATGATAAAGGTCTGACCTGGAATGTCGACACGCTCAACTCAGGCACGGGGCTACTGAAAATGCCCGTCAATGCCATTCTTTCAAATAATAATTTTCTTTGGGCGGCG
>CAZGCW010000035.1:0-24064 GCA_964524295.1 uncultured Pseudomonadales bacterium
GCGGCAGCCTCTGGATCGAGTTTAGCTACGGCGGCAACAATGGGTCGAATCACTATCCCAGAAATGGTGGATGCGGGTTACGAGAAAGGCCTCGCCGCCGGTGTCGTGGCCAGTGCAGGCACGGTAGGAAATATGATTCCGCCCTCCATTACGTTCATTATTTTTGGAATATTTGCCGAAGTGTCGGTGACCAAACTTTTTATGGCCGGTATTTTTCCTGGTTTGCTGACGATCAGTATTTATGCTGTCATGATCATCGTGCGTTGTTGGCTCAATCCTGTCCTGGCGCCAAGAATCAATATCGATATTAGCTGGTCGATGCGATGGCATTCTTTACTTCCTATCTGGCCGATTTTTGTTTTAATCGCGTGTCTTCTTGTGGGGTTTTATCAGGGATACGTCACAGCCACCGAGGGTGGCGCTTTTGGTGCCTTTGTTCTTTTGATTATCTCGATGCTACAGAAACGAATGAACAAGGCGGTATTTATAAAAAGTATCACCGATACTTTGGTGAGTACGACCAGTCTTCTCTGGATTGCTGTTGGCGCTATTATGTTCACCCGGTTTCTTGCTATCACGGGGACATCTGATGCGATTAGTGAAATAGCAACGGTGTGGGTGGGAAGTCCGCTGTCTGCAATTTTAGTGGCCGCCGTCATTTTCTTGATCCTTGGCATGTTTCTCGATCCCATGGGAATCTTATTACTGACCTTGCCGATTGTACTGCCCATGTTCAGGGAACTTGATATGAACCTAATCTGGATCGGTGTTCTGGTGGTTAAATTTATTGAAATAGGCTTGCTGACTCCGCCGGTGGGAATGAATGTTTATGCGATTAAGAATGTGGTTGATGAGACGATATCCCTGGGCACGATCTTTAAGGGTACATTTTGGTTTCTTGCCTGTGAGATCGTGGTAGTCAGTCTGCTTATTTACTACCCTCAAATCTCGCTGTTCATTCCAGGGTTGCTCAACTGATAGGCCAGTTAATCGGTCCACAGGCAGGGCGCAAAAAATTAACCAGAGTAGAATATGGATAAATCTGAAAAATTGACCAGCGGAGAGATGCCCTCACAAAAAGCACCACTTGATATGACCGGCGAAGAATTTCGACGGGTCGGCTATAAACTGGTGGATCAAATAGCTTCGTTTCTTGATGGTATCAGGGCTCGTAAAGTTCAGTCCTCAGATGCAGTGGCAATGGCGCAGCAGATTCTGGGTGATCAAGCTCTGCCGTCTAAGGGCTTGCACGCTGATGAGATCATGGATGAGGTTTCCCGCCTGGTGATAGAAAAATCCTTGCTCACCGCACATCCGCGTTTCTGGGCCTATATAAACGGTTCGGCCAGCCCCATTGGGGCGCTTGCGGATATGCTGGCGGCGGCAATTAATCCGAACCTGGCAACCTGGGCAGTGGGACCGGTGGCGTCTGAAATAGAACGACAATCAGTGCAATGGATTGCAGAGCTAATGCATTATCCTCGCCAGGCGGGTGGCTTGCTAGTCAGTGGCGGAACGGTTGCTAATATAACGGCCTTGCTGGCTGCAAGGCGAGCAGTGCTAGGTGCAGAGATAAGACGGGATGGCGTGGGTAACAGCCCCAGGAGTCGGTTTTATGCCACGGTTGAAACCCATGCCTGGCTGGAAAAAGCAGTTGATATCATGGGCTTTGGTGAAGCTGCTATCACCCGAGTTGATACGGACGATCAACTGCAAATGGATACAGCTCATTTGTCGGCCTGTATTGCTGAGGATAGAAAAGCGGGTTATCTCCCGCTTGCGGTTGTCGCCAGTGCTGGGACGGTGTCTACCGGCGCCATTGATCCAATTGAAGCCATTGCCGAGTTATGCAGCAAAGAGAAAATCTGGTTTCATATTGATGGTTGCTATGGCGCTGCAGCCGCTGTCCTGCCGTCCGCGCCTGCAGACCTCAAGCAATTAGGGCTTGCCGATTCTATCGCTATGGATGCACACAAATGGCTGTATGTCCCTCTAGAGGCGGGTTGTGTATTGGTCAAGGACAAAAACCATCTGGTCGATACCTTTGCACATGAAACCGGATACTATCCGGTTTCTGATGAGACCCTGTCACTGCCTGTGGCTTATCGTGATCAGGGCGTGCAAACCTCGCGCGGATTTAGAGCATTGAAAGTCTGGATGTGCTTGCGACAGGCTGGTCGTGATGGATATATCGCCATGATTGGAAACAACATCAGTCTGGCACAACAGCTTGCTGAGCGGATTACCCAGACTGCAGGTCTGGAACTTCACTATCAAAGTTTGAGCATTGTCACTTTTCGTTATAACCCAGGCTTAGATCCTGTTTTGAACTCAGGTTTAAAAGAGTCAACAGCGTGGTCGGCCAGCCATCGGGATGACCCGGAAAGCCATCAGCCTCTCAATAAGTTGAATCAAGCAATCCTTAAAAAGTTGCAGGAAGATGGCTGGGCCTATCCCTCTCATGCTCAGATAGAGGGCGCGTTTTTGCTAAGGGTCTGCATTACCAATTTCCGTACCAGGCCCGAGGACGTTGATTCGTTGCCAGCCAAAGTGGTTGATTTTGGTGCGTCCCTAATTTGAAGTGAGTTGGCACTATTTGCTGTCATCAGAGGTTTGGTTTGATTGAAATAGTCGCTGTGCTGAGTTAATTTGATGTCGGTATCTATTCTAAATGAGCTGGACCTGGTAAGGGCAGTCAGGTGCTCGGGAGTAGATTTCGCATTCAGTCAGAGGTCAATTGCACAGGTAAATAATGACACGATAAAAGACCTCCTGAGTTAATAGATCAGGATTTTTAAAGGGGTTTAGCATGACAGACAGGGCAGCGGTGGCCATAGGGGATATAAGGCTTAAGAATCCGCTGATCTGTGCTTCTGGTGAGCATGTTATGGATCCCAATGGGATCAGGGCCGCATTGAAGTCCGGGGTAGCGGCGGTTGTTGCAAAGTCGACTAATGAGACCACGGCTGCGCGAGAACAAATCAAGAAAGCGGATTACCTCCTGCTTGATGAGCATTGGCAGGTCATCCAGCCTGATTCACCACACCATCGGGCAGCGACGTTTATCTGCCGTTCTGGTTTGACACCCCAATCCTTCGAGGCGTGGCTGGCGATGGTAGTTGAGATGGATAACGAAGCTAAATCCTATGACGCCTATGTCATTGCCAGCCTGGTCCTGGCAGATCTCGATGCAGCCGTAATGATGAGTCAGCGGATAGAACAAGCGGGCATCAGAATACTTGAGCTTAATGTAGGGACCCCCTATGGCGACGAAGTTGAAAATGGCTGTGTTCCCACCGAACGTTCTTCAGACCGTATCGAAACCATCGTCAGTGCGGTGCGCAGGGTGGTACACATTCCGCTATGGGTAAAAATAACCGGTCAGAGTGAACACGTTGATCAACTGGTGCTGGCTGCTCGCCGGGCAGGTGCTGATGCTGTGGTAGCACCGGGTCGATTTATGGGCATGATCCCAGACCTGGAAACGCAAAAGCCCTACCTGGATACCAATGTAGGGGTTGGTGGCTACTGGAACCTTCCATTGACTTGTTATTGGCTGGCACAGATTCACAGCGCGCTGGAAAATCAGTCTGTGGATGGGCAGGCTTGCTTCCCGCTGGTGGGAACCAATGGGGCTCGTAATGGCGAAGATGTTTTACGGTTTCTTTTAGCCGGTGCCAGTGCCGTCGAAATGGCTTCGGCCGTGTTAAGTGATGGGACCCAGGTACTGAGCGCTGCCATTAAACGGGTAGAAGATTATTTGCAGTCCAGAGACACCCAAGTAAGCCAGCTTATTGGCAAAGCAGCCAAAGTAAAGAAATTTGCAGATATGCCGAATCAGGAAAAACCCTGGAAACAGTTTGTTTAGCGCTGACTTTCTTGGCAGAACCAGCCCAATATTGATCTTTGTTAAGTGACTTTTAGACCCGTGAGAAGAGAATGAACGATCCCCATCAACAGGATATAGCCAGTCATATTCACCCGCAATCGAACCTGAATCATCATGAAAACACGGGTCCGATGATTATGAGTCATGGTGAGGGCGTACATGTATTTGACCATGCAGGCAATAAATATATCGATGCGGTTGCCGGACTCTGGTGCGCCAGTCTGGGATACAGTGATCCCGCTCTGATTGATGCGGCAACGCGGCAGTTAAAACAACTTCCCTATTTCCAGACCTTTGCCAGCAAATCAAATGAGCCTGCCATTGAGTTAGCCAGTAGGTTGCTCGCTATGGCCCCGGTAGCAATGTCAAAAGTGTTGTTTCAAAACTCAGGTTCAGAGGCGATTGATACGGCCATGAAGCTCGTCTGGTATTACCAGAATATCCGTGGCAAACCGATGAAGAAAAAAATAATTTCACGGCGCCAGGGTTATCATGGCACCTCGATTGCTGCAGCAAGCCTAACGGGCCTAGCCGGCATGCATAAGCATTTTGACCTACCTATTGCTGGCATAATTCATGTTGACTGCCCACACTACTATCGATCAGGTAAAGAGGGTGAAACTGAACTAGCGTTCTCAAACCGCTGCATCGGGGCGATTGAGAAAGAGATTATCGAGCAGGGTCCAGAGACTATTGCGGCTTTTTTTGCCGAACCCATTATGGGTACCGGTGGGGTTATTGTTCCGCCCCAGGGCTATTTTGAAAAGCTCCATGGGGTACTAAAAAAATACGATATCCTTTTGGTGGCTGATGAAGTTATCTGCGGTTTTGGGCGTACGGGCAATACCTGGGGAAGCCAGACCGTCGGTATGGAGCCGGATATGATTACCTGCGCAAAAGCACTCTCATCGGCTTATGTGCCTATCTCTGCATTAATGATTTCAGATGAAATCTACCAGAAATTGAAATCGGGAAGTGACGATGTCGGTGTGTTCGGCCATGGTTATACTTACAGTGGGCATCCAGTCTGTGCTGCAGTGGCGCTGGAAACGCTAAAGCAGTATGAAAACCGGGATCTGTTTGACCATATTCGAGCCGTTGCCCCTAGTTTGCAGGAGGGTTTAAGGGAATTCAGGGATCACCCTTTGGTGGGTGAAGTCCGGGGGGTCGGGTTAATGGCAGGGCTAGAACTCGTGCAGGACCCGGTAACCAGACAGAGTTTTGACCCGGCGCTGAAGATAGGTGCCAGTGTTGCGGCTCATGCTGAAGCCCGGGGGGTGATAGTCAGGGCCCTGGGGGATACACTCGTTTTTGCCCCGCCTTTTATTATTACCGAAAGCCAGATTGTTGAGGTTGTTGAGGTGATAGGCCAGGCATTGGATGATACGCTGCAGGCGTTAACTAGGGGTCAGCTAAATACAAACTAATCTGGTGCGTGGACGTTGTGAAGAGGAAAAAGCGAAGTGACCGGATTGCATCCAGCTTAGATAAGTGAGGGAAGACATGAAAAATGAAGCAACCGAAGCCGCCAGTGCGAGGTCGGCTCAGATCGAGAGATTGCTTGAGGGTGCCATAGATTTGCACTGTCATAGCGGGCCTTCGGTGATGCCAAGAGATATCGATCACATTGAGGCCTTGCGCCAGGCAGCTGAAGTCAAGATGAAGGCGATACTGATCAAGGATCATTATTATGCCGCAACCCCAGTGACCGAATTGCTAAATATGCATTTTGGTGATCTGGGGGTCCTGGCACTGTCCGGTGTCCCGCTCAATAATGCCAGTGGTGGTTTCAATGTGTTTGCCGTTGATCACGGTATCAAACTCGGCGCAAAACTGGTTTGGATGCCGACATTTTCAGCAGCTAATCATATAGATCACCATAAAAAAGATGATGATTTCGTCAATAAGTTTCCGCAGACCGTTAAAAAAGCCCTTGAACCCGAACCGCTGACGGTGCTTGATGATAACGGCAAACTTCTTGACGTCGTCATTCCCATTCTTGAACTCATTGCTGAACATGATGTTGTGCTATCAAGTGGCCATCTGCATATATCAGAAATATGGCCGCTGTTTGAAGAAGCACGAAAGCGCGGCGTCCAGCGGTTGCTGGTTAATCATCCGACATTTGTTGTTGATGCGACGCTTGAGGACATGGCGGTATTGGCAGATATGGGTGTTTTCATGGAGCATTCATTGTGTATGTTCATGCCTGGCTCGAAATTTAAATTTTGGGACAGCGAAGATCTGGATCAGTATATTAAGGCCGGAACCGTTGATAAAACGATTCTTGGCTCAGACCTGGGACAACAGGGGAACCCTTATCCTGTAGACGGTTTTCGGGATGTCATTGGCAAGTGTTTAGATCTAGGCTATTCAGATCAACAGATACGGAAAATGGTATCAGGAAACGCGCAGGCATTACTGGGCCTTAAATGAAATCAGCGTTGCGTGCTTAGCGGAATCACCAGACGAGACCAACGATACGAGGAGATACAGATGACCGATCAGGTAATGTTTTATAACTGGGACGAAATAGAAGGTGAAGTCGTCAGGCCGGGTGTCACTCGAAAGGGTTTTCGGGGGGATGATGTCATGCTGGTGATGAATACATTGGCCCAGGGTATGGAATTATCACCGCATAGCCATACGTTTGAGCAGGTGGTTTATATTGTCCAGGGTACAGTCAATTTTCATGTCGATGGCGTGGTTTATGAAGCCAGTGCTGGCAGTGTGATTCGTATCCCGCCACATAAAGAGCATTTTGCAGAACCGACCGGGGATATCCCCGTCCTGAATCTCGATGTATTTGCACCGATGCGACAGGATTACATGCACCTCGTTGAATATCAAAAATTTGAAGATTGAGGAGTGATTAATCTGATTGCCTGTTGGTATCGGTACTCCTATTTTGCTTTGTTCAATCTGCATAGGCTGTTTGGTCTGTAGCTACTGCTACTGGGTCGGTTTCCTCCCAGACAAAACGGTTGCTCTGGCCAGAGCCTGACTGGGCGTGTGGCGTGTGTTGAATTTTAATTGATCAAGGCGAGACAAAAAGGGAGATTAACGCCTGACCTGAGCATAGAGAGAAGGCTATTTGTGACTAATCAAACCATAAACAATGAAACCGCAGCCGAGAACCAGCGTAATACCTACGCTGATAAGCCCCATGGTCACCAGTTGTTCCTGCCAAACCAGGCCCTTAAAACCGTGACCCGCGATGGGTGTAATCTCACTGGTACCAAAAAAGGCAGCAAGGGCAGTAAATAACCAGTTTGAATAGGTTCCATAGGCGATAAGCCAGAAGGTCATTTTGTCTAATGTGGCCGTCAGTCTGACATGAGACCAGGCAGCCCCAATGGCTATGAGAAAGGTACCATTCATGACGGCTTCTAGATGGCTTGCCAGGCCCATGCGCGGATTAAGGAAACTGGGAATGACAAACCCGGTGAACAATCCCAGTAAGAATAAAATCGCGCCAGCGATGATCATATTTTTTTGTGTGGTCGAGCGCATAGTACACCGTTGTTAGTCCATTAAGGCTTCTCGTTGACTGATGTTCAGCGATGACAAAGTTTGTTATCACAGTTTATCTACCTGTTCAAAAAAATGCTTTTTTTAAAGGCGCGTGGTTGTTTAATTGCTGTCAGCGACCCAGTTGCCGTGAAACCCTGCTGGAACTCGAACAGGTAGCTCTATCCTCGCCGCGGGTTCACCACAGAAATCCTGGGCGTTAAGAATTAAAACCTCGCTTCGATCAACTTCTGGCTGATAGATATAATTGAGAACCCAGCCCTGGTCTTCCGCACTGCCTTGAGGGTCCTTAACAAACACCGCTTCACTGGCCTGGCCACCGTCCAGATGTCGGTATTCAGCGTTGCCACTGGTCAAGTCGTATTTTACCAGGGCCTCGCCGTAAGGACCTGACGGGGAAAAAGCGGCGCAGTAGCCGTACTGATGCTTGAGTCCAACCACCGTGTCACAGACCCTTGGGAAGTCTACCTTGCGGTCATCTAATTGGGTTTCGGTAACCTGGCCCTTTGCCTGGTCTATCTCCCAGCGATATAGCATGGGTGGAGAGCTGGAACCTGGCTTCATCGTGTCGTCCATGCGACACACGTCGATAATGATTTGGTTACCTTCTTCATAGGCATTCAGTGGATGGAAAACATAACAGGGGTCAATTTCATACCAGGTCACATCTTGATCGGTTCCGTTTCGTGGCATGACGCCAAGCCGGGCACCATAGCTCTCATCCCAGAGAATAGGTAGGCCCGTGGTGGCCAGGCCCTCAAAATTCCAAACCGCAGGCAGGTCCATGAAAATGGCATAATTGCGAGTAATATTAAAGTCGTGAACCATGGTCGCGCCTGGAACCGTGATCGGCTCCTGCTGCAAGAGTTCACCCGCAGCTGAGATTCTCAAGTAGGTGAGATATGGCTCGCTCATACCATAAGAAAATGCCAATAACTCACCTGTTTCCGCACAGATCTTGGGATGGGCCGTCATCGGGCCAGTCAGCTTGCCGTCATAGTTATTGGGTCCAATGGTTTCCAACTCATTAGAGAGCATAAAAGGCCAGTGACCTTCTTCCAGTGCCATTATCTTGCCGGCATGGCTAATCACGTGGGTATTGGCTGCAGACATCGATAAGTCGCCAAGGCCATCCATGACATCGGCGTCAGGTTTAAGATATAGGGGTGTTTTGACGTAGCGGTTTCGGTACCAGTTAGCTTTGCCGTCGCCAAGCTCAACCCCATGAAGCATGCCATTACCCAGGAACCAGTGGGCTGAAGTAACGGTTTGTGGGTTCGAGCCATTGCGCAATAGTCGTCCGTTTAACGCCTCAGGAATGGCACCAGTGACAGAGAGTTCAGTTTCCGTCCGTTCTTCAAAGACGGGTGCGAAGTTATCCTCAAGCCAGAAAGGGGGTTTTTCATCTATTGCTTCGCTCATGATCTTGACTCCTGTGTTAACGAGTTTCATTAGGTTGCTGGGACGCTGTTAGTATACATGGATTTTAACGAACGCCTAGATTGGGCTTAAATCTAGCCCGGAGTGCTTGCTGGGTAGCCATTAATTGGGATTCCGCCCTGTTGTGGTGGCTAAACTGCTTTAAACACCTCTGCCCAATCTTCTATGGCTGCTTCATGATGATGCACGAGTTGTAGTGTGACCTGGTCATACCCAGCAGCCTGAAGGCGTCGTAGTCGCTCGATTAACTCCTCGCGGGTACCACTCATGGTGGTGCTTTTTACCAGTTCGGGTGTGACGTGGGTTTCTTCCGGGCGGACAAACATTAAGTGCCCTCGGTGATTGCTGAGGTATTTTGCATCAGCGGGTTCATATTGCTGATGCTCGACAAGATACTCAGCGATAACATTACTCAGTGGACCACTCGGTAGATTCGCGCCCGCCATGGCGCCGACCTCGTCTGCTAGATTGTGGAACATAACCGCAGTCAGTGGGGCAGCTTGTGCCATCAGTCTGGCCTCATCTTTCAGGGCATCACCACTGAGGACAGCACCCAGGAAGAATAGATTAGACTTGAGCGAACTCGCTTCATGACCCGCGTTCTGCCAGATCTGCTGCATCTCATGGAGGCTCTCTTCAGCACCTTGGGCGCCAAAATTGAGCCAGCCAGAGGCTAGGCCAGCTGCGATATTTTTTGCCTTCGGCCCGAACGCTGAAAACCATAACGGAATCTCCTGCTCAAGATCGATGAGCCCAAGGTCAGGGTTCAGAAAACCAATCTTGCGAGACTCATCTTCGAAATCCCAGTCGATGATTTGGCCCCGCAGCAGTTGTTGAACGCGCTCGATATAGGTTTTCGTTTTCTGCAGTGAAATCGCACCGAGCCCCATGGTCCGTCGTGCAGTGAAGCCAGTTCCGACACCAAAATCGATTCGTCCTGGAGCCAGCTTGGAAAGAGAAGCCAGAGCATTGGCAGTGACAGGTTCGATTCTATTGGAGGGCACCAGCACTCCCGTACCCAGTCTGATGGTTGATGTTTCATGTGCTGCCAGAGCCATGCAAATGAACACGTCGGGGTTGAGTAGTTGCGTGTCATAGAACCAGGCCGCATGAAAGCCGAGTTCCTCGGCTCGTTTTACCCAGCGCCAGGAATCTACTTCTGAGGCAAACGCCACTGAATATTTCATGATATCTCCTCTATCCGCCTTTTTGTTTCGTGTGCTTGATAATGGCATGGTTTTGATGGCAGCAATAGTGCTGATGGTTTGTGTCTATCTCAGCCATTGTGTTCATGGGTATCCGGTCTCAATCAACGCTAGTTCGTAGAACTGCAGCGGTTATAACCCGGTTTTACCTCGACGGGTTTGAGCCATGCTGCCTGAGCGTCCAACTGGCAAGGCAAGCAAGGGATTATGTCCGCCGGCAGTCGGCCGGCATCGTGGTCTTGGCAGGGCCTGCGCTGGCGGAGTTCATTTGCAGCGATCCGTGTCCTGAGCAGGAGGTTGTCGTGGTTTAGTGGAGTGCTTTCGGATCAAGGCAAGGCTTCTATTGGCTTGTAAGAAAAGGCTTATATTAGGTTGGTAGTTGCCGTATTCTTGATTCAATACAGTAGGACTGGGTATCGCAATATGCAGACTCGACGAACACTGCTTCAAGCTATGTCAATGCTGCCGATGGTGGCAGGTTGTGGCGTGCCTGTATTAGCCAGCCGTCGCCACTATACGCCTTCAGGTGTACCGTTGCGCCGTGTCGACGTGAGCCCGGAGCGGATTATTCGAACGATTGCTGGTCTTCGTCCGTTTCGCTCTCAGGGTTTCAGAGTCGAGGCGGAAAAGATCGACTCAAGATTGATGATTCATAACTATGGGCACGGCGGGGGTGGAATCTCCCTTTCCTGGGGTACCTCGCATCTGGCCACAGAACTGGCCATGCGCAGTCAACATCGAAGCTGTGCCGTGCTTGGCTGCGGCGCGGTCGGGTTAGCCTCTGCAAGATTACTTCAGGATCAGGGTTGGGATGTGACTATTTATGCCAAAGACTTGCCCCCTAATACGACTTCAAACATTGCCGGCGGGCAGTGGTCACCTACCTCGGTTTATGATGAAGAATTCGTCACGCCTGAATTCATGCAACAGTTTGAAGCAGCGACGCATTTCGCTTATAGGTACTTTCAGAACCTGGTAGGTGGAAAGTACGGGGTTCGCTGGATAAGCAATTATCGGATAATGGCCGAGGGCGCAAAGGACGACGATTTCACTCGCAGGCACATTGAGATCTACCCTCAGCATCAGGTTCTGGGCGCGGGCGAGCATCCTTTCGCGGTTCCAGAGGTGCTTCACTTCAATACCATGCTCATAGAACCGGCTGTTTATCTGCCGGCGCTGATGCAGGATTTTTATACTGCGGGTGGTGTTATCAAAGTCAGGGAGTTCAAAGATCGTGATGACATTCTGACACTTGAGGAACCGGTCATTATTAATTGTACTGGCCTGGGTGCCCGCGATCTGGTTGATGACCAGGACCTGTTTCCAATAAAAGGCCAGCTCACTTTTGTATTGCCTCAATCGGAAGTCAAATACATCACGCTGGGTAATAGTGGGCTTTATATGTTCCCCCGCAGCGATGGTATTCTGTTGGGTGGTACCTTTGAGCGGAACGAGTGGTCTCTGGCACCCGACCCCGAGGAAACCCGGCGAATTACTCAAGGGCACAGGGCGTTTTTTACCGCCATGGAGGATCCCTGGGCTTGACCAGTAGGGACAGGAAAACCCAACACAATCAAGTCGTTCGAGTTGGCCACGTGGATTTATTGAAAAGAGAAATTATCTGGCATGAAAGCCTCATAAGTGGCTGTTATCTCGTCGGTTGTAGCGCCTCCCAGAGGCGCTATAATGTGGGTGTGTATTCCACCGGCGGCATCTTCCCGGATCCGATCATGCACTTCTGATATACTGCCGGTAATAATGATTTCATCGATAAGGTCGTCCGTTAATGCACCACCGGTTTTGTTTCGGTCTTTTTCTGCCCAGCCTTCTGCAATAGTATTGGCTGCGGCAGGATAACCAGCCCAGTTAAGAAATCGGTTGTAAACCGGTGTGGCATAGTAGGGGGCGTGGGAGGCCCTGAACAGATTCCGGGCCCGTTCCCGGTCATCCGTCACCAGGACCATAGCACGGTTAACGATTTCAACGTTGGCCGGGTTTTTGCCTGCTTTCTGTGCGCCAATGTTCACGTGTTGCATCATCTTCGGTAGCGCTTTTCTCGGCCATAAGTTAAAGATAACCCCATCACCGGTTTCTGCCGCCATTTCAATCATTTTCGAACGTAAGGCGGCGATGTAAATAGGCGGAGGGTTTGGCAGCGGTGGTTGGCGGTAGCCATTGCTCGATAAGGTTTCCAGATCGAAGCTGGATTTTTCGCCTTTTAACATCGAGCGAATTATGTCGGTTGTTTCCTTGACCCGAGTGACGGGTTTGTCGAGGGGAATCCCATTCCATTTGCCCATAATCGTCTGGCTCGATGAACCCAGGCCCAGTACAAACCGCCCGGGAAGCAGTTGTTCCAGGACGTTGGCCGAAGCAGCCAGGACCGCCGGTGTTCTGGTATAGACCGGTGTGACCGCAACGCCCAAGCGAATATGGTGGGTATGGTGTGCGACCGCCGCCATTTGAGTGAGGGTATCTGGTGCGCCCGCATCACTGAACCAGGCATCGGTATAACCGTGCTGTTCTGCCCAGGTCAGGCGCTCGATGGTCGAGGAAAGTTTAGGCCCGGCAGGAAGGGTGATGGCGATGCGGTTCTGAAGTGTCATAGTAAAATCCTTTTGATAAACGACTAATCGGCTGCGGTTGCCTCTTTTGTCTTGGCTCTGATT
Source organism: uncultured Pseudomonadales bacterium (assembly GCA_964524295.1). Classification (GTDB taxonomy): domain Bacteria; phylum Pseudomonadota; class Gammaproteobacteria; order Pseudomonadales; family Azotimanducaceae; genus UBA9926. The sequence continues at coordinate 12,735 of CAZGCW010000035.1, forward strand.
ATGAAGCTTAGCGCCCGGAAATGAAATTATCTGGCAGGGGAAAGGTGATTGGCAGGACTATCCGCAGATTAGTTGACGCCATCAGCGTCCGCTAGAATTCGCTCATTAGGCCCGTAATTCAAGAACACCTTTAGCAATGTAGATAGTACCGATCACCATGATGGTGTATCGGCCAACGGTTTTGAATTGCTCATCGGAGATCCCCTTAACCACCAGGCTACCAAGAAAATTACCGACCAATGCGGCGATGATAACTGAGATGATGAGGTCATGGGGGAGGGTGTTACCTGCAAAGCCCATCAGGCTGCCATAGTAAATCAGTTTGGTTATATGGCCGAAAGTTTGGGTCAGTGCTTTTGTGCCAAGAATTTCTTGTTTGGTTAAGTCGCTTTGAAGATAAAAAATATCTAACACAGGGCCTGATGCACCTGCCAACATCTGGGTCAAAGTGACAGTAAGGCCCGACAGAAAGGCCATTTTAGGTTGCTGTATATCGAGATTCATCGATTCGGGGAGGATCTGGACTAAAAATGGGAACACGCCAATGATGATAAAAACGAGACTCACGGAGGGTATAAAGGCGGTGATGGAAAAGAAGCTGAGTACAATCAAGGCACCCAGCATGTACGGAATTAGGATTTTCCCTCTAATATGGTGGCGATAAAACCAAATCCGGGATCCATTTGAGAACGCTTGGGTAATGCCATGTAGCGTCATCGCGGCTGGAACGGTCAGGAGAAAACTGAACACGCCCATTAGGATCATGCCGCCAGCCATGCTCAATACACCCGATATAAAACTGGTGATCAATGCTGCGGTCAATAAAGCAAGATGAATCAAGGCGGTTTCCTAAAAACGTGATGGGTTAGTGCCTCTGGTGCGACAGTATGGCACAGGCAGCTTGCGTGTAGTGAACAGAGTTGGGGCAATACTTGAATCGCTGGGTGCCTGGATTGTGGCTTGCGAAGGGAGGCCTGAAAGAACGGCCTATGACGCTTAATTGGCGTAGAGATTTTCCTGAGGTGGGTGAGTAAGGAGCCTTTTAAAGATGATTGGCAGGTCTTTGTTTTCTTTGCAGTCAACCGCATAATGAATGGCATCAGTTTGCGGCCTGATTTAATCCAGGGCCGTTTTAGACTAGCTGATTTAAAGGAGACCCAGTGGCAAGGAGAACTTGTTTGAGATTATTGATTATTTGGGCTGCGCTTTTGTGCACCATGGTAGCCAGTGCTGCGCGTGATGACTGGTCGCGTCCCTTTCCCGGTCACCGTGTCATCGGTAATTTGTATGCGGTTGGCGGTTATGATTTGGCTGTTTTTCTGATTACAACGGACCAAGGCCATATTCTCATTAATACCGGGCTTGAGGATTCTGTGCAGATGATCAGGGGGAACATCCGGTCGCTCGGATACCGCATGGAAGACGTTAGAATATTGCTATCGCAGCAGGCGCATTGGGATCATACTGCGGGTCTTGCTGAGATTAAAAAGGTCACGGGCGCGCAGATGTGGGCTACGCAGAAAGATGCTCGCATATTGGAAGATGGTGGATTCAGTGATCCCCATTTTGGTGGACAAGTGTCTTTTAAACCAGTGGGGGTTGATCGCATCATCGCTGAGGGCGAAGTCATCGCGTTGGGCGATCTGCGATTGACGGTCCATGGGCACCCAGGGCATACCGAAGGCAGTTCCAGTTACAGTATGATCGTGCATGAAAATGGCAAAGACTACCAGGTTGTGATTGCTAATATGGGAACGATAAACCAAGGCAAGAAATTACTGCAGGAACCAACTTATCCAGGTGTGGCTGATGACTTCGCCAGTACGTATAGAAAGCAGAAAGCCATGCCCGTGGATGTGTGGGTTGCTGCGCATGGCAGTCAATACGGCCTGCACGACAAATGGCAGCCCGGACAAACCTATGATCCAAACACCTTTGTCGATCCTGAAGGTTTTAAAATGGCTGTTGAGGCACTCGAGAAGCGTTACTTCAAACAGATCGAAGCAGAACGAGCAAGGTTGGAATCCAGGTAGTCGCGATTTGGGAAGTTGTGATTTTGCAATAGCAGTAGGCCCTGGCAATTTGCCTAGCGTGCCCTGGTTTCTAGCCGACTCGAATCGCCTGCCAGGAAGGCTGCAAATGAGCCAAGGCAGAGTTCCGCGGACATACCAGTCCGCGCTTGACGGAATTAGCGGCATCAGATTTGCTTAGCTGGGATAGGCAGATAGAAAGCCTGGCAAGCGCCGGTGTTCAAGGCCTAAACTGAATATCTCTGGGCCCGAGTTGGTCTGCATGGGAAATGACTTTATAGGCGTTTGGTATCCACTCGCAGATCAGTCGTCGGGTTTGTCTGGGGTCCACCATTTCTTCCACCTGGAATTTGTTTAATGGGCCTATTGGGCCTCGAGCGCTTTCTATTCGGGCTTCAAGTTCTGCACGTAGAGCAACGGGGTCTTCTGCCTCAGCCAACTGGCGTTTGTAAGCCGCTTCAATTCCACCCTCCGGCGGGATGCCACCGACATCTGCAGCGGGCCAGGCAATTCGTACCGAAGGCTGGCTTTGCGGGGTGGCATAGTTATTCCCTGCGACGCCAAAACTTCGTCGCATAAGGACTGAGAAGATAGGCATACTGGCCTGGGCAAAAGCGACCATCCATTCGCCACCTTTACGGATAGTGCCGGTCATCTCATTTTCCAGGCCGACAGCAAATCCTGGGTTATCAATCAGGTTAAGCAGCGGGATATGAAAGGTATCGCAGATATCCAGGTGTCTTTTGAGTTTATCGCAGCCATCTGCTGTCAGAGCGCCGCCGTTTTCGTGTCGTGAATCTGAAGCGATCATTCCCAGTGGATGGCCATTCATGCGAATGAATCCGGTGACTTGATCGGCACCCCATAAACGCCCAATTTCAAAAAAAGAATCTGTGTCCGCAATCAGCTGGATTGCGCGTCGTATATCAAACGTGCTGGTCCTACCGCGAGGGATGATGGTTAAGAGATCCTCTTCGCTACGGTCAGCTGGGTCGTTACAGTCGATTATAGGTGGGGCTTCATAAACACTGCCGGGCAGGTAAGAAAGAAATTGCTTGGCCATACTCACTGCCTCTTGTTCAGATTCAGCAAGATTATCAACGGAGCCATTAGTGCAGTGGACATGCCAGCCGCCCAAATCTTCTTTGGTGATATCGTAACCCATGGCATGACTGACGACGGGAGGACCGGCCACAAACAACTGGGCAATATCCCGAACCATCACGGAAAAGTGACCTAATACTGCTTTGGCGGCACCGATTCCGACCACGCTGCCTAGCAGGATATTGATGACTGGGACGGTATTGAGCTGCTTAGTGTAGGGCGTGCTGCCAAGATGCCCAGGCAGGAAAGAGCCACCGGAGCCGGCAACTCTGGGCCTACCTGCCTTGATAGCGCCACTGCTTTCCTTGGCATCGCTTTCGCCTGTTTTCTTTTGTTGCGGGACCATTGCAGCAACACTTCCGCCGCCGGAAGAGCCATCAAGTAGACGTACAGATGGGACTCTGAGTTGCATGGATAGTCTGTCCAGGTACAGGCTTTTGGCGCCAATCGCGCCGTCAGCGTGACCGCCCCTGGAGGTGAAGTCGTCTGCGCATACGATACTGGTTCGCTGACCAATCTCGCCCCATCCACCGACATGGTTGGCTGGCGTAAAGGCATTGATCTCGCCTTGATCGTCGTAGGAGGCAAATCCGGCGATACTGCCGACTTCCCTGAAGGAACCGTCATCGAGCAGCAGTTCTATTCGTTCTCTGCAGGTCAGCTTGCCTCGGGAACGTTGGCGAACGACACCTGGATCAAGTGAGCCGACGGCTAATCTCTTTTCAGCCAGCCCCTTGAGCGTTTCAACTTCCTCCAGAACGGGTAACCAGGCGTGATTCCGCTCAAATTCAATTGAGTCATCGTCCTCCGATGGTTCAATGGCAAGTACGACTTCGCCAGCAGCGACGCCAACCCCAATACTTAAATCACCCATGTCCGAGATTATTCCTGAACAAGGTGCAGTGATGGTTGTTTCCATTTTCATGGCGCTGATGACCAGCAGGGTATCACCGGCTTTGACGTGGTTATCAAGTGATACCGTTATTTCTATAATGTTCCCACTCATGGGGCACTCAACTGGACGGTGACCTTCTGCCAGGTTAAGACCTGTAAGTGCATTTGGAGCCAGGACAGGGCTGGGTAGTCTGGTACCGAGTGCTCTGGATTGTTGTTGCAGTAGTTGCAGCGGTTCGCTTACCTGGGCACTCGGTTTAATCTGTGTCACGTCACTAAGCAGGGTTGTTCGGGCATCGCCTTCTAGAACGGTTTTATTTTCGATGATGGCTGTTAACTGAGGTAGATTGGTTGATATGCCCTGAATGTGAAATTCTTCCAGCGCTTTGCGGGTTTTTCTCAGAGCCCGTTCATAAGAAGTTGCGGTGCAGATCAACTTGCCGAGGAGCGGGTCAAATTCGGCTGGTGGACTGTAACCGGTATAACCATTGCTATCGACCCTGATACCCATTCCAGATGGTTCTTTGTAGGCAGTGATGGTACCCGTACTCTGAATGACAATTCGGGTTTGGATTGAAAACCCATTTGGGAAGGTCAGATTGGTTAAGTGTAGATCCTCTAGGGAAGCGCCCGCAGCAATCAGAAACTGGGCTTCGACCAGTTCAATACCAGTCACCTGTTCAGTCACGGTGTGTTCGACCTGGATGCGAGGATTGCATTCAATGAAGAAATGCCGACCATTTTCCGGGGTGATGAGAAATTCGACCGTTCCAGCATTTTGGTATCCCGAGGCTTTGGCCAGGGCAACGGCTTGGTTGAGTAGTTTCTGGCGCAGGGCTTCCTCCAGATTAGGTGCCGGTGCAATCTCAACCACTTTTTGGTTTCTTTGTTGAATGGAACAGTCCCTCTCAAACAGGGGAACCACCTGGCCGTTGGCATCGGCTAGAATTTGTACTTCTATGTGCCGGGGGTGTTCCAGCAGTTTTTCGATTAATAGCGCGCCATTACCAAATGCCGCTTCAGCCTCGCTCTGGCACCGTGAAAAGGCCTGTTCTAATTCAGTTTCTGAGTAGGCCGCACGCATGCCTCGTCCTCCCCCGCCGGCAACCGCTTTAACCATGACGGGGAAACCTTCATTTTCAGCGAATTTAAGGGCGTCTTGAGCACTGCTGATGGCGGTACCTGGAATAATAGGGATATCGATTGAGGCAGCCAGTTTTCTGGCTTCAATCTTGTTGCCAAACAGCTTCAGGGTGTCCGCTGAGGGTCCAATGAAATTGATACTGGCGATCTTGCAGGCGGCTGCGAGATTGGCATTTTCAGACAGGAAACCGTAGCCGGGATGAATGGCATCGCAATCGTTGTCCTGCGCGATTTGGATGATATTGTCGATATTAAGGTAGCTGGCGACAGGGTCAGTGCTTTCGCTAAGTTGAATACGTGCGTCAGTATGTCGGGTGTGCAAGGATAGCTCGTCTTGTTTTGCGTAGACACTCATGGTTTGGATGCCCAGTGCTTGAGCTGCCCGGGCAATGCGTATGGCAATCTCTCCTCGATTGGCGATCAGCACCTTGGTAATGTTTGACATAGGTTCTTTCTCCTAGCGTTGGAATGTCCCCTGATGTAGTCGTCGAACTTGAGCGATCCACTCATGGGCTATAAGTACCATATCTAATGGCATTATTTAAATCACCATCCTCTGCGGATTCAAACTGAATGTTTAGGCTCGGCTGTTTCATTAGCCCGTTCACGTTTTAGGGCCTGGCGATGGGCCCATCTACTGGTTCATAGCAGGTGCTCCTGTGGGTTCGCAAGCACTTTGTCCCATTTCCAGAATCATTGGCGCATGAGGCTTATACAGCAATTCCGCTTTAACAGGGCCTTGGTTTCAATGCCGCGAAGTCACCGCCCGAAAGAGTTGAGGCCGGGTGAAAAGAATCACGATGACACTCGTCAGAGTCAGGATCGAGAGTATCGGGAATAAGACAGGTAATGTCAGCCATTGGCCGAATAGGGCGACGGGCATGGTCATCAGTTGTGCAAATGCCATATTCAGTTGGAAAATACTCATGATCCTTCCACGAATCTCGTTTGGGACAAGGTGCTGGATCAAAATAGTGCTGGATACCATGGTAATGGTCATACCGGCGCCAAGACCAAAATTGCCCATAATGACATTGAGTTCCGAGCGACCGGATACAAATAGGACAAATGATATTGAAAACAGCAGGGCGCCAAAGGCGACCAGGCGACCCCGTCTCTCGGTACTGGAGAACCGAGTCAGAAGTAAGGCTGCTGTCAGTGAGCCGATTCCCCAGAACATGACCACAAAGCCCAAGCGCGGGATGGGCACATTGACAACAGTGGTGACCCAGGTCGGGCCGAGGCTGGCAGTGGCTGGATAGCCCAGAGACATCATCATGACCAACAGGATAATCACCCAGAGGATAACAGGGTGGTTACGAGCGTAGCTGAGCCCGGTTGTAATGTCTTTAATAATCTCCTGAAAACCATAGCGTTGGCTTGAACCCTGTTTGGTTGGCATGCTGGGCTGGTAGTTCATGAGCGCAATAAAAAATATCGCCAGTAAGTGCCCTAAAGTACTGAACAGGTAGGCTCCACTGAATCCAGCGGCGTTAATGATGAACCCGGTGAAGGCCATTGCTAGCGGCATCGCTACTTGACCTGCCACCTGGTTCAGGGACATGCCGGCTGGGGTTAGTTCTCGGCCAAGGATGTCCGGAACGATGGCAAGCCGGGTAGGTGCATCGATACTCTGTAACCCGGAAGAGATGAAAGTCAGCAGGAAAAATAGCGTGAACCCTGTTAGATCCCCGATGCTGTTATACATGAGCAGAGCGATGGCGACCGTACAGAATATTTGTAGTACCTGGATGGTCAGTAGCAGGGTGCGGCGATTAAACCGATCTGCCATGGCGCCACCATATAAGCCAAAAGTCAGTGCCCCGAGTCCACGGGAAGTGGCTATGAAGGCCACTAGAATTAGCCAATAGTCTTTTGGTGCATAGTGCTGCACCCAGAGAATCTGAGTGATAAATTGCAGTGGCATCAGCATTTGACCGATAGCAAAGCCTGCCAGTAAATACCTGAAATCCCGTATATTGAGAGGGGCTAGCCCGCCTGTCTTTATCGCCTTCATGAATGCTCTATCGTTGACAGACCCAAGGGTAACATGACCAGTCGAGTTTTGATTGTTGGGGTGAAGTCAGTTAGGAACTATTGTGTAATTCGCTGCAGGCCTTGATTAGGGTGAGACTGGTGTGAGCCGGTGACAGGGAACATTAACAGGCCAGGCTTGAACCGGTGGCGTCCGCGTAGGGGTGAATAGAGTGATTGATTGTACGTGTATTCATTTACCTGGCTAACCCAGTGGGGCGATCAGGGATATACTGTTACCTTTATTTTTCAAGGTTTGGAATCTTGGATCTGATAATACGGGTTGGCAGCCCCTGCCGGTATTCAGTGGAGAACGACTTATGGTAACGAAATCTGTGGCAGTGATTATTGGCGCCACCTCCAAATGGCAGGCTGATGGGCGTAATACGCATTTGGTTCATGGTGGTGATCTTGACGATAGTCAGATACCCCTGACGGCTCGTTGGGGTGTGGGGGGTGCTATTGCTCAGCGCTTTGCAAAAGAAGATTATAGTGTCGTACTGACGACTCGAACCTTAGCCAATGCAGCTCCATTGCAGCAGGCGATTTTGGACCAGGGACAGCCGTGTATGACTGTTGAACTGGATCTGAGCTCTGCCCAATCTATCGCTTCGGCATTCAGTTTGATCCGTGACCAGTTAGGCGAACCTGAGGTGGTGGTCCTCAATGCGGGATATCTCGAGGGTCGGGACCTGCCCCGCGAGAAGGAACTGCTTGAACATATGCCCTTAGAATTCTTTGAAACAGCGCAGCATTTCGCCAGCCGGGGTCCGTTTCTGTTGGCTAAATAAATACTGCCGGCCATGCGGGAAAGAGGCAGTGGTTCATTTTTGATCACTAATAATGCCGCCGGCTTGCGTGGTAGGAAACGCTATACAGGTCAATCTCTGTATTACCCGAGAGTCATGATGCGCGCATTGGCCCAGGCGCTGACGGAAGAGTATTCTGAATATGGGGTTCATATTGCGAATATAGTCGTGGATGGACTGATTGATTCACCGGGAACCCGGAGCTTGCCAATGGCGATCAAGAATCCAGATATGATTATGGACCCCGAGGCTATCGCGGGTGCTTTTTTCTATCTTCACTCGCAGCACAGATCCTGTTGGTCCCATGAGTTGCAGTTAACGCCGTTCACAACTAAACCCAGTGTAGGGTAAGCAGCAAGGTTGGCTCCTGGTCAGACGGTGGCGCTTCTATTGGGGTCCGCCTCGCTTTGAAATTAGGCAGAGATCATTATTGCGGCCGGGTCACAAGCGGATGGTTATTCGAGCCTGCGGGGGCAGGAATAAGTTAAGCAGTCTTCTAGAAAGTGGCAGGTTCTGTCGAAGCAGAATACGCTGATTAAGGGTTCCTATACCCTTTTATTAAACCTTGCGCGAGTAGTGAATTTAATTTTGTTACATTAAGGATTAGCCCCTATGAATCAAAGTGTCGTTTCTACCTGCCATTGCGGGGCGGTTGAGTTGAATTTAATGATGCCGGATGGATTGGAGAAGTTGCGGTGATGTAATTGTTCCATCTGCAGCAGACGAGGCGCCGTTGTTGCGTCAGTCAAGGTTGAAAATCTGGAGATCATAAAAGGTAAGGAAGTTCTAACTACTTATACGTTTAACACGCACACAGCGAAGCACTACTTTTGTTCGGTATGCGGAATTTATACTCATCATAGACGACGCTCAGACCCGACTGAGTATGGTATTAATTTATCTTGTGTACAGGGGTATATCCATCGAGGACTATCAGCACATAGGCTATCTGGATGGAAAGAATGCGCATCCAGAAGACTGATATCACTATTATGGGATAATGGGAGTCTGAACACGGCATGAATAGCTGGATATCCATTACTCAAACTGGGCGCCCGCATAAGAGCCTCTCTCTTATAAGGGAATGAAAGCGGGTACCCAGGATTGTCACGACGAAATTTTTCTACGTTTGTATCACGAAAAGGTCCAGATGATCGTCATTGAGTGCCGAGCCGGGTTAAAGGTGTTGGTTTGGGTCGTGATTTCTCGGTTTATCTGACAGGTATCAATCGTTAAACAATGAGGCTCATTCGAAGCGCTAGTACGAAGAGCGAGTTTGATGCACTAGGAATCTAACCGAGGAGCAGGCTGAAAGGACCCTTACCTTGTTTTTGATCATGACGAGATAGTGACGATGAATATGGCCAGTGTCTCCAATAATTCCCGGTTGATGTGACTTATATTTCAGTCAAATAGCGGATTCAAGTAGCCTTAGTAGCGGTATCTTTGATAACCTTACGATATATAGATATATTTTATATTCATATGAGGTCAGGGCATTATGTCATCAGTTATTTGGCTTACGGGTCTTTCTGGCTCGGGTAAAACCACGCTCGCTGAGGCGCTGCGGACTCGGTTAGGGCCTGCGCTGGTGATTGACGGTGATGTTTTGCGCAATGGGTTGTGTTCCGACCTGGGTTATTCGGTGGAGGACAGGAAGGAAAATGCGCGTCGAGTGACAGAGTTAGTAAAACTTGTTGCCGGTTCAGGAACGCCGGTGATTGTTGCCACGATCAGCCCTGATCACGCATCACGGGAACGTGCACGCAGTCATATTGAGCAAGCCGGTATTCGCTTTTTTGAAGTATTTGTTGATACGCCGCTGGAGGTCTGTGAGCAACGCGATGTTAAAGGGCTGTATCAACGCGCCAGGGCAGGGGAGATAGACCAGTTTACCGGAATCGATGCAGTCTATGATGTGCCACAGAATCCAGACTTACGATGTGAAACGGTCAATGAGTCAATTGATACATCGGTCGATAGCATTGTGGCATTAGTGGGGGCAGCCGATGCGCAGTCTGCCCATTTGTGTTTTGTGGGTCGGTGGACGCCCTTCCACAAAGGTCATTGGATTATTATGGAAAAAGCCATGACAGAGGAGCCGGGTAAGCCGGTGTTAGTTCTGGTGCGAGATACCAGTTTTGATTTCTGGCCGGCAAGTTACCGTAAACGTATGCTTGAGGCGAGTTTCAGGGCAATGGGCGTTCGCGCCTCGGTGGTCGTTATTCCGGATATCAGTTCGGTTAACTGGGGGCGTGGTGTGGGTTGGACACCCAGGGAAATAGAAGTTGAAGCAGATATCGCAGGGATATCAGCGACTGATCTGCGGGCTCGTATGCAGGCGGGGGACCAAACCTGGAAGGATATTGTTGCACCCGGCGTGGCCGATTTTATTGAGAAAAATGCCACGTGATGGGATCTGATCATAAGGTGTCGATAGATTAGGTGTCGAGATTCAAGCTAGAGGTTAACCAGGGCCGCTGCGTCAGAACGCAGATTTGGGTGTTGGTAGGCTCGAAGCGCAAAGGAGAGAGATTAACAGTGGCCTCATTGAAGATGTTTTTAAAGATAGGTTTGTCGATGTCGTTTTATAGGTTTTGGTTGCCTTACAAACCAGTGACTCAATTAGTTTATAGAGGGGTAGGGTAATGTTTACTGAAAATCCTTTTGCGGAAATCTCCGGTTTTGTATCCCCTGAACTGTTACAGGGCTACATTATTGTAATGGTCTGCCTCGTTGCAGGCGGTACTCTGTTTGATATAGTCCATAAGAAAAGTGCTCGCTATTTCTTTAATAACTGGCGCCAGTCAAAGCGCAACGCCAAGCGAACAGTCAGTAGTTCAGAAATGGTGTCGCTGTTGGTAAAAACAGCCCTGGTAGATTGGTTGATGTCCGCTGAATTCTGCAATGCTCGGCGTAGAGTAGCGCATTTGCTGACGATGTATGGTTTCCTCGCGCACGTCATTGCCACGGTTATGCTGGTTTTTTCGTATCCATCATCGGCAATGCCTGCGCCCGAATTGCTGATAATGGCCTGGTACATTGGTGGCCTCATGGTCTGCATTGGGGGTTACTGGTTCTGGTTTTTTATCCGCGTTGATGTTGCTGCTGAGGGTCATGGACCTTTCAGGCTGGTTCATGCAGATCTTTTTATTCTGTCGCTGCTAGCAAGTACCACCATAGGCTTGGCCTGGGCCTGGATGCAGGCGAATGACAGCACCTGGGCAAGTGTCATGTTCTACCTGTATTTAGTGGCTACGACCGTGTTATTCGGTTCTGTGCCCTGGTCAAAGTTTTCTCATATGTTTTATAAGCC
>CAZGCW010000036.1:0-8163 GCA_964524295.1 uncultured Pseudomonadales bacterium
TAATGCGACATCGGGGGTCACTGTGATAAAGCTGATGATCTGGCCATCGCATTCAGCAATTCTATTGAGAAAGTGCTCAGTGAGTTCCGTTGCGGAGATCGCTTTGGTGGTCAATAACTGATGCAGCTCTGTAATGGTGGCGTTATTTAAGTTCACTCGATGACCTTCGGTACGAGGTAAAGGCCCTCTTCAAATAAGGGCGCTGCTTGACTGAACCTGGCTCTCTGGTTAGTTTCGCTGACAGCATCTGGGCGCAACATTTGTTCGGCTTCGAGTGGGTGCGCCAGTGGTTTTACGTGTTCACATTCAGCTGCATTCAGGGTAGCCACAAGCTCAAGGACTTCATTAATGGCCTGGAGGGTGCTATCCCGGCTATCCGGGTCTAAGGACAACTGAGCTAAGTTGCCTAAAAGGTCGAGTTCCTGATCACCAATCATAGAAAAATTCTCAGATTATCCTGATTTAAAAGCGTGAAATCCTAATGCTTCTGAGGGAGATCTGCAAATCAGCAGTGTAATATTGCCTGTATTATAAAGCAGTCTGGCTTCAGAACTTCCTGTTTCTTGTCAAATTGGCTAAAAATATCTTCAATAACAGTGCCTTAAGGATGATAGTTCTTGAATCAGACAGACCGTAAATGATAGAGTTCTATCCGAAGCAGAACCATTTCCGTAGCGGTTCTGCAGCAATTATCTTAGCGAGCTAATCATCGATTCTTCATTCGAGTTGTTTCATGTTTAAAAAAATCCGTGGGCTTTTTTCAAATGACCTTTCCATTGATCTTGGAACAGCCAACACGCTCATTTATGTTCGTGAAAGAGGCATCGTGCTTGATGAGCCCTCGGTTGTGGCTATTAGACAGCACAATAACCAGAAGTCAGTCGCGGCTGTGGGAAATGATGCAAAGAGGATGTTGGGTCGGACGCCCGGCAACATTACGGCGATACGACCTTTAAAAGATGGTGTTATTGCAGATTTTCAGGTGACTGAAAAAATGTTGCAACATTTCATTAAAAAGGTTCATGAAAACAGCTTTATTAGGCCGAGTCCCAGAGTCTTGGTCTGTGTGCCTTGCCAAGCGACCGAAGTAGAAAGACGGGCGATTCGTGAGTCGGTTATCAGTGCTGGAGCCCGTGACGTTAGACTGATCGAAGAGCCCATGGCAGCAGCCATTGGTGCGGGTCTTCCTGTTCATGAGGCCGTGGGCACCATGGTTGTCGACATTGGTGGTGGGACCACTGAAATCGCCGTTTTATCGCTTAATGGCGTCGTTTATTCTCAATCCGTGAGGGTAGGTGGAGACCGGTTTGATGAGGCTATCACTGCTTACGTAAGAAGAACCCAAGGAAGCTTGGTCGGTGATGCCACTGCAGAACGGATTAAACAGGAAATTGGTACCGCTTTTCCAGTGTCCGAAGTGAGAGAAATTGATGTTCGAGGTCGTAATTTAGCGGAAGGAATTCCGAGAAGTTTTACCTTAAACAGCAATGAAATTCTCGAGGCATTGCAAGAACCACTGCATATTGTAGTTCAAGCCGTCAAGAGTGCATTGGAACAGACACCACCTGAGCTTGCTTCAGATATTGCTGAATCTGGGTTGGTTCTGACCGGCGGCGGCTCTCTGCTCAGAGAATTGGACCGGTTACTGGCAAATGAGACTGGTTTACCGGTGATTGTCGCTGAGGATCCCCTGACTTGTGTCGCGCGGGGGGGTGGAAGAGCCTTAGAGATTATGGATAACCAGGGTGTCAGTGATATTTTCGCATTTTAAATGATATCACCCTGACATCGCTCGAGATTAATTTGATGAATTATCCCAAGCGAAGGCAGGCAGGGCAATGAAATCGCTTTTTCAGAATCGAGACGGTAGCGGTTTACAGACCAGTGCGCTCATTCTTGTTTGTATTATTCTGATCAGCGTCGATGCGTACACCCTCTGGTTGAAACCCTTCCGAAAGATTGTCGGTACTGCCGTCGTACCCGTGTTAATAATTTCACAATGGCCTAATGAGGTTGCAGATAGTTTTTCTGATTTCTTTGCGACGCGTAGCGAGTTGAAGGAAGAGATTGATGAGCTGAAAAGTGAACTTTTAAAGATGCAGACCCGTACTCAAAAAATGGCGGCACTCTGGGAGGAAAATAGTCGGATGAGGGCTCTGCTGGGTTCGGCTGAGCGAGTTCAGGAAAAGGTTCTCATTGCAGAGATTATAGGCGTAGATCCTAATCCCAGCCGTTCACGAATCGTGGTCGACAAGGGATCCAATGATCAGGTCAGCATTGGGCAGGCAGTCATAGATGACACTGGCTTGATAGGTCAGGTGGTTGCTCAGAATTTGAGTACCAGTACCGTGTTATTGATCTCCGATCAAACTCAGGCAGTTCCGGTAAGGTCTTTGAGAAGTGGCCTACAAATGATTATTGAAGGCGGTGGGGCAGAGGCAAACCTGGTCGGAAGGCATGTCCCAAACACGGCAGATTTGCAGGTGGGTGATAATTTAGTGACTTCCGGATTAGGGAGCGTGTTTCCCAGCGGTTACCCTGTCGCTGTGGTGCGTCAGTTTGAACCCATTCTGGGAAACTCGTTTGCTACCATTAGTGCCGAACCGCTCGCACGCCTTTCATCGCGAAGCCATGTACTGATTTTGTTCTCTTCTGCGAAACCAACTGAGTCTATGAGAGAAGTAACAGATAATGGCTAATCCTATCGCCAGCACCGGTAACTGGGTTATTGCAGTCAGCCTGCTGCTGGCATTGATACTCGCTATTTTGCCTTTACCTGCAGGGATTCCTGCAGAGTATGGCTATCTGCGCCCGGATTGGCTCGCGCTGGTGGTAATTTATTGGACACTGGCGTTGCCAGATAGAGTCGGGGTGTTGACAGCTTTTGTTTCCGGTTTGATTGCAGATCTGGTGATGGGTTCGTTGCTCGGCTTACATGCTTTGAGTTTGGTGCTGTTATCTAGTTTTACCCTGGCAACCTATCAACAGGTCAGGATGTTGGCGGTGTGGCAACAGGCTATCTTAGTCGCGGTAATCCTGACTCTGGCCCAGTTGGTTGTTCTCGTTGTCCTCTTGCTGCTATCGCAGGGAAGTTTCAATTGGCTAAGTTTATTAGTCCCCTTGGTTAGTGGACTTGTCTGGCCCTGGATTTTTCTCGGGTTGCGGGCTTTGAGAAGGCGCGTTATACACTGAATCACATCGATCAATATACGGTGCCCGGCTTTCGTAATAGTAGCCTCTCAACTTCAGATTAATATAAGAGAATAAGTTATGACGGAAATTGTGCTGGCTTCGGCATCACCTCGACGTGCGGAACTATTGGATCAGATCGGGATCAAATTTAGGGTGGATGCCGCTGATATAGATGAGTCCATCATCCCCGGAGAGCAACCCATTGATTTGGTGGAGCGGCTGGCTAGGCAGAAAGCGACGAGCAAATTGCCCTGCGAAAGTGTGATTTTGTCGGCTGATACCATTGTCATTAACGAGGGTTCTATTCTGGGTAAACCGAGAGATCGTCATGACGCGATGGACATGTTGGCGCGGCTGTCCAATAGGATTCACCAGGTGGTAACAGCGATTTGTGTGGCGGATGGCACCAGTTTGGTCACCGAGGTGGTGACCACTTCTGTGGCCTTAAGGATGATCTCCCAGGCAGAAGCAACAGCCTATTGGGATTCGGGTGAACCGCTGGATAAAGCGGGCGGGTTTGCAATACAAGGCTTGGGTGCTGTTTTTGTGAAGAATATTCAAGGCAGTTACAGTAATGTGGTAGGTTTGCCGCTGTTTGAAACTGCAGCCTTGCTGGGAAGATATGGTATTCAAGCCCTCAATGCTCAGGATGAGTAAAAAATGGTAGCAGAGCCAGGCCGACGGTTTCGGTTGGGAATTAAGTTTATTGGTCATCACGTGTATTGGTCATTAAGTGTTTTGTTATGAAAAGAGAAATACTGATAAATTCTTCGCCCACAGAATGTCGAGTCGCTTTGGTGGAAGACGGGTTGCTCCAGGAAGTATTGATTGAAAGCAGTCATAGCAAAACCATGATAGGTAATATCTATAAGGGCACGGTCAAGCGGGTGGTCAAGGGTATGCAAAGTGCTTTTGTTTCGATAAGTAAAAGTGAAAGCGCCTTTCTCCCGTTGAGCGATATCGCGGCGCGCACAGTTAAACAACCTAGTGGAGAGGCCCTTGAGGTTGGAATCGAAGAAGACGGAGAAGAGAGTGCTATCGAGCAAAGCATCAGACAGGGCGAGCAGATGTTATTTCAGGTCACTAAAGAACCCGTCGGCACTAAAGCAGCCCGGGTCACGACTAAAATCACATTGGCTTCCCGTTATCTGGTAATGACACCAAACTCAGCCCACATTCGAGTCTCTATGAAAATTGCTGATGAAAGTGAGCGAGAACGGTTAAAGAACCTCCTGACAACCTGCAAGGGTGATGCCTTTTACGGATTTATAGCGCGCACTTCTGCAGTTGGGGTGGGTATGGACAGCCTGCAGCGAGATGCCAGTGAATTAAAAGTCAGGTGGCAGGAAATACAACGCCGGTTTCGTTCGCAGGGCAGTGAATCTCTGCTGTATCGTGACTTGCCGATTCCTTTAAGGGTTCTCCGCGATATAGTGAGTCGTGATATTACTGGAATAATCGTCGATGATGATCAGACCTTGTCTGACGTCCAGCATTTTATGACCGCTTTTTTACCCTCCCAGTTGCAGTGTCTCACCAAGGCGGTATCGGGGCAGAACCTCTTTGATCGATATGGATTGGAGGAACAGGTCAATGCCGCGTTAAAATCACACGTAACCCTCAAGTCCGGTGGCTATCTCGTGATTGAACAGACAGAGGCGATGACCACAGTTGATGTTAATACGGGCTCCTACCTCGGTCATCGTAATCTGTCGGAAACGGTGTTAGAAACGAATCTTGAAGCGGCTCGAGCGATACCAAGACAGCTCAGGCTGCGAAACATAGGCGGTATTATTGTCGTCGATTTTATTGATATGGACACGGACGATGATAAACAGAAATTACTAGACTGTCTGGGTGCTGGGTTTTCAAAAGACCGTGCTCCGATTCGTCATTCTGAGGTGTCGACGCTGGGTTTGGTCGAGATAGCCCGGAAAAGATCAGGTAAGAGTTTGCAAATGATGCTGTCTCAGCCCTGTTCGCATTGTCTTGGCCTGGGCGTTGTTGATTCAACAGATACTCTGGCCGCTGCCGTATTCAGGCAGGCCTATCTGCGTAGGGACGAATTCGAAAACGTAACGTGTCTGGTGTTAGCGGCAAAGGAATTAATTGATAGGATCTCCAGCGAGTATCAGAATGAAGTACTCGATATGAACAGAAATCATGCTGTCACCATGAAATTACAAGTGGATGAGAATGTCAGCACCGGTGATTTCCGGTTGTGTCAGCAGTCAGAGGTGCAATAGTCCCCTATGACCAGGCAGGTATTCTCAAGGCTACTCCAGGTGCTAATCTTTTCAGCGCTCCTGCTGCTTGCCTCATATGTAACATTCGGCCGTCTGGCGATAGGGTTGCTCAGTTTTTATAAGGTGGACGTAGAAGCGCAAATCTCGGAGATGCTCGGCATAGGATTTAGCACACGATCTATAGCCGGGGAGTGGAAATTCCTTGACCCGACTATCGTACTGCAGGGGCTCGCTCTGGGCGATACTGAAAATAAGGCCATCTCGGCTCAGCGGGTAGAATTAAAGCTCAGCTCCTGGCGGTCGTTAACCGAATTTTTCCCAGTGCTCAGTCGAGTCGTCGTCAATACTGTCTCATTGAAAATAAGTAGGAAAGAAAATGGTTCCTGGCAGGTTTCTGGTCTGCAGGGATCAGGCTCTCGGGGCCTGTCTGATTTTACACGTCTATTGTCTTATGCGGATGTTCTTGAGATATCAGCTCTCGAGATTAATGTTGATACAGGGCAAGGGAGCTTCTTATTCACCACGGTTGGGCCTCAGGCAGGAATTGAAATTCGCGCGGATGAATCCGGTGGCGCATTCGATGCTGCTTTGGAATTAGTCCCCATGGATAAAACCAAACAATCCGGGCGACCTTCGAGAGTGTTTGTATCAGGTTCCTTTAAGGGCGAGTTGAGTTCTATCGGGGCGGCCTCGATGAGTGCTTATCTAAGTCTTGAAGACATACGACTCGCAACGGTTTACCCGAAATTTAAAGAAGATGGCAGGACGGCAGATGCGCTTCTTGATGGGCAAGCATGGTTGCAATTAGATAAAGGTGATATTGACTCACAAGTGAAACTGTCTGTCTCCGGTTTGGATTTGAAAGCATCACAGACTTCCTTGCTTTCGACTGGTTTTGCTGTTTCAGGTGATCTGGACGAAGGAACGGCTGCGATTCGCGTAGCTGAGTTAGCGATGAAGGGTATAAATGAGCCTCTGGAAATAGCTGGATTGTCGATCGGCATAGAGGAAACATCTCAGGGTGACTATGCCCTTGCAGCAACCTTGCCCTCCCTGGAAATTGATCAGAGGTGGTTAACGCTATTGTTCGATTTGCAGGCTGATCTGGGCAACGAGAACAAAGTTGGAACCGGGATCAGTGGCGTGGAAGCTGGGATTTTACTGTCAAAACTGGGTCTTTTAGTTGATTCGGGTCGTGTTAAAGAGTCTTTTCGATTCGTTGCTAATGTGGATGAATTGCAGTTACGTGCTCAAGATGGCCTGCCTGGTTTAAAGGGCGTTAAAGGCTTCTTGAGTTTAGGCATGGAAGCAGGTTTCTTTGATCTGCACAGCGGTCAGAGTGAGATTCATTTTTCCAATGTGTATGAGTTTCCCTGGCAATTGGATACCAGTTCGGGGAGGTTAGCCTATCGGATTCATGAGCAGGGTTTGCAGATTTTCTCAGGGCCGTTAAGAGTGACCTCAGGCGCTCTTGAAGCTAGAGGCAAGCTGTTGATTGACCTTCAGGAAGAAAAATTGCAGAGAACGTGGGGATTGTCTGTTGGGCTGCAGGATGCCAGTTTAATCTCCTTGAAGCCCTTCATCCCGCTAACTGTTCCTGAACAGACAAGAAATTGGATTGCGACGGCCATTCGCTCTGGCAGGGCTGAAAAAGCCGGCTTATTGGTGCATGGATCCATTGATAGATCAGCTGCTAAAGCTGAAAAAAGCTATGAAATCCAAATTCAAACAGAGGCTGCAGTACTCAAGTATCAGCCCTTATGGCCGGAAATCAGTGCGCTGCAGGGAACTGTCTATATTCATAATCGAGGCGTTTTTGCGGATGGGCTCAAAGGAGAGGTATTTGATACAGCCGTTGAGAATGGATCGCTTCGTATTCACCAGACCGACGACGAGCCACCAGAATGGATTAACATTTCAGCTGATTTATCAGGACCCTTTGCAGACGGTTTCAAGGCATTTAGGGAAACACCACTTCGAAATAGCATATCCGGGGCGGCCGATCATTGGCGCGGTCGGGGGTCAATGAAAGCCGGTATTGACCTCTCAGTCGGTATTGGTAGGTCTGCAACGGCCCCACCTTTGATAGACACCGTGGTTGACCTGGCTGAGGCTCAGTTTGACTTAATGGATTTAGATCTAGCCATTGAGAAACTCAGTGGTTCGTTCAGGTATCAATCAGATACCGGGTTAAGCAGCGAGTATTTTTCCTGTCGTTTATTTGAAGCGGCAGTGGAAGGCCATATTGAGACTAATCTGCTGGGTCAGTCTGGCGCTTATTTGGTTTTTTTGGATGGGTCTGCAGAGGTGGATAATGTGAACAAGTGGTTGGATTTGTCACTACTGCAATTTGTTCATGGTAGTCAAGATTATAAAGCACTACTGACTTTGCCTTATGGTGGCAGAGATAACAGACCGACGATTGAAGTATCCAGTGATTTGGTGGGTGTCAACATTGAAATGCCCCCGCCCTTGGGAAAGATCACTGCAGATACACAGCGCGACTTTATGTATCAGCAGATTCTTGGTCCTGGGCCCTCAGTGGCCAGCTTCTCTTTGGAACAGAGTGTGTCCGGTAATTTAAAACTGGTCGAGGGTATTGTCGTAGGCGGCCGAATTAATTTGGGTGAATTTAAGAACGAGGCCAGTGCCTTTGATGCCATTCGGGTCACGGGTTCGCTGCCATTTCTATCTCTCTCAGAATGGAATCTTTTTTTTGAAGAAT
>CAZGCW010000036.1:8173-21449 GCA_964524295.1 uncultured Pseudomonadales bacterium
GCAAGACAGATTTGTCGGTGGAGTCAGAATTAAAAAGCCACTTAAAGTCCATCGACGTATGGGTTGACAGGTTAAATATTTATGACTTTGAGGTAGAAGACATCGGCGTCAAGATAAAACCCTTGGACCGAGCCTGGCAGGTTGCACTGGAGAATGAAGAGATACTTGGAGAGTTCACCGAGTATGATGATGAGGCTAAACCACTGGACATCAGGCTCAGTTATCTGCATCTGACCTCTGACTTAGCAGATACGGATGCTGATCCACTGTCCTTGGTATCATCGGAGATGTTTGTGCCACTGCGCTTTCAAGCGGACCAGATTATCTATGATGATGAAGATTATGGTGCCTGGTCTTTTTTGTTTTTACCTAATGCGACGGGTGGGGATATTCAGGAGTTAAGCGCAAGCGTAAAAGGCATGGAGATTCATGCCCCGGAAACGTTTGAATGGATCAATGTAGCCGGTCAGGAAAGTACCGTTTTCAGCGGAACGATTCGAGTCCCAGAACTTCGAGATAGTCTCGAAGCGTGGGGTTTTGCAGCGGGTATTGAGGGCCAGCAGTTTGACTTCAAGTCCAATCTGCAATGGCCGGGGTCGCCTTTAAATATCAGTGTTGAAGGATTGTCTGGACAATTAAGTCTAGCGGGAGGCAAGGGTCGCATCATTCAGGCTGAAGCGAGCAGTGGTCCACTGAAATTACTGGGAATATTTGATTTTGCTGAAATTGCCAAGCGGCTGAGTTTAGATTTTTCTGGATTGTTGGCAGAAGGCCATTCTTTCAATTCTGTTACCGGTTCAGTGTCAATGCAAGAGGGTAGCATTGATGTTACAGAACCGGTTGTTATTGTTGGCGCAGGGAGTCAGTTTACGCTTGCCGGGAACCTGAATTTGGTCAATGAGACGATCGATAGCGATTTGATCGTAACACTGCCGGTAAACAAGAACCTGCCTTGGTACGCCGCTTATACCGCCTTTGCCACCAGCCCCATTACGGCAGCAGGTGTATTTTTGGCCCAGAAATTATTTAAGGAACAGATTCAGGATATGACCAGTCTTAAATATGAGGTCTTAGGCAGTCTTGATGAACCTGAAGTAAAGTTTGTATCCATGTTTGACGCGTCGGTTAGAGAATTACCCGAAGAAAAGGCGGATGCAGGCTAGTGGCTAGATCACGTATTGCTGTGGTGCAGATGACCAGTAGTATGGCTGTTGAAGTCAATCTGGCTAAACTGGCTGAATTGTTTACGGATTTGACGGGCCAAGCAGTGGATGCTGTTTTCTTACCGGAGAATTTCGCGGCTTTTGGTACAGGAGACTGTTTACCCATCGGTCTTCAGGAGATATCGGAAAATGGCCCTATCAGGTCGTTTCTAGCGAGACAGGCAGTTGCATTGGACTGTTGGATTTTTGCTGGCACCATCCCTTTGGCTAATCGTCCGGATGAGGTGATGATAAAAGGGGGTAGGGTCAGAGCGGCCTCATTGGTCTTTGATCAACATGGCAAGCAAATTGCCCGGTACGATAAAATACATTTGTTCGATGTCGATGTTAAGGATAATCAGCAACGCTATCGAGAATCAGATCGATTTGAACCGGGTCATTCCCTGGAAGTGGTCGACTCGCCTATCGGAATCGTTGGGATGAGTGTTTGTTACGATGTTCGATTCCCTGAAATGTACGGTGACCTGGTTCTCGCCGGTGCAGAAATTCTGACAGTGCCTTCTGCATTTACCCGTGTAACGGGTCAAGCTCATTATCGGGCGCTGATGCAGGCGAGAGCGATAGAAAATTTCTGCTTTGTTGTCGCGGCATGCCAGGTCGGGTGCCATGATTCAGGCCGGGAAACTTATGGTCATAGTATGGTGGTTAATCCCTGGGGAGAAGTGATTGCTGAACTGGCCGAGGGTGAAGGTGTGATCGTGACAGAAATTGATTTGGACGAAGTTGCGGATTCAAGAGCACAGATACCTGCCTGGCGAATGAGGAAATTTTAATTTACATCATCCAGCGCTTTTAGGTATTGAAATAGTTTCCTAAACGAAGTGCGTGAATCAGATGGGTTGTTTTCGGATCGATGGGCTTCCTTGCTGGCTTCTTTGACCAGGCGCCGAAGTTGTTGTCTGTCAAAGTCCGGGTGGCTCTCAGCTATTTCCGCGAGGGTAGCAGATTCATTGCTGAGCAGGCCATCACGCCAGGATTCCAGCCTTTGCATTTTAAGTAGATGGGAGCGGCTGGCACTGTCATAGCGTTCGATAATACTCATGACAGGATCCAGATCGAGTTTGCGGAGTTGCTTGCCTATATATTGTAGTTGTCGCTTGCGGGCATTGCCTTTATTGATTTTTCGATAATCTTTGATTGCGGTCAGTAATTCTGGGTAGGGCAATTTTTGCAATTGTGTGTCTGTCAGTTGGCAAAGTTTTTCGCCGAGCGCTCGAATTTCATCTGCTTCCCTTTTACGCTGAGTCTTACTGACCATTGGTTCCTGACTAAGGTCTTCGCCACTTCGGTTTTTTTTACGCATAAAAATAGGTCGCCAAGCTGAGAAAGGAGAGCAGGCCGACGACGTCGGTGATCGTCGTTAAAACCACAGTACCTGCGATGGCAGGGTCAATTCCCAGTGATTTTAGAATACCCGGTAACAAAACACCGCTCAGTGCTGCGATTATCAGATTAATGACAAGCGCAAAGGCGATGATTGCTCCGAGAATAACATCATCAAAAATAAGTGCCGTCACCGCAGCAACCAGAATTGACCAGAATAGACCGTTAAGGCCACCGACTGCGAGTTCACGGCGTAATAACCAAGCAGTGTTGCTTGCATTTAAAGTACCCAGGGCCATGTTGCGAATGACCAGGGTCAAGGTCTGGCTACCAGCGACCCCGCCCATGCTGGCTACGATGGGCATTAAGATGGCCAGGGCGATGACTTTTTCGATGGTGCCTTCAAACAGATTGATAACAGCTGAAGCGATAAATGCGGTGATCAGATTCGCGCCTAACCAGAGTGCCCGGCTGCGGGTGGTCTTCATGATGGGAGCAAATGGGTCGCTGTCCTCATTCAAGCCTGCCATACCCAGAATCGAATGATCTGCTTCATCGATAATTACATCGACGATATCATCGATGGTAATGCGACCGACCAGCAGGTCGTTTTCGTTGATTACGGCTGCAGAAATCAGGTCATACCGTTCGAACAATCGGGCAACCTCCGTTTCAGACATGTCGGCAGGGATGCCGGTGATGGATGTGTTCATGCATTCTGCTACTGAAGTCGTTGGGTCTGAGACTAAAACGGTAGAGAGGGGTAGAAATCCAATATAGCGTCCCTGATTATCAACGACGAAAATCTTGTCCGTCGTTTCTGGCAGGTAATCATGGCGTCTTAGATAGCGCAGCACCACATCGATTGTTACGCGTGGACGTACCGATATAACCTGGGTATCCATGAGACCACCAGCAGTATCTTCGTCATAAACGAGTAGGTTTTCTACTCTTTCCCTGTCCCAGGCGTCGAGTACATTGAGAACTTGAGACGTTAATCTATCTGGAAGACCTTGAATGATATCGGTTAAATCATCGTCGGCATTGACTTTTCCTATGACATTGGCAATTTCTTCAGCTGTTTTGTCACTGAGAAGATCGGCCAGGATCTCTGGATCAAAGTACCTTACTATTTCACCCTGCAGCGTTTCATCAATAAACTCCCAGAGCAAGCGGCGTTCCTTTGGCGGAGAGGATGATAGCAGCTTGGCAACATCTGCAGCGGGAAGTGCTTTGATTAGGCCTCTTATTTTATAGAGCGTTCCGCTTTCTATAAAATCGTGGAGTTGTTCAGCAGGTAAATCGTGAGATGTCGTCACGGCACTATTCTTCTTCTCCAAATTTATTTTTGATAAGAGCAACGATGGTTTCCATCGCCTGCACCTCATCTTCACCTGAAATTTGGATATTGATATTGCTCTGGAATGAGGCCTGTAAGAGTAACAGCGACATAATATTCTTGCCATTGGCCGTCGCGCGACTGCTGGAAATGCAGATTTCAGACTTAAATTCTGAAGATGTCTTTGCTAGTACAGAAGCTGATCTCGCATGTAGGCCACGTCGATTAGTGATGGGGACGGATTTATTGAGCATGGGGATCATTTGTAATCGCTTGGTTTGGCTTTAGTTCTCGATGTCGTACTCGCGCCTGTTTTTTGTTGTTTTTGAAGTAGGCATGTAATTTTTCTGCGATATAGACGCTTCGATGCTGGCCGCCGGTGCAACCGATTGCAATGGTTAGGTAACTTCTATTGCTGGCTTCGAGGCTGGGTAGCCAATTGCCAATAAAACTCTGAATGTCTTCAGTCATTCTTACTACATCACTTTGCTGGTCGAGGAAGGCAATGATTTCTTCATCCAGTCCCGTTAACGCTCTCAGGTGAGGAATCCAGTGAGGATTAGGCAGAGATCGGACGTCGAACACGAAATCTGCATCGATGGGAACGCCTCCCTTGAAGGCGAAGGATTGAAACCCCATCTCGAACGTATGATCAGAGAAGGCGACGCGAGAACTGATCATATCGCGAAGTTCATGGATCGTCATATCTGTGGTGTCTATTTTAAGGGAAGCGATTTCTGATATTCCATCTAGCAAATCGCTTTCGAGCTCTAATGCCTCGCGCAAGCCAGTTTCACTTGTCGTCAAAGGATGCTTCCTGCGGGTTTCGCTAAACCTTTTTACCAGTGTTGGGCTTGCAGAATCGAGATAGATGATTTTCGGTGTGATACCGTCTGCTCGCAACTGGTTGAGTTTAGATGGAAATTCTTGCAAATCAGTGGCTATATTGCGTGCGTCAATACTGACAGCGATATTAGTTTTTTCCCTCTGCCCTTCGGTCTTGCCAATTAAATCTGGGATTAGGGACGCTGGTAGATTATCAATGCAATAATAGTCAAGGTCTTCCAGAATGTGCAGCGCGGTGCTTTTTCCAGAGCCCGAACGACCACTGATAATTATAAAGCTAGCCATGAGCGGATACCAAGTGAGCCCATTTATATTATAGGAGGGATCTAAAGGTAATACATCTTTTGTTTTCGTGAGCCTGATGTGAGGCTGTGAGACGGATCAAGATTCAGATACAGCTGCTAAGTAAAGGCTTTCTGAGTTATCCGCAGCAAGGATTTTCGATTGGAATGAAGGTTCCTCGAAATTCTGGACCAGCATGGAAAGCACCTCGAGATGAATTACCGTCTCATTTTCAGGAACGATCAATACGAAAAGCGTCGACACCGGTTGATTGTCTATCGCATCGAAGTCGATGGGTGTATTTAAGGTGATCAGTGAACCGATGATCGCATTACAGCCAGGCATTCTGCAGTGTGGAATGGCGATGCCTTTTCCTAATCCTGTCGGACTGAGCTTTTCTCTGGCGATGAGTTGGCTGTAAAGCGCGCTTTCTTCCAGTCTGGGATCACTACTGGCGATAAGCTCAGCCGCTTTTTCAATTGCCCTTTTTTTGCTGCTCACTGCAATACGGCAATGAGTCCGTGAGGGCGATAATATCGACGCTATTTTCATGCTAGCGTGAGGTTGAACCTAAATGTAGAGAGTCGTCAGTATATCAACCCTTTTGCGGAGATACAGCACAACCTGAAACATTTTGTAAACAAAATGTAAGATAATTTATTGGACTGGTGTGCCCAGATAGGTTGGTGAGTAAGTCCAAGAGGGCAGGTGGCTCGCGACATTCATGGCTTAGCATGTATGCCGCGAGTCTTAATACGACCTGATGGATGTTGTCTGAGTTTTCCCTTGAGTGGTCTCTGATTCAACCCGCGGGTTGCCAACCATTCTCTACAGGGACCTGCGAGCCTGAATGTGCCATAGCAAGGGCGCTCCAGAAATGGAGGGCATGGTAGTGAATCTAATGACGTTGGTGTCGATGTCCTATTTGTTTGTTTTTTAGCTTTCGAATTTGCCGATCCAGCTTTGCGGTCATTAAGTCGATGGATTTATATAGATTGGTGGATTCGGCTTCAGCATAAATTTCGCCGCCGGAGATGTGCAACTTGGTTTCCGCTTTCTGTCGACCTTTTTCGACGCTGAGGATGACTGCGGTGTTGATAATATTTTGAAAGTGGCGTTCCAGTTTAGTTAGTTTGGCTTTTACATAGAGTTCTAGTGAGTTACTTATTTGAAGGTGATGACCGCTGACATGGATGTTCATAAAGAAGTCCTCCGGTAAAGATACGTTTTTGATGAGATTCCCCCATGCTTAATTACATCCGTAAATGCATGGGGTATCAATTTATTTGACTGCGGAATAAGCAGTAAGTTCCGCAGGTAAACTGAAATGTTGGTGGCAATCGACGGGGGAATTAAACTAATTGCTTACGTTCGTTCGATGGAGGGATCAGTAAGGATTCTCTATATTTAGCAATGGTGCGTCGAGCTACTTTCACATTTTTTTTGGACAACAGGTCTGCAATTTTGCTGTCTGAAAGCGGTTTTCTAACATTTTCCTCGGCAATCAGACTTTTTATCAGGGCCCGAATTGCGGTTGAAGAAACTTCGCCGCCGGAGTTCGTGCTGACATGAGATGAAAAAAAGTATTTCAACTCGTATACACCCAATGGTGTGTCTATGTATTTTTGCGTGGTCACTCGAGAAATAGTGGACTCATGGAGTCCTACATCTTGAGCGATATCATGTAATACCAACGGTTTCATGGCTTTTGCGCCATATTCCAGGAAACCTATTTGGACCTCTACAATTTTAGTGGCAACCTTTAGCAAAGTATCATTACGTTGCTGCAGGCTCTTAATGAACCATCTTGCTTCTTGCATCTGGTCTTTTAAATAGTGTTGATCAGGGCTGTTGTCGCTTCTTTTTATTAATGCTGAATATTCAGGGTTAACTCGGATCCGAGGATTTATGGATGGATTGAGTTCAACGGTCCAGCGACCGTTCTTTTTTCGGACCGTTACATCAGGAATAACGTATTGAACGTCCTTGGCTATGAAATCTGCACCGGGCCGGGGGGTTAGTGACTGGATCAGTTTAATGACAGATTGCAATTGTGATTCCGTTAAACGGGTTTTTTTGGTGAGCGAAGAGAAATCTCTTGAGGCCAGGCTGCCGATATGCTCGCTGATGACCAGAATCGCTTCTGTTTTCATCGGTGTGGAATCAGGTAAGAATTTCAGTTGTATCAGCAGACATTCCTGTAAATCTTTAGCGGCTATGCCCAGTGGATCAAGGTGTTGTATCAGGTGTAAGACCGCTTCTACCTGGTCTATCTCAAGCTCCCATTCTGGGGGGGCGCTTTCCAGAATATCTGCAAGGTCCAGTTTGAGCATGCCTTCTTCGTCCAACCCGTCGATGAGATGGTGCGCGATAAACAGATCTTGATCAGTTAGGTTTAGTAGATTGATTTGGGCCATTAGATGACTATGTATGGTTTCATCACTGGCATTTCGTGAGGCAAAGTCGTCATCGTGTTCATGATTGAAGCTGCTTGAACCGCTACCGCTGGGTAGCTGGTCGTAGACATCTTCCCAAACGCTATCAATTGGCAGGTCCTCAGATAATTCTTCGTTGCTCATTTCTTCGGAGGTATCTGAAACCAGTTCGCCGTCAACTTCTGAGTTATAGGGTTCCGCTGGTTCGTCCTGTTGCGGCTGTTGGTCATCTTTTTGCTGAGAGATTTCCGTTTCTGGGCTATCGATGGTTTCTTCGTTTGATTTGTCCGGCGGTTCCAGGGGTTGTGACTCATCCTTGGTTTCATCAATGGTGTCATCAATCTCCTCTAACATGAGATTGGAATCCAGGGCCTCCTGAATTTCCTGTTGAAGGTCCAGGGTCGACAATTGCAGCAGTTTGATGGCCTGCTGTAATTGAGGTGTCATTCTCAGTTGTTGGCCGAGCCTGAGCGCTAATGTTGGTTTCATCGCCATGACTTAATGATACTTGTCAATTAGTTGGAATGAAACTTGCTTATTAATTTTCCTGTCATGCGGATTTAATTTTTTAAGCGCGTCTGATGAGACTACCTGGATCGAGGTGTCCACTAACAGAAGTTGGTTTTAACCCAATTCGGGGGTGCTATGGTGATCAAGCCCACGAGCAGGTTTCCTTGGTAGGGGTGGCCGGTGGTTCGGATTGTCTGGTCACAGTCGATCAGGGCAAGCAGGTATTTCGGTTAGAGCTTAAAATTCTCGCCGAGATAAACGGATTTCACCAGGTCATTTTCAAGGATTTCCTGACTGCTCCCTTCGGCGATAATAATGCCGTCATTAACGATAAAGGCCCGGGTACATATATCCAGCGTTTCCCTGACATTATGATCCGTAATTAATATGCCAATCTCCTGTTCTGCCAGATATTCGATGATGGACTTGATGTCATTGACAGAAATAGGGTCGACGCCAGCAAAAGGCTCATCTAAAAGAACGAATTTCGGTTCGGTGGCCAAAGCCCTGGCAATCTCAACACGTCGGCGTTCTCCGCCGCTGAGAGACAAACCCAGACTGTTTCTGACATGTTCGAGGTTAAACTCCTTGAGCAGTGAATCAGTTTTATCCTGTCGAACTGATTTAGGCAGGTCGGTCACAGCTTCAAGAATAGCCAGAATATTGTCGTTTACCGTGAGTTTCCGGAAGATACTGGCTTCTTGGGGAAGATAGCCCAGCCCAGTCTTGGCGCGGGCGTGCATTGGCAGGATTGATATATCTCTGCCGTGCAGGCTGATGCTGCCATGGTCTGCTCGGACCAATCCGGCAATCATGTAAAAGCAGGTCGTTTTTCCGGCGCCATTTGGGCCAAGTAAGCCAACGACCTCTCCAGAGGCAACTGATAGAGAGATATCTCGTACTGCGACCTTGTTCTGGTACTGCTTTTTTAGGTTGCGGGCAATGAGCTGTTGATCACGAGTCAATTAAGGCTTTCCGGGTTTAGGGTTTATAGTGAGGTTAATTCTACCGTCTTCATCATCTTTACTATGTACGACCAGTAAACCTTTGGGCAGATCATAAGACAGATTGTCACCTTCGTATTTGTCGAGCCCCTGAGAGAGTGATGCTTTGCCGATTATTTCCAGTTTCTCCAGGCTGACGTCATAGCGAATGAGCTTGCCTTGAGCCATGATACTGCCTTTTGTGCCCCCTGTAGTCTGTTCAAATCGAGCATGGCCGGTTGCTTCATCGATAGATTTTGCAGTGATCGTTGAAGGCCTCAGAGCCTGGCTTTCGATGAGGATTTCATCCGCTGTTATCCTTAAACCACCTTGTTTTATAATGACGTTGCCTTGATACACTGACGTCCCTTCTAACTCACTGACCGTGGCACTATCAGCCTGGATAGTGATTGGCAGAGTCGTATTCTGGTCGGCATTGAGGCCGGCCATGAAAAACAGCAAGCAGAAGACGATCAGAGTTTTAAGAGATTTAGGCTGCATTAGCTTTACTGTAGATTAGGCACTCAGAGTTTAACATGTTAAACAGTAAATACTTCGATGGCACATGGCGATTGATTAAAACGCATAAAGCTAATTTGGAGTTAGTAGTCCGGATAAGGTTATATAGCATCACAACAGAGTGCGTTCATTTAAGTATCCGTTGACGCGGAAGGGGAGAAGATGGTTGTTACCACCCTTTGATTCCCTGAAGAGTATAATTTGAAGCGGCCGATATCGAATCGGGCTTGCATTCCGCCAGCGGTGGTCTCGCTCGTCGCGTTGGATATAACCACCTTCTGGTCGCATTCAACTAGATGTTCGCCCGGGTAAACGATTAGGTTTTCGGTTTGGAAACTCAGCGCCTGCTGATTTCCACCGAATCTTGCTGCCTGCACCCCGTCCCATAATTCAACAACTTCGCGACGATATTTTGACAGGGATAACAGTCGGCCATTTTCGGAAGCGATGTTCCAGGGTTGGCTGTTGTCAAGGGAATAAAGCTTAACATTGGGTTGCTTTAGGGTGGTGACATCGGTCAGGGGGTAATGGGTAAATTTCTCTGCTGCGATAACCGAGTCCAGGTTTCCCTTTGGGTTGAATTGGCTGATTGACGCATTCAAGAGATAGAGGTCGGGTTGATTGCCGAACACCTGCTCCTGGGAGTTTGTTGACGCATCAGAGTTAAGTATCCAATGGAATAGTAGCGCCGAAGTGATAATGAACGTGCTGAAAAGCAGGATGCCACGCAGATTAATATTCTCTGCTATATGATTTAAAGTTCGGTGCAGGGCAGACAATGACACCTCAGGGAATTTGTTTGGTTGGGTAGATTGTGGGCTGATGGTATTAGCCTCAGAAGCGCATGTGACTTTGGAGTCTTAATCATAAAGTGCTTACTAGGTGGCTCGCAAGGGTTCATATGGGCCACAGTTTGCAGGGTATCCAGTGTTTTCCAGTTATTTTCCAGATATTTTCAGTGAGTCGCCATGCTATCATAGGCATTTGCCTTACTAAGACCGCCATGATTACTGAGATTTTAAAAAACCGCCTTGAAAAAGAACTTGTTCCGGAAAGCCTGGATATTGAAATGGAGGGTAACCGGCTCTCTCTTGTGATTGTCTCAACCTGCTTTGCTGGATTAAACAGAGTCAAACGGCAGCAGTTAGTCTATGGTGTTCTGGATCATTATATAACCTCTGGTGAAATCCATGCGGTGACAATGAAAACCCATGCCCCTGATGAGATCAATTCCTGATGGAACAGCTTCGAATCCAGGGTGGGGCACGCCTATCCGGGGAATTAAAGGCTTCCGGGGCTAAAAATTCGGCTTTGAAATTATTCGCCGGGGCTTTGTTGGCGAATGAACCGGTTACTATTTCTAACGTCCCCCATTTAAGGGACATTACCACGATGATCGAGTTATTGGGCTCTCTCGGTGTGGAAGTTGTGGTCGATGAACGTATGAAGGTAGAGATTCATGCGAACACGATAAATTGTTTCAAGGCGCCTTATGATCTGGTTAAAACCATGCGAGCATCCTTCAATGTACTGGGACCGATGTTGGCGCATTATGGCCATGGAGAAGTCTCTTTACCTGGAGGGTGTGCCATTGGTTCAAGGCCCGTGGATCAGCACCTCAAAGGGTTAAAAGCCTTGGGCGCGAAGATAGATATGCAGCATGGCTATGTCTCTGCCTCGATTAAGGGGCGGTTGCAGGGTGCGCATATTGTTTTTGATTTCAATACAGTGGGTGGAACAGAGCATCTGATGATGACGGCAACGCTTGCTGATGGAACTACCGTATTAGACAATTGTGCGCAGGAGCCTGAAATAGTTGATCTAGCTGAGTTTTTGAATGGCCTGGGTGCGAAAATCAGTGGGGCTGGCACCAGCACCATCGTGATTGAAGGCGTCCGTGAGCTTTCTGGTGGGCAGCATGAAGTGATTTCAGACAGAGTCGAATGCGGCACCTATCTTATTGCGGCTGCAGCCACCGGCGGACACATAAAGATCAATGGAACGGCGCCCTCGTTGAATAGCGCGCTGTTGCAGAAGCTGGATGAAGCCGGTGCAGAATTGACGCTGACGGATAACAGTATTGAATTGGATATGCATGGGGCTCGTCCCAAGGCTGTGAGCATTACGACGGCACCTTTTCCTGGGTTCCCTACGGATTTGCAGGCTCAGATAATGGCAATGAACTGTATTGCGGAAGGATCAGCCATGATTCAGGAAACGATTTTTGAAAATCGATTTATGCATGTACCTGAACTCAATAGAATGGACGCTGATATCTCGTTGGACGGCAACCAGACGACGGCTTTAGTCAATGGGGTTCCCAGGCTTGTCGGCGCACCGGTCATGGCAACAGATTTGAGGGCATCGGTTAGTTTGGTTATTGCTGGATTGGTTGCCGAGGGCGTGACGCTGGTGGATCGGATTTATCACATTGACCGCGGATATCAGCAAGTCGAGGAAAAATTAAAGAACCTGGGCGCTGAGATCAGTAGGCAAAGCTACTAGATCATAAGACCACAAGGCATAGCTAACAAATAAGTATTAAATTCATGAAAAAACCCATAGTAATTGCGTTGACGAAGGGTCGTCCTTTAAACCAATTAATCGGCTTGCTTGGCCGGTTAGGGATTCAGCCGAAAGACAACCTTAATCAGTCTCGCAAACTGGTATTCCCGACCAATGATCCTCTGGTTGATCTGATGGTGTTGCGCGGTATGGACGTGGCTACTTATGTAGAGCACGGCATCGCCGATGTTGGTATGGTCGGCAAAGATGTTCTGCTCGAGTATGGAGGAAACGGTTTTTATGAACCGATCGACCTTGATATCGTAAAATGCCGAATTGTCGTTGCTGGCTTAGTTGCTGAAAAAAGCTTGCCACGGCGAATCAAAGTTGCAACCAAATTTGTTGAAGTAACAAAACGATTTTATGCCCTTAAGGGTGTACAAGCCGATATCATCAAGTTGTCGGGAGCGATGGAACTCGCTCCGCTCATGGGGTTGGCTCACCGCATTGTTGATATTGTTGAAACCGGGGACACCCTGCGCGCCAATGGGCTTGAAGAAAAGGAACTGGTTGCCGAGGTTTCTGCCAGATTAATTGTCAATAAAGTCTCGTTGAAAACAAAATATGAAGATGTGCAGGATATTATCCAGAAATTGGGAGCACTCTGCCCATGATAACGATACTTAAAAGTAGTCGTGCTGATTTTAATACACAGTTGGATGCTCAATTGGCTTTACCGCGAAATGATACCCATCTTGTTCAGAGTCAGGTTCGCGAAATACTGAGTCAGGTTAAGGAGCATGGAGACGCGGCATTGCTGGAGTACTGTCGGAAATACGATGGGCTCGAAATCGCTGCGGCGGGGAATCTACTGGTTTCCGAGGAAGTGGTTCAGGCTGCTACAGCGCAGATTGCGAGTCCTGTGAACGAGGCTTTGCAGCGAAGCATCGAGAGAGTCAGAGAGTACCACCTAAAACAGAAGGAAACGTTATCGGCTTCGGGGTGGCGTTATAGGGATCAGTACGGCAATCAGTTGGGGCAGCGCGTCCGAGCGATTAAGAAAATCGGCATTTATGCGCCGGGAGGTAAAGCGAGCTACCCGTCGACTATCGTTATGACCGCGATCCCTGCAATCGTTGCCGGGGTTAAGGATATTTCTCTAGCAGTACCCTCGAGTACGGGCATTCTTGACCCCGTTGTACTCGCGGCAGCCCATTACTGTGGGGTTTCTAGTATCTACATGATGGGAGGAGCTCAGGCGATAGCCGCGTTCGCTTATGGGACTGAGACAGTTCCTCGGGTGGATAAAAT